>JADQCD010000184.1 GCA_016278285.1 Actibacterium sp.
CGCGTCGATCTGCGCCTGAAGCGCGGCCAGCATCGCATCGCTCAGCGCGTTCAGTTTTGCCGGAGCGTTCAGCGTCAGCTCGGCGACACCGTCGCGGTCTTCGCGCAGCAGGATTTCGTCGCTCATCTTGTCATTCCTCCCGTTTGGGGTGAAGTGTAAGGCGCAACGGGGCGAGGGGAAAGAGCATGAAAACGGTGATGGATATTGCGGCGCTGGAGGCATTCCTGGCAGCGGAGTTTCCGCAGGTGGGCGGCGATTTCACGATCGAGGATGTGGGTCCGATGACGATGCGGGTGCGCCTGAACGTGGCCGAGCGGCACCTGCGCCCCGGCGGCACCGTGTCGGGGCCGGCGATGTTCTCTCTGGCCGATGTGTCCATTTACCTTGCGGTGCTGTCGATGATCGGACCACAGGCATTGGCGGTAACCACCAACTGTTCGATCGATTTCATGCGCAAACCCGCCGCCAACACCGATCTGATCGCCGAGGCGCGGCTGCTCAAGCTCGGGCGGGTGCTTGCGGTGGGGGATGTGCTGATCCGTTCGGACGGGCAGGCGCTGCCGGTGGCACGGGCCGGCCTGACCTATTCAATTCCGCCGAAGGGGTGACGGAAGGATCGCGCCGCCGCCTTCGAGCTTTGCGGTGTTTGTGGGGTATTATGATACCGTTTTTATAATCTATTGTTTTAACACGATTTTACATCTGTTTATGGTCTTGACTGTGCTATTGAAACGCTTAGAACTGCGCCATCCAGGAACACGGGCGCGCATGGCGCGGCCCCGACCAATGCAAAACAGGTCAGACACATGAAAACCTATACCGCTACTCCGGCGGACATCGACAAGAAATGGATCCTGATCGACGCCGAAGGCGTCGTTCTGGGCCGTCTTGCCTCGATTGTCGCCATGCGCCTGCGCGGCAAGCACAAGGCCAGCTTCACGCCTCATATCGACAATGTCATCGTCATCAACGCCGACAAGGTGCAGATGACCGGCAAGAAGCGCGACGACAAGCAATATTACTGGCATACCGGCTATCCGGGCGGCATCAAGCACCGCAGCGCGCGCCAGATTCTCGAAGGCGCACATCCCGAGCGGGTGGTGACGCAGGCAATCAAACGGATGCTTCCGGGCAACCGTCTGAGCCGTCAGCAGATGACCAACCTGCGGGTCTATGCCGGGGCGGAGCATCCGCACGAGGCGCAGCAGCCCGAAGTGCTGGATGTCAAATCCTTGAACGCGAAGAACACCCGGAGCGCATGATGGCCGAAGAAATCAAATCCCTTGACGATCTGAACGCCGTCGTTTCCGGTGCCGATGGCGCGCTTGCCACCGAAGCCGAAGCCCCGCGCGAACCTGTTCGCGACAGCTTGGGACGCGCCTATGCCACGGGCAAGCGCAAGGATGCCGTTGCCCGCGTCTGGATCAGGCCCGGGTCGGGCAAGGTGACGGTCAACGGCAAGGCGATCAACAGCTATTTCGCCCGCCCGGTGCTTCAGATGATCCTGCGCCAACCCTTCGAGGTGGCCGGCGTCGAGGACGAGTTCGACGTGATGGCGACCGTCGCCGGCGGCGGGCTTTCGGGCCAGGCAGGCGCGGTGAAGCATGGCATCTCGAAAGCGTTGCAGCTTTACGATCCCAACCTGCGCGCGACACTCAAGGCCGCAGGTTTTCTTACCCGTGACAGCCGCGTGGTCGAACGCAAGAAATTCGGCCGCCGCAAGGCCCGCCGCAGCTTCCAGTTTTCCAAGCGCTGATCGCTGCCGATACGTTTGCGAAAGGGCCTGCCGCATGCCGGTGGGCCCTTTTTTCGTGATATAACCCTAATCTGAAAAGAAAAAATTGGATCTGATGCGCAAGATTGCCGAAACGCCGCTCGCCACGGCCATCGTCATCGCGACGGGGGCGCTGTGGGGGATCTATTGGCTGCCGGTGCGCGGGATCGCTGCGGCGGGACTGCCCGGGCCGTGGGGGACGCTCGCGATCACCGCTTCCGCCCTGGCCGTGCTCTTTCCGTTCGCCGTGGCTCAACGGCATCAGCTGGCGCGCGCGAATCGCGTGGCAATTGTTTGCACTGCCCTGGGCGGGGCGGCATTCGCGCTGTATTCGGTCGGGTTGGTCTATGGGCGGGTCGCGATCATCATCCTTCTGTATTTTCTTACCCCGGTATGGAGCACGCTGATCGCCCGCTATGTCCTGGGCTGGCGCACGACGCGAATGCGTCTGCTGGCGATCGTGGCGGGCCTGGCCGGCCTGGCCCTGATGCTGGGCGCGGATGGCGGCCCCCCGTGGCCGAGTGGCGTCGGCGAGTGGATGGCACTGGCCGCCGGGGTGATGTGGTCCGTCGCGACCACCGGGATCCGGTTGCAATCCGATCTGCGACCGTTGCCGGCGGCTTTCATCTTCGCCTTTGGTGCATCGGTGATGGTTCTGATGATCGCGCCTTTTCTGGAGCCCTGGCCGGGGGGCTTGCGGATGGCTGGCTTGGGCAAGGTGCTCGGGCTGGCCCTGGTAACCGGCGGGGTCTGGTGGGGGCTTTCGATCGCCAGCCTGATGTGGGCGACCGTCCGGCTGGAGCCTGCCCGCGTCGGCCTGCTGTTGATGACCGAGGTCATCGTCGGCGCGGTCTCGGCCGGGATTCTGGCCAGCGAGCATCTGTCACCGGTCGAGATCACCGGCGGCGCGCTGGTCCTGTGCGCCGGCATACTGGAGGTCTGGCCATCGCGCCGCGTCGCGGCGCATCGCTGATGCCGGCTTGCACGCGTGGGCACCGGGGCCGAACCTGCCGTTTTTTCCGTCAATTTGCCCTGTTGTGGTTCAGCGGTCTTGAGGCTCCGGTGATTTCTTTCCATGATCAGGCCGGGCGCGGCCAGGGGACGGCGGACGATGAGTCTTGCACAGAAAATCGGACGGATGCGACGGACGGATGCGGCGAGTGGCATCCTGCTCGTCTCGCCGACCGCGCTTTATGCGCTGCTGTTGCTGGCCGCACCGCTGGCGACCATCGTTGTCTTCAGTTTCTGGACGCAGGATTACCTGACCATCGACCGGAGCTGGACGCTGGCCAATTACCGCGTGGCGGTCACCGAACCGATCTATGGCCAGCTCATGCTGCGCTCGCTGTGGATTTCGGGGTCGGTCACGGTGGCGACCGTCCTGCTGGCCTTTCCGATCGCCTATTTCGTTTCGTTCCATGTGGACCCGGCGCGCAAGTCGCTGTGGATATTCCTGATCACCATTCCGTTCTGGACGTCATATCTGATCCGGGTTTTCCTGTGGAAGGTGATCCTCGGCTATAACGGGGTTCTGAACAGCACATTGCTGGGACTGGGGATCATCGACGCGCCGCTGACCTTCATCCTGTATAATGCCAATGCCGTTGTCATAACCTTGGCCCATGCCTTCGCCCCCTTCGCGATCCTGCCGATATTCGTCGCGCTGGAAAAGATCGACCGGTCGTTGCTGGAGGCAAGCCGGGACCTGGGCGAGAACCGGGTGACGACCTTCCTGCGGGTCACGCTGCCCCTGGCGATGCCGGGCGTGGTTGCTGCGGTCCTGATCGTGTTCATTCCCACGATCGGCGACTATGTCACGCCGCGGCTGGTCGGCGGGCCCGAGGGGCTGATGATCGCCAACATGATCCAGACACAGTTCCTGAAGCTCAACAACGCGCCGATGGGGGCGACGCTGGCGGTCCTGGCGATGCTGATCGTTACCGTCGTGTCGTTGGTCTTCGTTGCGCTCAACCGCCGGTTCCTGAGGCGACAGCAGTGAGGGGCGGTTGGCTGAAAATATACGCGCTGGCCTATCTGGTGTTCCTCTATGCACCGATCGCGCTCTTGCCGGTATTCGCCTTCAATGACGGCACGATCATCGCCTTTCCCCTGCGCGGATTCACGTTCCAGTGGTTCGCCGAGCTGGGCCGGATCGAGGCGCTTCACGGCGCGGTGCTCAACAGCCTGATGATCGCGGTCACGACGGCCATTCTGGCGACGGTTCTGGGCATTTGCGCGGCCCGCTCGGCGGCGCGATACGACTATCCGGGCAAGCGCGGCGTCATGGGCTTCATAATGCTGCCGCTGGTCCTGCCGGAAATCATCGTGGCGGTATCGTTGCTGGTCGTGCTGCTGCAACTGGGCCTCAGCCTGGGGGCGTGGACCGTCATTCTGGGCCATGTGCTGATCTGCACGCCGTTTTCCATCGCGATCCTGAATTCCGCCTTCCAGAATCTCGACCGGTCGCTGGAAGAGGCGGCGGTGGACCTGGGCGAAACGCCCTGGAGCACCTTTCGCCTGATCACCCTGCCGCTGGTCATGCCGGGCATCATCTCATCGCTGCTGATCTCATTCACGATCTCGCTGGACGAATTCATCATCGCCTTCTTCCTGACCGGGACCGAGCCGACGTTGCCGGTCTATCTGTGGGGCCAGTTGCGCTTTCCCCAGCAGATTCCGGTGGTGATGGCGTTGGGCACGATCCTGGTGGCGCTGTCGATCATCCTTTTGACGACGGCAGAATATTTTCGCCGGCGTGGCGTGGCGCGCGCCGGCGGCAAGGACACGGGGGGCTTTCTGTGACGAAACCCATCATCCAGCTTCAGGATGTACAGAAATACTTTGGCGACTATCACGCCCTGCGCGGGATCAATGCCGAGATTGACGAGGGCGAATTCTTTTCGCTGCTGGGCCCTTCGGGATGCGGCAAGACGACGCTGTTGCGGGTGATCGCGGGGTTTGAGGATGTCAGCACGGGCCGGGTGCTGATCGACGGAAAACCGATGGAGGGTGTCGCCCCCAACCGACGCCCCACCAACATGGTGTTTCAGTCCTACGCGATCTTTCCGCATCTCAGTGTGGCCCGGAATGTGGGCTTCGGGCTGCGCCGGGCGGGCCTGACCAAGGACGAGCTGGGCCGCCGCGTCGGCGAGGCGCTGGAAATGGTGGGGCTGTCGGGCTATGGTGCGCGCGCTGCACATGCGTTGTCGGGCGGACAGCGCCAGCGCGTCGCCCTGGCCCGGGCGCTGATCCTCAAACCCAAGGTGCTGTTGCTGGACGAACCGCTCTCGGCGCTGGACAAGAAGCTGCGCGAACAGATGCAGGTCGAGCTTATCAAGTTGCAACGCCAGGTCGGCATCACCTTCATCCTTGTCACGCACGACCAGGAAGAGGCGCTGGTGATGTCGGACCGTATCGCGGTGATGTTCGACGGGCAGATCGCGCAGATGGACGACCCGGAAGTTCTCTATCGTCGGCCGAAGACCCGCCGGGTGGCGGACTTCATCGGGGTCATGAATTTCCTGCCCGCCGAAGTGTTGTTCGAGGCGGGCGAGAAGATCGAGATCGAGATCGCCGGGCTGGGCCGGGCCGAGATTTCGTCCGACCAGGCGCCGCGCGGAGGTGGTGACGGTGCGACGAGCGTGGGATTTCGCCCCGAGACGCTGACCATTCTCTACGACGGGCAGCAGGCGACCGACCGCGAGGCACGCGCCAAGGTCGAGGAGGTCGTCTATTACGGCGACATGACCTATTACGACGTTCGCCTGGAGGGCACCGATAAAACCGTTCGGCTGTCGATGCGCAACGTCTTTGGCCGTGAGGTGCTGCCGATCGGGGCAGAGGCGCGCATCGCCTGGAGCCCCGGTGCGCTGGTCCTGTTCCGCTAGGCGGGCCGGTCAGATCAACGCGGGCAAGGTGGCGCGCAGCAGGTCCATTCCGCCCGGACGCCAGCCAAGCGCGCGCAGCCGGTCGGTTGCCATGGCGCTGACCTTCCCGGTGGCGCGCGGGGGCGGGGGGTGATCGATCCCGGTCAGCCCGGCCACCATTGCCAGCAGGTCGTGGCGGTCCAGCACAATATCGGACAGATTCCAGGGGCCCGGCGCCGCCGCCATCACCAGTCTGGCGGCGGCGGCAAGGTCGCGGCCGTGCAGCTCGGTGCCTTTTCGCGGCGCGATCGGCCGGCCGGCGCGGAAATCCGCGAAAAGATCCGTCCATTTGTGGGGTCGGCCCGGTCCGGCAGGGCCATAGATGCCTGTTGCACGCAAGCTGACACCGTTGAAGCCGTTGCCGGAAAGCGCCTGAAGCGCCTGTTCGGCCTGCCACTTCACCCGTCCGTAAAGCGTGTCTGGCCGGGGCTCCAGATCCTCGTGCAATACCGTGCCGGGCGGATAGGCGCCGTAGACTGCGCGGGTGGAAAGAAACAGGACGCGCGACACCGCGTCGGCCTTGGCGGCCTCGAACAGCGCGACCGAGCCATCCAGATTGGCGCAAACGAAACCGTTCGGGTCGTCGCCTTCGCCGCCGCGATAGCGGCCTGGCACATGCGAAAAGGCACAATGGATAACCGCGTCGAAACCCGATAGCGCTGGCCGATCCCCTAGCGCATAAGGCACATGCGTTACGGGACCGGAAAAGAAACCGGGCGCCGGCGCCTGGTGGCACAGCACGCTGACGCTGTCGCCACGGGCCAGTGCATCCTCGACGATGAAACGCCCGACCAGCCCGGCGCCACCGGTGACCGCCAGCTTCATCGGGGCGGTTCCGGCAATTCGTCGAGCCGCGGCACCGGCCCGTCTCCGGCATAGGCGTGCCACAACTCGATCAAGGGACGCAGCCGGCCAGACTTCGCATGGTCCTGCCACGGCTTTTCATACTGGAAATGCAGGATGCGGATGTCGGCCCAGGACCACAGGTCCGGCATGTTGAACCAGACATATTGCAGCATGTTGTCGAAGACCGGCAGACCGTGCCAGTCGGGAAAGAAATCCTGCAGAAAGGTCTGGTCGGTGCGCCGCCAGAACGCGCCGGGGGCGTCGAGCCGGGCCAGCATTTCGTCAAAGGTGGCCGGATCGGGCCGCGCGGTGAAGACCCCCGAATTCATCCGGTGAAAATCGGCGACGCTTTCATAGACATTCGGCGCGGCACAGAACTCGGGATAGTGGAACAGCCGGTCCACGTTGCGCAGCACCAGCGTATCGGCATCCAGAAACACGACGCGGTCATAATCGAGTTGCCACAGCCGCAGCTTGGCGAAATTGTCGAGCGGCGTGTGAAAGGCCGGCTTCTCGCCCTTGGTAAAGGGAACCTCGGCATGCAGCTTGGCACGCGCATGGGTCGCGTTGAAGGCGTCGGAAGTGGGCAAAAGATCGACCTCGACCAGCCGCGCCCCCTGGTCGGCAAGCGGGGCCAGCGCCGTGCCCTGAACGCCGCCAGTATGCATCACCACCATGTCGGCGGTGCTGCCCGACAGCTTCAATGACCGCAGCAAGGCCTTCGCACCCAAGGCAAAATCCGCGTTGGTGACGAGCGTCACATAGGCGCATGCGCTCATGACGCCGATTTCAGCCGCTTGCCCTCCGGGTCGGTCTCGACGCGCTTGGCGATGTCCTTGGTCCAGGCCGAAACGGCCGGGACGCGCTTGCGGTCGATCCGGTGAGCATATTTGCGCGCCACCTCGACCACCTCGTCCAGCAGGCCTTCCTGCAGGGTGGTGGGATTCAGCCCCAACGCCAGAAACTGCGCGTTTTCGACGACAAGATCATTCTCGGCGGCTTCCTTGCGCGGGTTCGGCAGCCAGGCGATTTCTGTCCCGGTCATCTTCGCCACCAGCTCGGCCAGATCGCGCACCCGGTGCGTTTCTGTCATCTGGTTGAAGATCCTGACCCGCTCGCCGGCCCTGGGCGCATCGGCCAGCGCCAGCTCGATGCAGCGCACGCTGTCCTGCAGATGGATGAAGGCACGCGTCTGACCGCCCGTTCCGTGCACGGTCAGCGGATAGCCGATGGCCGCCTGGATGAGGAAACGGTTGAGCACGGTGCCATAATCGCCGTCATAGTCGAAACGGTTTATCAGCTGCTCGTGCCGCCGGGTCTGCTCGGTGTGGGTGCCCCAGACGATCCCCTGGTGCAGATCGGTGATCCGCAACCCGTCATTCTGCGCATAGAACTGGAACAGGATCTGATCCAGGCTCTTGGTCATGTGATAGACCGAGCCGGGGCGCGTGGGATAAAGAATTTCCTGCGCCTTTTTCCCGTCCGGGGTGTCGATCTCGATGTCCAGATAACCTTCGGGGATCGGGGCGCCGACGCTGGAATAGCCATAGACACCCATCGTGCCCAGATGCACCAGATGCGCGTCTATGCCGGTCTCCACCATCGCGGTCAGCAGGTTGTGGGTGGCGTTGACGTTGTTGTTGACGGTATAGATCTTGTGGCGATCGGATTTCATCGAGTAGGGCGCCGCGCGCTGCTCGGCGAAATGGATGATCGCGTCGGGGCGGTGATCGCTCAGCCATCCGCGCAGGCGTTCATATTCGCGCGCCAGGTCGAGCAGATGGAAATGCAGTTCCTTGCCGGTCTCCTGTTTCCAGATGCGGCAGCGTTCCTGGATCGAATCCATCGGGGTCAGTGACTGGACCCCCAGTTCGGTATCGATCCAGCGGCGCGACAGATTGTCGATGATATGGATTTCGTGTCCCTGATCGGACAGGTGTAGAACCGTTGGCCAGCCGCAAAACCCGTCACCGCCAAGAACTGCAATTTTCATCGAACTTCTCCTTCGGAATAACTGCCCTTAACATTCAGGCCCGATTGCGCTGTCCGATAAGGCGGGCGCAGGGGGGTGTCACGTTAAAATTTAGTGACAGGACGCCGGCCAAAGAAAAAAACGCCGGGTGTCCCCCGGCGCGCCATTGTCACAACCGGTTTGCCGGTCTAGCTGCCCCAGCTTCGGACCGCTCCGCAATCCATGTGCACGAAATTCGATCGGCTGTATTTGCCCACGCCGCCGGCCCTGCAGGCCATCGCCGCCTTGAACATTTGATCCACCGAGCGGCTGTTCAGCCGCAGATCGTTGGCTTCGCCGTTCATGTGGAGCGAATTCTTCGCGACCCCCCCGGAGCGGCGGCGCAACATCGCGTTGGTCTTGGGCGTGCGATACCCCGACAGCAGCATATAAGGCTCGTCGGTGTCCAGCAGCCGATGCGCAGCAGTGACGATATCGATGGTTCGCGGATCCATCGTAGTCACCGCGTCCTCGCGCCAGTCACGCATGAAAAAGTTGATCTCTTTCAGGGCTTCGGTGATGTATTCGCCCTCGATCCAGTAGATCGTGTCGATGCTTTCACCGGTGCGGCCCGAATACATGCTGATGCGCCGTATGTCCCCCGCACCGCGAAGAAAGCCGAAGGCCCTGGAATAGGTGGGAGCGGCGGCAAGCGTGGTGGCCGCGAACGCACCAAGAAGCCCCCGCCGTGTGATACTGGTCGTCGTCTTTGTCATGTCGAATGCGCCTGTCCCGTCGCTGCTCTGCCGCTATCCAGCGACATTTCTGCATTGTGATCCCCAAATGTGCCTCTCGTATCGCATATTTCGAATCCCGGTCCAAGATCGGAACCCATGGCGTCGCAGGGGGAGGTAAAAAATCGGCAAGATTTTGCCAAGATTCGGCGCAAATGGATAAAAATCACCGCGATGTAGCGTGCGAGCAACAGCAGCACGCCGCAGGAAGCGGGGATGCGTTGCAACACTGCACCACCAATCGCGCGCCTGAACAGTTTGTTATTGGACAGGCTCTGTCGGGCCGCACACTCTTGGTTTATCCGTTGCCATTCAAAGTGATCGTGGAGAATTCCTTGATGGATACCGCCAGCGTCCGGCTCCTTGCCACCCGGTTTTTCGGGATCATTACCCTCGCTCTGTGGGTCGTTGCTTGGGCTGGGCCTGTTTCCGCGCAAAGTTTCGCCTACAAACAGGCGGTGGCCGAGTCCGCGGCCGGCGATCGGGCATTGGCGGAGTTCTACAAGGCACGGGATTACGACACGCTCTGGACCGGCGCGGATGATCGGGCGCGGCGCGCGGCCTTTCTGAAGGCGCTGGACGCGGCGCAGCTGCACGGCCTGCCGGTCACACGCTATGACGATGAAAAGCTGGCTCGGATGTTTCGTGCGGCGCGGACGCCGCGCGATATCGGCCGCGTCGAAGTCGAGGCCAGCCGGATGTTCCTGCAATATGCGCGGGATATTCAGACCGGTGTTCTGGAGCCCTCGACTCTGGACGACGGGATCAAGCGACGCCCAGATCGCCGGGACCGGCAGGCGCAGATCACGGCCTTTTCGAAAAGCACGCCCGACGCCTATCTGCGCAGCCTGATCCCGGCCTCCATCGAGTACAATCGCCTGCTGGCCGAAAAGCTGCGACTGGAAAAGGTCGTGGGCGATGGCGGTTGGGGGGCCGAGGTTCCCGGCGGCAAGCTGGAACCGGGCGACAGCGCGCCGCGGGTCGTTGCGCTGCGCAATCGGCTTGTCAAAATGGGTTACATGCGCCGCAGCGCCGTGCCGGTCTATGACGCGGCCATTCAGCGCGCCGTTCAGCTGTTTCAACAGGATCACGGGCTGTTCAGCGACGGTGTGGTCGGCGAGGACACCATGGCCGCGATCAACCGGCCGGCGGTTTTGCGCCTGCAACAGGTGATCGTCGCGATGGAGCGCGAGCGCTGGCTGGGGGCCGACCGTGGGCGGCGGCACGTTCTGGTCAACATCCCCGATTTCCATGTCCGGCTTGTCGAGAATGGCAAGGTGAAGTTCATGACCCGATCTGTCGTCGGTTTGAACAGCCATGACCGGCGAACGCCCGAATTCTCGGACACGATGGAACACATGATCATCAATCCGACCTGGCATGTTCCCCGTTCGATCGCGGTCAAGGAATACCTGCCCATGATGAAGGAAAATCCGAACGCGGCGGGGCATCTTCGGTTGTATGACGCAAGCGGCCGGGTGGTTAACCGCAATGCAGTGGACTTCACCCGGTTAACGCCGGGCAACTTCCCCTTCGACCTCAAGCAACCTCCGTCACGCAGCAACGCGCTGGGTTTGGTGAAGTTCATGTTTCCCAACCGCTATAATATCTACCTGCACGACACACCGCAGAAATCCCTGTTCCAGCGTGAGGAACGCGATTTTTCGCATGGTTGCGTCCGGCTTAACGACCCGTTCGAGTTCGCCTATGAACTTCTGGCAGGGCAGCAGGCCGATCCCGTTGGATATTTCCGGTCGCTGTTGGCCACGGGGCGCGAGACACAGGTGAACCTGAAAACCCCGCTGCCGGTGCACCTGATCTATCGTACGGCGTTTACCCGGGCGAAGGGGCGGGTCCAGTATCGCAACGACATCTATGGCCGTGACGCCAGGATTTTCGATGCGCTGCGCGATGCCGGGGTGGTGCTGCGCGCGGTTCGCAGCTAAGTCTCCGGCGGAACGCCCGGGGCAGGCAGTGACGTCGCGCCGGATTCGACCGCAAAAGGGGATTGGATGGATCACACCGTCAAGCAGATCGCCGACGCGCTGGGCGCGCGGGCCGAAGGTGCGACCGACCTCCCTATCAGTCGCGCAGCCGAACCCGCCGACGCGGACGCCACCGCCCTGGCGCTGGCGATGGATCCGAAATATGCCGAAGGTCTGGCCCGCGGCGCGGCCAGGGCGGCGATCCTGTGGGACGGGGCGGACTGGCGCGCGCTGGGGCTCGAGGCGGCGATCTATGTTCCCCGGCCGCGCTATGCGCTTGCGGGCCTGACGGCGGCACTGGACCCCGGCCCCGGGATTGCGCCGGGAATCCACGCTTCCGCGGTCATTGATCCGACTGCCGAAGTTGGCGTGAATGCAGCGATCGGCCCCTTCGTGGTGGTCGGGCCGCGCGTCCGGATCGGTAAAAACGCCCGGATAGCCGCGCATTGCGTTCTGTCCGAGGATGTCCGGATCGGCGATGGCGCGCTGCTGCTGGCTCGGGTCACAATCGGCCCGCGCGTGAAAATCGGCGCGCGTTTCATCGCCCAGCCGGGCGCGGTGATCGGGGCTGACGGCATGTCCTTCGTGACGCCCGAGAAATCAACGGTCGAGACTGTGCGCGAATCCATGGGCCAGGCGCAGACGGTCGCACGTCAGCGCTGGACTCGTATCCATTCGCTGGGATCGGTGACGATCGGCGACGACGTGGAAGTTGGTGCCAATGCCACCATCGACCGGGGTACGATCCGCGATACGCGCCTGGGCAATGGAACCAAGATCGACAACCTTGTGCATCTGGCGCATAACGTGGTGGTCGGCGATGATTGCCTGTTCGCCGCGCTGGTGGGTATCGCCGGATCGACCACCGTGGGCGATCGAGTCGTGTTGGGCGGTCAGGTCGGGGTTGCCGACAACCTGATGGTCGGCGATGACGTGGTGGCGGGAGGCGGCACCAAGATCCTGTCGAACGTTCCGGCCGGGCGGGCGATGATCGGCTATCCGGCGGTCAAGATGGAAACCCATGTGGCGGGATACAAGGCTTTGCGCCGACTGCCGCGACTATTCGCACAGGTGGCGGCACTGCAAAAAGCGGTTTCAAAGACCGGCCAGAAGGACTAAATCCTCGGCAACGCGGAAGCAGGAGAGGCCGCCATGTCAGACACCATCACGGAGAAGGTCGTCCAGATCATCGCCGAACAGGCCGTGCTTGAGCCTGCGGATGTGGGCATGGACAACAGCCTGGAGGAACTGGGTATCGACAGCATGGGGCTGGTCGAGGCGATTTTCGCCATCGAAGAGGCCTTTGACATCCAGGTTCCCTTCAACGCCAACGACCCTGGCGAAAGCGATTTCGACATATCCTCTGTGGCTGCAATCGCATCCGCAGTGGAGCGGTTGGTGGCCGAACAGAAGGCATGAAGCGCGTCGTCATCACCGGCCAGGGCACGATCAATGCGCTTGGTCACGGGGTCGGGCCCACGCTGGAGGCGATGCGCGAAGGACGCTGCGGCATCGGCGATCTGGTGATGCGCGATGTCGAGCGGCTGTCGATCCGGATCGGCGGGCAGGTGATCGGCTATCACCCCGAAGAGCATTTCAATCGTCAGAAGATCGCGCTTTACGACCGGTTCACCCAGTTCGCCCTGCTGGCCGCGCGTGAAGCGATCGAACAGTCGGGGCTGAGTTTTTCGGGGCAGTTGGCGGCCGAAGCCGGCGTGGTGCTGGGCACCTCGGGCGGCGGGATGAACACTTTGGACGAAAATTACCGCTCGGTCTATGAGGACGGCAAGAACCGGGTTCATCCCTTCGTGGTGCCGAAGCTGATGAACAACGCGGCGACCAGCCATGTCTCCATGGAATACAACCTCAAGGGGCCCAGCTTCACGGTCGCAACCGCCTGCGCGTCGTCAAATCACGCAATGGGTCAGGCGTTTCAGCTGGTGCGGTCCGGCGCAAGCCGGGTGATGGTGACCGGCGGGGCCGAGTCCATGCTGTGCTTTGGCGGGATCAAGGCGTGGGAAGGGTTGCGCGTGATGTCGCGCGATGCCTGCCGGCCTTTCAGTGCCAACCGCAACGGAATGGTGCAGGGCGAGGGCGCGGCGATTTTCGTCTTCGAGGAGTATGAACATGCCCGCGCGCGCGGCGCCGATATCCTGGCCGAGGTCGTGGGTTTTGCCATGACGTCGGACGCCGCCGATATTGTCATGCCATCGAAGCAGGGGGCGGCGCGTGCCATTTCCGGTGCGGTTCGCGATGCCGGCGTTACCCTTGAATCGGTCGGTTACATCAATGCCCATGGCACGGGCACGGCCGCCAATGACAAGACCGAATGCGCCGCCGTGGCCGATGTCTTCGGGGCGCATGCCGACGAATTGATGATTTCCTCGACCAAGTCGATGCATGGGCACCTGATCGGCGGCACCGGCGCGGTCGAGCTTCTGGCCTGCATCATGGCGCTCAGGGACGGGGTCGTCGCCCCCACCATAGGCTATGAGGAATTCGACCCGGAATGCTCGCTTGACGTGGTGCCCAACGAGGCACGTGAGGCCCGTGTCGAGGTGGCGCTGTCGAACGCCTTTGCCTTTGGCGGGCTGAATGCGGTGCTGGCGCTGCGCCGCGTCTGATCCGCGACCGTTTGGGCGTGGAAACGAAAAACGCCGCCCGATCCGGGCGGCGCATTTTACCAATGCCGGTGGGTTATTGACCCGTCGTGGCCTGAAGCGCATCGAATCCTGCGGTGAAGCCTGAAAGCGAGGCGGTCAGCGTGACATCCTGATCGGGGGCCGCGACCGGCGTGATTGTCAATTTGGCCTCCATCCCGCGCTTGAACGCCGCCAGATCTTCTTCTGTCAGGCCGATCCGTGCGAAACATCCGGTCTGGCTGCACCAGGTAAATTCGTAGCGCTTGACCGCGCCGTCGTCGATCTGAACGCGCAGGCGCTTGGTCAGCAGGGTTTCCAGCGGTGTCGCAATGGTCGCGCCGGCTGCTGCCTGTTCCGACTGCAACGGAAAAACGCTGATCTCGGCAACGGCGTTACCCTGATCGTCGGAAAGCAATTGATACAGTTGGCAAGGTTCCTGCTCTCCTTCCGGGGCGCGGACACAGCGCAGATCCCACGCCTCGAATTCCTGCTTTACATAGGGCGTCCCGACACCGTTTTCGGCAGTTTCCTGGCCCATCGAAAGCGTCGGGTCAGCGGCCTGCCCCGCAGATGGAGCCGCCGGCTCGACGGGGGGGTCATCCTGCTGCGCCATGGCCGGACCGGCCAGCGCAAGGGCGGCGAGGCAACTCAGGGTCTTGAAAATGTCGCGCATGTCATTCCTTCGGATTTGGTCTTGCGTTCCAGACAGGCATCTACCACGCACAGGTCCGGCTGTCAGGACGTAAACCCGAACGATGGGCCGGGTTCCGCCGACATTGCGTCCCCGCATGCGAAAGAAAAGGGACCGTCCAGCGGCCCCTTTTCAATTGGTTTTTTCCCTGTCGGACTGGCCGATTTCGTCATTGGAGGCGACGCTACGGAGTTTGCCCCCACCCGTCAACATGGAAAATCCTACCCAGAAATCGGTATGGGGCCAGGCAAAAAAAGGGCCGTGCCCGGTGGCACGGCCAGTCTGACAGGGAGGAAGTCCCGCCGCTGCGAAAGAAATGTCGCGGTGGCACGGACCAGTCTGGCGCAACGGGGTTAAGAATGTATTCTCGGGGCGCGCGGTCAGCGAAGGAGACGGGCGTGGACAAAGGGATATTCATCGGCGGCGGCGCAGAGGGCTATCGCACACCGCAATATCTGCGGCTGGACCTGGCCAACAGGCACGGGTTGATCGCAGGGGCCACCGGCACCGGCAAGACGGTAACGATGCAGGTCTTGGCCGAAGGGTTCTCGGCCGCGGGGGTTCCGGTGTTCCTGTCGGACGTAAAGGGCGACGTGTCGGGGATCGGAACGGCGGGTTCGGACGGGTTCAAGCTGCATGAAGCGTTCATGAAACGCGCGGCGACGATCGGGCTGGATCTTCAATACAGTGCCTTTCCGGTGACTTTCTGGGATCTGTTCGGGCAACAGGGCCACCCGATCCGCGCCACGGTGGCCGAGATGGGGCCGTTGCTGTTGTCGCGCCTGCTTGAGCTGACCGAGGCGCAGGAGGGGGTGGTCAACATCGCTTTCCGCGCCGCCGACGAGCAGGGCCTGGCGCTGCTGGATCTGAAGGACCTTCAGTCCCTTCTGGTCTGGGTCGGCGAGAACCGCGAGGATCTGTCGCTGCGCTACGGCAATGTGTCCACCGCGTCGATAGGGGCAATCCAGCGCCGGTTGCTGGTGCTGGAAAACCAGGGCGGGGCCCATATGTTCGGCGAACCGGCGCTCGACCTGGCCGACCTGATGCGGCTGGCGCCCGACGGGCGCGGGCAGGTGAACATCCTGGCCGCCGATCAACTGATGGCCGCGCCCCGGCTTTACGCGACATTCCTGTTGTGGCTGATGTCTGAATTGTTCGAATCGCTTCCCGAGGTCGGCAACCCGGACAAGCCGAGGCTGGTTTTCTTCTTCGACGAAGCGCATCTTTTGTTCGACGATGCCCCGAAGGCGCTGATCGACAAGGTCGAGCAGGTGGCGCGGCTGATCCGCTCCAAGGGGGTCGGGGTCTATTTCATCACCCAGCATCCGGGCGATGTTCCCGCGGATGTGCTGGGGCAGTTGGGCAATCGGGTCCAGCACGCGCTGCGCGCCTTCACCGCCAACGACCACGCGCAGTTGAAACAGGCGGCGCGGACCTATCGCGAAAACCCGCGCTTCTCGACCGAACAGGCGATCCGCGAGGTCGGCACCGGCGAGGCCGTGACGTCGATGCTGCAGGACAAGGGCGTGCCGGGCATGGTCGAACGCACGCTGATCCGGCCGCCCGGGTCGAAGCTCGGGCCGATCGACGCGGATACCAGGGCGGCGTTGATGGCCGCCTCGCCAATGGCGGCGAAATACGATCGGGCCGTCGACCGGGACTCGGCGCATGAGGTGTTGCTCGGGCGGGCCGAGGCGGCGGCGAAAGCGGCAGAACAGGTCGCGGCGGATCACTTGGCGGACCGTGAATTCAATACCGCCCGGCGCTATTCGGGTGGCCGCAACCGCCAAAGGACAGGCGATCCGGAATCGCTGGGGTCCGCACTTGGCGCGGCATTGGTGAAGGAATTGAAGGGAACCACGGGACGGCGCATCGTGCGTGGCCTGTTCGGGACATTGTTCAAGGGACGCTAAGCCGGCACGACGGCGGGGCAGGGGGGCGCGCAGAGCGGCGCTCCGGCCTTACAGCGGCCGGATCTTCAGCCTGGTGATGCGGTTGTCCTTGCGGTCGCAGACCTCGAAGCGGAAGCCGTGGAAATTGAAGACCTGCCCCTCGTTCGGGATCGCCTGCGCCTCGTGGATGACCAGCCCCGCCACGGTATTCGCCTCTTCGTCGGGCAGGTTCCAGTCGGTCGCGCGGTTCAGGTCGCGGATCGTCATGGCGCCGTCGACGATGAAATGCCCCTCATCCTCGGACGTGACGATCGCATGCTCGGAATCGGGGTCGAACTCGTCGGTGATCTCGCCTACGATTTCTTCCAGGATGTCCTCAAGGGTGATAAGCCCCTGCAATGCGCCGTATTCGTCCACCACCAGCGCGAAATGCGTGTGCCGGCGCAGGAATTCGCGCATCTGGTCGTCCAGCGTCGTGGTTTCGGGAACGAAATAGGGCTTCATTGCCACGTCGAGGATCCTGAATTTCTTCAGCGCATCCGGCGATGCCTCGGGGCCGCGCATCAGCTTGTTCATCGCGCGCAGAAGATCCTTGGCATGGATGACGCCAACGATGTTTTCGGGCTCGTCGCGGAACACGGGCAGGCGGGTATGCGGGCTTTCGAGACAGCGCGAAAGCAGAAGTTCGGGGTCCTCTTCGGCATCCAGCATCTCGATCTTGGAGCGGTGAAGCATGATTTCCTCCACCGTCCGGTCGCCCAGGTCCAGCGCCCCGAGAATGCGGTCGCGATCCTCCTTCTCGACGATGCCCTCGGAATGGCCCAGTTGCAGCGCCCCGGCGATTTCCTCTCGCACGGCCAGAATATGGCTGTTCGGGTCGGTCTTGACGCCGAAAAGCGCCAGCATCCCGCGCACGAACAGGCGCACTGCCGCGACCGGCGGCGAGAACAGCAGCACGATCAGCCGGATGGGTGCCGCCACGCGCGACGCCGCGGTTTCGGGGCTGGTGATGGCGTAGGTCTTGGGCAGCACCTCGGCGAAGACCAGAACGAGCAGTGTCATGACCAAGGTCGCCAGCGCCACGCCGGAATCGCCGAACATCCGCGTGAACAGCGCCGTGGCCAGCGATGCCGACATGATGTTCACGAGGTTGTTGCCCAGCAGCACCGAGCCGATCAGCCGCTCGTTGTCCTCGGTGATCGACAACGCCGTCTGCGCCCCCCTGGAGCCCTTGTCCGCCTGCGCGCGCAGTTTCCCGCGCGAGGCCGCGGTCAGGGCCGTTTCCGAGCCCGAAAAGAAGGCCGAGAGCACCAGAAGCAGCAGGATCCCGCCACAGGTCAACCAGAATGCCATATCGAAAAGGGGCGCGCTATCCATCGTTCATTCCCGAATGCGTTCGTCGAAACCTTATGCGTGGCGGCGAAGACCGGTTCAAGGGGGGGCGTCAGTCGCCGGCCAGCGGATGATGCTCCAGCACCAGCGCCTTCAGACGTTCGTCCAGCACATGGGTATAGATTTCGGTGGTCGAGACATCGGCATGGCCCAGCAGGGTCTGGATCGCCCGCAGATCGGCCCCGCCAGCCAGAAGATGCGTCGCGAAGGCATGGCGCAGGGTATGCGGTGATACGCGGCCCGGGTCTATCCCCGCGCGAAGGGCGAAAGTCTTGACCAGACCGTGAAAGCGCACCCGCGTCAGGTGCCCGGTCTTTCCGCCGGAGGGAAACAGGAAGGGGCTGGGGCGTTTGCCGTCCGTCCTGGCGCGCTCTTCTGCCGCATCCCGATGCGCCAGCCAGTCGCGCAGCGCGACGCGCGCCGGGGGCGACAGCGGCACCATCCGTTCCTTGCCGCCCTTTCCCCGGATCAACAGCATCCGCGGATCGCCCCGCGCCGCCGCGACCGGGAGCGAGACAAGCTCGCTCACCCGCATTCCGGTGGCATAGAGAAGCTGCATCAGACAGGTGTCGCGCAGCGGGTCGCGGCCGGTCCCGGCAGCCTCCAGCAAGCGGTCCACCTCGTCATGGGTCAATGTGCCGGGCAACCTTTTCGCGCGGCCCGGCCCCCTGATCTGCAGCGCCGGATTGTCGTCGCGCCAGCCTTCCTCATAGGCGAAACGGTAAAGCTGCCGGATCGCCGACAGCCGTCGGGCCCGCGTGGCCACGGCCAGCCCCTGTGCGTCGCAGAATACCAGGTATCCCTCGACATCGGCGCGGGTCGCCCCGGCCAGCGCAATCCCGTGTCGTTCAAGCCAGGTGGTGAAATCCTTCAGGTCGCGGGCATAGGCGGCCTGCGTGTTGGCGGCGGCGTCCAGTTCGGCCGCCTGCGCCTCGAGAAAGGTGGTGATCCAGCGGGCGGCCTCGGGGGTCATCTTCGACGCCCCAGCACCAGCAGTTCCAGCGCTGCGCGGCGCGCCGTGGTTTCCAGCCCGACCCGGCGCAACAGCGCCAGCCCCTCGGTCACGTCCTCGATCTCGCCCTGCATGCCCGCCGCGATCCGGTCAATGGCATGCAGGATGGCCTCCCCCAGATGGCCCTGTTCGAGACGCAGGCGCATCGCGGGTCCAAGATCGACGGGGCCGAAGGCGCGAATCACCGCAGCGGCACGGGGATCGGCGGCGGAAAGGCCGCCTGCATCGCCGCGGGCCAGCGCGCGCAGCAGCGTCTCCTCCGCGTTTCGCGGTTCATATGCGGCGGCGACGGCCTCGTAATCCTTGCTCAGCAACCCGATCCTGAACGCAAGAGCCGCCGCTTCCGGCGGCAGCGGTGTCCGCGCCAGCCGTGCGCCGTAAAGTCGGGCGAACGGGGCGGCCAGACCGGCGGCCTTCATCGCATTCCAGGCAGGGCGCAGGGTTTTCGTGATCGCGTCCGGGCTGCCCGACAGAAGCGCGATATCGAAGGCCTGGACCGCGCCGACCCGATCCCAGATGCCGCCCGAGGCCGCCGGTTCACGCTCGGTATAAATGCCCAGAAGACGGTTTTCCGACAGGATGCCGGCCCGGGCCAGCCGCTCGGCCGCCTCGATCCGGGCCTTCCAGCCCGAAGTGTTCCGCAGATCCGCATGCGCGAAGGCCAGCGGAAGCGACCCGGTCGGTATCGGCTGGCCGATCGCCTCCATCATGCGAAAGACCAGGGGGCTGGGCCGTGCGGGAATCGGCAGCGGATCGGACGGATCGGCATAGTCGGGCTCCAGAAACCGCAATAGCAGCGCATCCATTTCGGGTGCGATGAATCCAAGCGCCGTGCCAGTCTCAAGCGTCAGGGCGGCCGCATTCCAGTCGCCGCCCCGCGCCAGACAGAAAATCCGGGCCGGAAAGGTCGGCGCGATACCCGGTGTGGCGCGCATCGTGGCACAGGCTCGATTCTCGTGCCCGGTCAGAAGAGACACGTCGAACCAGCGCCGGAAAAGCGCCGGATCGGTCGGCCCGGCCCGTTCCAGAAGCGCCTGGGCCTGGTCCAGCGCACCCATGTCCAGCAGCTTGTCCAGCCGGGCCAGCAGCAGGCTGCCCTCGCCCGGTTCATTGGCGGGCGGATCGAACTCGGCCAGAAGCAGGGTCTGAAACAGCGATTGCAACGCCGGCAGGGCATGCGCCCGCGATTCCCGGATCAGGCGGACCAGGTCTTCGGTCCGGCTGGACCCCCACAGATCTGCGGGCAGACCGGTGACCGACGGTGGCAACAGGCCGACCGCATCCAGATCCGGGCCACCCAGTTGCGTGACAATGATCGGAACGATCCGACCGGCACCCTCGGCCCGCTGGGGCCCATCCTCGGGCATCGTCGGCGGCGGGCGGGCCACCGATTCCGACAGCCAGTCGATCGCCGATAACGGCTTTCCCGGCATGTCCTGCGCCCGCCCCGCGCCCGCGGCCAGTGCCACGACCAGCGGAGCGAGCCAGAGTGTCAGCCGCCTATTGGACATCCAGCATCACCGGTTCGCTTTGCTGCTGCCGCTCAGGCGTGAGATCGCCCAGATAGGCAAAACCCGCCAAAGCGATGAAGCCGATGATGGCCAGAAATACCAGGGCCTTGATGATCCGCCACATGTGTCCTGCCTTCTTTTGTCCATGCCGCTGCAAACGGGCATGGTTCGCCGGGATTATATATGGCATTCGGTCGAAGTTCACGTCATTGAGGGAAGAAATTGTCGAAAGACGGCGGGAGGTTGCCCAACGTGGGCGTGCGGCTGAAGAAGACGGTGGTGATGGTCGGCATGATGGGCGCGGGCAAGACGGCGGTGGGCCATTCCCTGGCGCGGCGTCTGGACGTGCCGTTTCTTGACAGCGACGAGGAGATCGTGAAAGCCGCCAACATGTCCATCGCCGAGATATTCGCCCGCGACGGAGAGGCGTTCTTCCGGCGCAAGGAAACGCAGGTGATCGCCCGTCTCCTGGATGGCGGATGTTGCGTGCTGTCCACGGGCGGCGGCGCCTTCCTGTCCGCCGAGAACCGTGCGATGATCTCGAACCGGGGCGTGTCGGTCTGGCTGAACGCGGATCTCGACCTTTTGTGGTCGCGCGTGCGGCACAAGCAGACGCGGCCGCTGTTGCGCACCGCTGACCCGCGCCGGACGCTGAGGGAAATCCATGAGGCCCGCGCGCCGTTCTATGCGATGGCCGATCTTTCGGTCGAGGTTCGGGCGGATTATTCGGTGGAGGACACGACCGGCGCGGTGATCGGCGCGCTGCGGACCCGGCCCGATGTTCTGGAGATGGAATAGCCGATGGAACGCGTGAATGTCCCGCTTGCCGGGCGCGAATACGACATATTGATCGGGTCGGGGCTGATTGCCGGGGCCGGGGCGCATGTCGCGCCGCTTCTGCATCGCCCGCGCGTCGCCGTGCTCACCGATGAAACCGTGGCGGCGCGGCATCTGGACGGGCTGCGCGACGGTCTCGCCGAGGCCGGGATCTCGATGACCGCGCTGCCCCTGCCGCCGGGCGAGGCGACGAAGGGCTGGACCCAGTTCACCCGCGCGGTGGAATGGCTGATCGAGCAGAAGGTGGAGCGGCGCGACGTGGTGCTTGCGCTTGGTGGTGGCGTGGTGGGCGACCTGGCGGGATTTGCCGCCGCCGTGCTGCGTCGGGGCGTTCGTTTCGTTCAGCTTCCGACCTCGTTGCTGGCGCAGGTCGACAGTTCGGTCGGCGGCAAGACCGGCATCAACTCGGCCCAGGGCAAGAATCTGATCGGGGCGTTTCACCAACCCAGCCTGGTTCTCGCCGATACCGGCGCGCTGGACACGCTGCCGCCACGCGACTTTCTGGCCGGCTACGGTGAAGTGGTGAAATACGGGTTGCTCGGAGACGCCGGTTTCTTCGCCTGGCTGGAGCGTCACGGCCCCGAACTGGCGCGCGGCGACGCCGCGGCGCGTATTCAGGCGGTACGCCGGTCATGCGAGATGAAGGCCGCGATCGTGGTGCGCGACGAGACCGAACAGGGCGACCGGGCGCTGCTGAACCTGGGCCATACCTTCGGCCACGCGCTTGAGGCGGCGACGGGCTATTGTGACCGGCTGCTGCATGGCGAGGGCGTGGCGATCGGCTGCGCACTGGCCTTCGAGCTGTCGGCGCGTCTGGGTCTGT
>JADQCD010000241.1 GCA_016278285.1 Actibacterium sp.
TCTGGTTCTTGCCGGGATAGCGATTTTCCTGATCCTGCGCCTGCGCTCGGTGCTCGGCACGCGCGAAGGTTTCGAAAAACCGCCTGTTCCCACGCAGGGACCAAAGCCGTCGGGAAGCGCACGACAGGATTTCGAAGTGATCGAGGGCGGACCTGACACCGACATCACGGATCACGTCCCCGAAGGCTCGGACGCGGCCAAGGCCCTGGCCTCGATGAAGCGGGTCGAACCCACCTTCAACGTCACGGAATTCCTGTCCGGCGCACGCGGCGCCTATGAAATGATCCTGATGGCCTATGAAACGGGGGATCTGGAAAGCGTGCGCGCGTTCCTGGGACCCGAAGTTTATGAAAGCTTCGCCGAGGGTGTGCGTCAGCGCGAGGCTCAGGGCCTGACCATCGAGGCCAATTTCGTCGGCGTGCGGGAACTTGACCTGAAGGACGCCAGTTTCGATCGCGACAGCCAGGAGGGCGACATCACCGTGCGTTTCGTGGGTGAGCTTACCTCTTGCGTGCGGGATGCCGAGGGCAACCTCGTCGAAGGCAATCCGAACGAGATCAAGCGCCAGCGCGACCTCTGGACCTTCGCCCGCCAGATGGGCGCCGACGATCCGAATTGGTTGCTTGTCGCCACGGGCGAATGATCCGTGGCCTGCGGACAGCTGCCGTGTTGGCCGCACTGACCGCGGGCGGGTCGCAAATGGCCGCGGCGACACCGGTCGAGATCGTACGATTTTCAGATTTGCACGGATGGGCGGACGCAGACCATGCAGCCGCCCTGTCGGTTTTCACGGCCAGTTGTGACGCGATCGACGGGCCGGAATGGGCCCCGCTCTGTGCGCTTGCCAGGGACGGCACGGATGCCCGCCAGTTCTTCGAACTGTTCTTTCGCCCCGTGCTGATCGGTGGTCCGGCGCCGGCCTTGTTCACGGGATATTACGAACCCGAATTGCGGGGGGCGCGAAAACCGGATGAGACTTTCCGATATCCGATCTATCGCAAGCCGCCCGAACTTGACGCCGGAGAGAAATGGCACAGCCGCGCCCAGATCGAAACACGCGGGATTTTGCAGGATCGGAATTTGGAAATTGCGTGGGTCGATGACCCCGTGGACGTTTTTTTTCTGCAAATCCAGGGGTCGGGCCGGGTGCGGCTGCGCGACGGATCGGCCCTGCGGCTGGGCTATGCCGGGGCGAATGGCCACGAATATCGGTCGATCGGCGAGGAACTGGTGCGCCGCGGCGTTTACGACAGGCACCAGGTTTCCGCCCAGGTCATTGCCAACTGGGTTCGCCGCAACCCCGAGGCCGGACGCGAATTGTTGCATCACAACCCGTCCTATGTGTTCTTTCGTGAAATCGATCACGTTCCGCCCGACAAGGGACCGCTGGGGGCGATGAACCTGTCATTGACCGCGGGGCGAAGCATAGCCGTCGATCCCGAATACATCCCGTTGGGCGCCCCGGTCTGGATCGAAAAAGGGGGACGCACACCGATGCGCCGGCTGATGGTGGCGCAGGATACCGGTTCTGCCATAAAGGGGCCGCGGCGGGCAGACATCTTTTTCGGAACGGGCGCCGCGGCCGGGCGGCGGGCCGGCCATGTGCGCGACGCGGGCCGGATGATCGTTCTGCTTCCGATCGAGCGGGCCTTTGCCATGGCAGCGGGGGGCCGATCGTGACCCGAAGCGGAAAAAAGCAGCTCAGCGCCGAGGATCGCGACCTCTGGCGCAGGGTGACGGAAACCGCCATCCCGCTTGACCCGGATCGGCACCGACCCGGCCCGGTTCCGGCCGGCAAACCGAAAGAGCCTCCACAAATTCGGCGTTTCCAGATTGGCCAGACGGCATCGCCCCCGGCGCCGCGACATGACCTGGCGCCGACGCTGCATGAAGACCTGTCGCATCGCCCTGTAAAGATGGATCGCCGGCGCTTTGACCGGCTGCGCCGCGGCAAACTGGAGCCCGAGGGCCGGATCGACCTGCACGGGATGACCCTGGATCGGGCCCATCCGGCGCTGACCGGGTTTATCCTGAACGCCCATGCGGCGGGCAAGCGGCTGGTGCTGGTGATAACCGGAAAGGGGCGAAACGGCCCCGAAGATGGCCCGATCCCGCAGCGCCGCGGCCTGCTCAAGCATCAAGTGCCGCAATGGCTGTCCTCCCCGCCGCTGGGCGCTGTCGTGCTGCAGATAGCGGCGGCGCATCGCAAGCATGGCGGGGCCGGGGCCTATTATGTCTATCTACGCCGCCAACGTTAGGTAAGGCCGGGCGCGCCGAATTCCGATAAGGGTCAGGCAGGCGCCGAACAGGAAATACCCGGCGATGCCCGCCATCTGATCATCGAAATTCAGGCCAAGGTCGATCAGGCTGCCTGTCAAACCGGGGCCGATCGCCGTGCCCAGAACCATGATCGCGGCCGCCATTGCCTTGATCGCCCCAAGATGCGCGGTGCCGTAATATTCGGCCCAAAAGGCGTTTGGCGCGGTTGAGTTGGCCCCTTGCGTGATGCCCATGCAGATGATTGCCACGGTGGCGGCCAGAAGACTGTCGGCCACCGACATCAACAAGAACCCGAGCGCCATCGGGATCTGGAAAAACGGCATCAGCCGGCCGGATCCCACCCGGTCGATCAGCCAGCCCGAGGCGACCATCGAGCCGATTGCCGCCGTTGTGAAAACCGGGAACAGTGCGACCAGGTGCATATGGGCCCAGCCCTTGGTTTCGGCCAGGTGCACCTGTTGAAAGAAGAACGCCGTCGAGAAAGCGGCCGGCGCCAGAAGCGACGGAACCAGCAGCCAGAACAGCCAGTGCGACAGCACCTCGCGCCGAAGCCAGTGCCGGTCGGACATTCCCGCCGCCTGCCCTTCATGCGCGACCTGTTGCGGGGTGCGTTCCAGCCGAAGCAAGCGGGCCACCGCCGGCAGCACCGCAATCGCCATCACCGCCG
Organism: Actibacterium sp.; assembly: GCA_016278285.1. Lineage (GTDB taxonomy): Bacteria > Pseudomonadota > Alphaproteobacteria > Rhodobacterales > Rhodobacteraceae > JADQCB01. The sequence goes on from JADQCD010000241.1 coordinate 2,948, forward strand.
CGACGACCCACAGGCTGCGCCATGACATCACGCCGAGCATCGCCACGAAGGTCAGGGGCAGGATGGATTCGCCCACCGCCACACCGAGCGAGGCAAAGGACAACGCCCGCCCCCGCGCACCGACGAACCAGCGGGCCATGGCGACCACGGCAATGTGGCTGGTCATCCCCTGCCCGGAAAAGCGCAGCGCGAAGATGATGAACGGCAGCGCCCAGGCCCCCGGTGCGACCGCCATCGCCAGGCAGGCCGCCGCCAGCATCAGGACCACGACCCGGGCCAGTGCCCGGACGCGGAACCTGTCGGTCAGGCCGCCAGCCCAGATCATCACCACCGCCGAAGCCGTCGTGCCCGCCGAATAGATCGCCCCCAAGGCCCCGTGCGACAGATCGAACGCGGCACGGATCTCGCCCGCGAAGACCGAGATGAAGAATGTCTGGCCATAGCTCGACGTGAGCATGAGAAGAAAACCCGCCGACAGGAACGGGAGGTTCTCCTTCACGAAACGGAAGAAGGACATGGGGCGCTTTCAGATTTTCGGACGACCGGAACCGGACGCCGCGATCATGCCCCTATTACGTCTGGACCGGCAAGGCGATAATCGGCAAAAGGGCCATCGGCGAGACATCCCTGCCCGTCCCGCCACGTTCCATCCATCAAAGGACGTAGCGGCTCATGTCCGCGGATTTCAGCAATTCGCCCAGGTTTGCATCGACGAAATCCGCATCCACTGTGACCGTTTCGCCGGTGCGGTCGGGCGCGGTAAAGCTGAGTTCCTCGAACACGCGCTCCATCACGGTATAGAGCCGCCGGGCGCCGATATTCTCGACATTCTGGTTGACGTCGGCGGCGATCTTCGCCAGCGCGGCGATGCCGTCCTCGGTGAAGTCGACGGTCACCTTCTCCGTTTTCATCAGGGCGGTGTATTGCCGTGTCAGGGCGTTGTCGGTCTCGGTCAGAATCCGCACGAAATCGCCCTCTGTCAGCGCACGAAGTTCCACCCGGATCGGCAAACGGCCCTGAAGTTCGGGCAGCAGATCCGAGGGTTTGGCTATGTGAAACGCACCAGAGGCGATGAACAGGATATGGTCGGTTCGCACCGGCCCGTGCTTGGTGGAAACGGTCGTGCCCTCGATCAGCGGCAACAGGTCGCGCTGCACGCCTTCACGGCTGACATCGGCGCCGCGCGCATCCGACCGCGCGCAGACCTTGTCGATCTCGTCCAGAAAGACGATGCCGTTTTCCTGCACCGATTCCAGTGCGGCGCGGTTCACGGTTTCATCATCCAGCAGCTTGTCGGCCTCTTCGTTGACCAGCAGGTCGTGGCTGTCGGCCACGGTCATCTTGCGCTTTATCGAACGACCGCCGAACGCCTTTCCGAACAGATCGCCAAGATTCATCATGCCCGTGCTTTGGCCCGGCTGGCCGGGCATCTCGAACATCTGCATGGGGTTGGAGTTGTCGGAAACTTCAAGCTCGATCTCCTTGTCATCGAGTTCTCCGCGCCTGAGCTTGCCGCGAAACATCTCGCGCGTCTGTTCGCGCGCGTCCGAACCGGCGATAGCCTCGACCACCCGTTCCTCGGCCGCCTTTTCGGCGGCCGCCTTGACATCCTCGCGCATGTATTCCCGGGTCTGGGCAATCGCGCTGTCCGCGAGATCGCGGATGATCTGTTCCACATCGCGGCCCACATAGCCGACCTCGGTGAATTTCGTCGCCTCGACCTTGATGAACGGCGCGCGCGCCAGCTTGGCCAGGCGGCGGCTGATCTCGGTCTTGCCGACGCCGGTGGGTCCGATCATCAGGATGTTCTTGGGATACACTTCCTCGCGCAGGTCGTCGCCCAGCTGTTTCCGCCGCCAGCGGTTGCGCAGCGCCACGGCCACGGCCCGCTTGGCGTCCTTCTGGCCGATGATGAAGCGGTCCAGTTCGGACACGATCTCGCGCGGGGTCAGGTCGGTCATTTGGAGATCTTCTCTACCGTCAGGTTTCCATTGGTGTAGACGCAGATATCGGCGGCAATGGCCATGGCCTTGCGCGCGATTTCCTCGGCATCCAGGTCGGTCTTTTCCATAAGACCACGCGCCGCGGCCAGCGCGAAATTCCCGCCCGATCCGATGGCGGCGGCATCGTGTTCCGGTTCCAGAACGTCGCCCGCACCGGTGATGACATAGACCTGGTCGCCGTCGGTGACGATCAGCATCGCTTCCAGCTTTTGCAGATACTTGTCGGTGCGCCAGTCCTTGGCAAGCTCCACCGCCGCGCGCTGCAACTGCCCGGGTGTCGCCTCCAGTTTTGTTTCAAGCCGTTCCAGAAGGGTGAAGGCATCGGCGGTCGATCCGGCGAAACCGGCCACGACGTCATACCCGCCCGGTGACAGCCGCCGCACCTTGCGCGCGGTGCCCTTGATGACTGTCTGGCCCAGGCTGACCTGCCCGTCGCCGGCGATTACGACCTCGCCGCCGCGTCTGACGCCCAGGATGGTCGTGCCGTGCCACCCGGGGAAGCGATCGTCTGACATGCTGCTCTCCTCATTCCGGTCTGGCCTATATGGCGGCGCAGCCGGGGCCAGACAACCCGTTTCCCTTGTCCCGCGGCCCGCCCGCCCCTACCGTTTCCGGGATGGTGGCCGGCGAACAGATCAGCATCTACCTCGATGACGGCGAACTTGAACGCGCCAGGGCGGGGGCATTCAATTTCCTCAACCGCCTTGCCACCGCGGTGCAAGCGCGGGGCCTGATGCCGGTATTGCGCCCGGACAATCCGTTCAACCGTGCAATGGCGCCCTCGCGGCCCGAATACGCCCTGTTTCACATGAAAAAGCCTGCGTATCCGAATGCCTTGATATTTCGCCGGGCCTATGTCTATCCGTTCTGGAACATCGAGGCCACCGCCGCCAGATGGCAGTTTCGCGCGGCCCAAGCCCGTTTCGACCCGCACCGGATCGACCCCAGCCGCGCGCGTGGTTTTGTCGATCGCCACCGGGTCCGGTTGTATTCCGGCATGGCTGCGCCCGGCGACGACGGGTTCGTATATATCCCGCTTCAGGGCCGACTTCGCAGCCAGCGCAGCTTTCAGTCATGCAGCCCCATGAAAATGGTCGAACGCACCGCCGAACACTTTGCGTCGATCCCCGTCATCGCGACGCTGCACCCGAAAGAGCATTATTCGCCGGCGGAACTGGAAACTCTGGAGGCGCTGGCGGTCCGCCACAAGAATCTGACCCTGCGCACCGGCGATCAGGCCGAGCTGCTGCCGCGTTGTCGGCTGGTCGTGACGCAGAATTCCGCGGTTGCCTTTGCGGGGTTTTTTTTCGGCAAACCTGCGGTTCTGTTCGGCAAGAGCGATTTTCACCACATCGCGGCGAATGTGGCTGATCTGGGGGTCGAGGGCGCGTTCGAGGTCGTCCAAGCGATGCGGCCGGATTTCGACCGCTATCTGTTCTGGTTCCTGCAAAGACGGGCGATCAACGCAGGTGCAGCGGGCTGCGAGGACAAGATCGTTGCAGCGATGCGCGCCGGGGGCTGGGACATCTGAGAACGAAAAAGGGGCGCCGAAGCGCCCCGAAATCCATTTTTTGTCCTGGTCTCAGATGGACTCGGTAATCCAGTTCTGAAGCGCGGCCTTGGGTGCGGCGCCGATCTTGTTCGACACGACCTCGCCGCCCTTGAAAAGGAACAGCGCGGGAATGCCGCGAACGCCCATCTGTGCGGGGCTGTTCGGATTCTCGTCGACATTTACCTTCACGACCTTGATCTTGCCTTCCATTTCGGTGGCGATCTCTTCCAGCGCGGGGCCGATCTGCTTGCACGGGCCGCACCATTCGGCCCAGAAATCCACGACCACCGGGATGTCCGAGGCGCGAACCTCTTCGTCGAAGGTGGCATCGGTGACGGCTACGGTTGCCATGTTTGCTCTCCTTGGCGTCTCAGCTTGGTTGAAACCTATGGAGGCGCCCGCATGGCGTCAAGGTGCGACGGCGCGCGATAATGCCTCGGCGAGCAGCGCGGAAGGCAAGGGCATCATCCGCGCCGTGCGGGTCCACAGGATCGCCGTTTCGATTTTCCGGCCGGGATAGATCCGTTCCAGCGCCGCAGCATAGGCGCCCATCTGGCGCAACAGCCCCTCGGGCACGTCATCGGGGGTGTCCGGAACCACCGTGTTCGATTTGTAATCGACGGCGAGAACATGATCCTCCCGGACGATCAGACGGTCGATCGCGCCCTGAACACGTGTGCCACCCAACGCGGGAAGCGCGGCTGTGACATCGACCTCGGTCAGGGCGTCGGCCGCGAACAGATCGGCCAGCGCGGGCGCCTCCAGAACGGCCTCTGTTTCCGTCAGGATCGAGGCGATTTCCGTTTCATCCGGCGGTGTCTCGGCGTTCTTCAGCAGATGGCGGGCAAGGGTGGGCCATTGGTCCGGCGCGGCCTTCGACAGATGTTCCAGCAGAAGATGCAGCCGTGTGCCGCGCAGTTTGGCGGCATCCTCTGCCAGTCCCGCGCCTTCGCCCGGCAGAACCTTTGTCCCGCCCAGATCCGAGGGTGATGCGACCTGCGCCGGGCGCGCCGGCGTTTCTGCGCGTTCGGTCGCCCATGCTGGCAGGTCCGGCAGGCCCGCCCCACCCGCATCACGGGCCAGCGTCGGCGGCGCGTTCCAATCGCCATGTTCCAGCCGCAGGCCGGCGCCGAAGGGAAAGTCCCGCGCCGCTGCCCCCGCGCGCTGCATCCCGTCGGCGATCCGTTCGTACCAGCTGTCGCCCTTGTCCAGATCGCCGGCGGCGCAGGTAATCAGCCACTGCTCGGCCCGTGTCATGGCGACATAGAGCAGTCTCTGCCGCTCTTCGGTCTGGCGCTGGATGGCGGCCTCGCGGGCACCGGACAGGACGGCGGGGCTTTCGCCAGCCGGGGTGCGCCACATCGGCGTGCCGTCATCCGCCTTCAGGATCTCGTCCGTCCGGGGATCGCGCCGTTTTCCCGTATCCGGCAGGATCACGATCGGCGCCTCCAGCCCCTTGGCGCCATGCACCGTCATGACACGAATCCGGTCGCCGGCACCGTCGGGCTGGCGCCGGATCTCGACCTCGCCGCTGGCCAGCCAGGACAGAAAGCCGGTCAGGCTGGGCACCTCCAGGCGTTCGTAGGCCAGCGCCTGCGCAAGCAGCGCGTCGATCCCGTCCCCGGCCTCGTCGCCCAGACGCGCGATCAGGCGCCGGCGGCCATCGTGACGGGTCAGAATCCGTTCGATCAGGTCATAGGGCCGCAGATAGTCGGCGTCGCCGCGCAATGCGGACAGCCTGTCATGCGTCTCGGCGAAGGCGTCTTTCCGCTTTCTCAAGGTTTCCCACAGGAATTTTTCCGCACGTCCCGCCGAAAGCGAATAGACCGCCGCCTCGTCCCACCCGAAAAGGGGTGAGCGCAGCGCACAGGCCAGCGACAGGTCATCCTCGGGCAGGGCAAGGAAGGACAGAAGCGCCGTCAGATCCTTGACCGCCAGTTCGCCGCCGATCTTCAGGCGGTCGGCCCCGGCGATGGGCAGCCCGGCGGTCTTGCAGGCGCGGATGATTTCGTGAAACAGGTCCGAGCGGCGTTGAACCAGGATAAGCACGTCGCCGGCCCGCACCGGGCGCCGGCCCTGCAGCGTCCAGAGCGTTTCCGAACGGATCATCCGCTGGATTTCCCCGGCGATGCGACGGGCCAGCCTGACACCGTGATGTTCCTGACCAACCATGTCCACGGGATCGGTCCATTCGGTGCTGGCCGGGGCGTCGGATTTTTCGACGACGGGCCAAAGATCCACCCGGCCCGGCATTTCCTGGTGAAAGGCACGATGCAGGAAATCGTCGCCGACACCCTGTCGGGCTTCCTGGTGAAACGTATGGTCCACAGCGGCCAGGATCGCCGGTGACGAACGGAAGGAATATTCCAGTTTCTGCCGGATCAGGGCCTTTCCGGCATTCTCCAGCCGCGTGCCGAACCTGTCCTGCATGCGGTCGAATCCGGCGGGATCGGCACCCTGGAAGGAATAGATCGACTGTTTCTTGTCGCCCACGACGAAGATGGTGCGCGCAACATCCGCGCGGGCACCGGCCCCGGCGCTGAATTCCCGTGTCAAAAGGTCGATCACCTGCCATTGCACCGGGCTGGTGTCCTGTGCCTCGTCAACCAATATGTGATCCAGCCCGCCATCGAGCCGGAACAGGACCCATTCGGCCACGGATGGATCGGTCAGAAGGTCGCGGGCGTGCAGGATCAGGTCGTCGAAATCCAGCCATCCGTTGCGCATCTTCGCCGCCGCGTATCGTGGAAGGAACGCGGCGGCGAAGCGATGCAAAGCCAGCATCCGTTGCGCTGCCGCCAGCGCGACGCGGGCTTCGCGGGCGTCCTCGACCCGTTGCATCAGTGCGTCCAGATCCGGCATCAGATGCGCGGCGGCCTGCCTTGTTTGCTTGGTCGGGAATGAGCCAATCTTGGCCGAAAACGGCTCCTTTGCCTTCGCTCCGGTCAGAAATACGGTTTCCAGCACGTTCAGCGTTTCGGTGTCGGGAACAGACAGGTCCAGCGCGGCCAGCCGGTCGGCGTTCTTGATATCGGTCGACGTTCCCGCGCGCAGAAACGGCAAGAGATCCGCGATCAGCGCGGCCTCATGACCCGGAAAGACCGCGGCCAGCACGTCATCGGCGGAAAATCCGGGGTGCAGACCGAAATGGCGCCAGATCGCGGCGGAATCGGGCATTTGCGGAAAATCGGCCCGGTGTCGGGTGACCTCCTGCGTCAGGCCGGCGAGATCGTCGCTGGTGAAAAGCGCCACGACGCCGTCCAGCGCAATCTGGTCCGGGCCGTCGGCCATCGCGTCAAGAATATCGTCGCGCAGTTGCCGCGCGGCGCGGTCGTCCATCTCGACGAATTGCGGCGACACTCCGGCCTCCAGCGGGAACCGGCGCAAAAGCCCGGCGCAGAACGAATGGATCGTCTGTATCTTCAGCCCGCCGGGGGTTTCGATGGCCCGCGCGAACAAGCGGCGGGCCTTGCGCAGACCGTCGTCGTCAAGGCTCTTTTCCTGCCCGAGCGCGAAGAGATTGGCGCGCAAGGTCTCATCATCCAGCATCGCCCATTCACCCAGCCGGCGAAACAGGCGGTTCTGCATCTCGCTGGCGGCGGCCTTGGTGTAGGTCAGGCACAGGATGTGCTGGGGATAGACCCCGTTCAGCAACAGCCGCGCCACCCGGTCGGTCAATACCCGGGTCTTGCCCGAACCGGCATTGGCAGACAGCCAGGTGGACAGGTCCGGATCGGCGGCCTGGACCTGGCGTTGGCTGGCGGCATCGCGCTTCATTCGCCCACCTCGATCAGGGTGGGGGCCACTGTTTCATCCCATTCGCCATAGCGCGAGAGGTGATCGTAATCGGACAAGTCCCGGCGGCTGAAAAGGGCGCGCCGCGCGGTAAAGCCTTGCAGTGGTCGGCGATACTTTTCGATCAGATCGGCAAGTCCGGCCCAGGTCTTGTTCACAAGATCGTCCTCAAGCGTCGTGGCACGGAATTCGGGCGGGTTGCCAAGCCCGATATAGGCGACGTGATCCACCGGCGCGGGGGCCAGCCCCTCGAAGCCGCCGCGTTCGGCGATCGCGGCCTCCAGCAAAAGCTGCTTGTCGTATTCGCGCATCTGCGTGTCCGACGGGGGTTTGCCGGTCTTGTAATCATAGATCACCAGCCGTCCGTCGGCCTGCCGATCGATGCGGTCGGCTTCGGCCGACAGCATGAAGCCATCGGTCAGCGCGGCGCGGCCCTTGCGTTCAAGCGCAATGATTTCCGCCTGGGCCCGGCGATGTGCTTCGTCAGTCAGAAAACGATCGGCGATTCTGGCAACACGCGCGCGCCAGACCCGTCGGGCGGCGGGCCAGGGTGCTTCCTGGGAAAGAACGGTGTCGGTTACTTGCATCAGGCGTGCCCGCGCGGCGGCAAGATCGTCCTCCAGCGGGCTTTGGGCGAATTGTTCCATCACCTTGTGCAGAACGGTCCCGCGCAGCGGTGCGTCGGGTTCCTGTCGCAAGGGGTCAAGCTTGCGCAGGCCCAGCACATATGCGCCATAAATCGCATATGGGTCGCGAATCAGCGTCTGGATCCGTGTCACCGACAGGCGGTCGGGCCGCGCGGCGACGGGTGGGCAGGGTGCGGGCCGTGGGGCGGCAACGGGGGCGCCGATGCCCTGCGATTCCAGCGCCTCGCCCAATGCCAGAAGGGATTGGCCCCGTCGGCGCATCGAGTCCAATGCGGCCGGCCCGCCCTGCGCGTCGAGTCCGCCCAGAAGGTTCATCAGCCGGTTCAGCCAGCGCGAGGGCACGGTCTCGGCCTCGTCGTTGCGGATCGCGCGGGTCAACACGACCTCACGCGCGGCGATGGCCTGCTGGAAGTCATGCGCGGCCAGCCCGATGCGCCGTTCGGGCAGCAACAGGCCGCTCTTGTGTCGCATGTCGCGGTTCAGCCAGGGGTCGGGCGCGGGCTGGTCGGGCCAGCTGCCCTCGTTCAGGCCGCCCAGGATGACGAGATCGGCACCCTGAACCCGCGCTTCGAGCGTTCCCCAGATCATGATGCCGGGATGCCCATGGACCGGTTCGTGCACTTCGTGGCGGTTCAGGATTGCGCGGAACAGGTCGGCATAGTCCGACGGGCTCATCACGCCGCCATGCGCGGCCTCGGCCAGCAATTCATCGACGGCCTTGCGCGCAACCTCGCCCGCTGCTTCCTGCCAGAGCTTGCCTGTCCCTTCGGCGGCCGGTCCCGCGGCAAGAGCCTCGGCCAGCGTCACATGGGCCCGCACATGATCGGTCAGGGCGCGGGTCGGGGCCGCAGCGGGGGGGTCCAGCAGCGCGCCCAGCCATTCTGCCCAGGCGACCCTGCCATCTTCGCTGCGACCGGCCCATCGGAGCAGGTCGGCGCCGGTGGGATAGGGTGCGCCGTGCCGGCGGATGTAAAGCTCCAGTTCGCGTGTCCACAAAAGATGCTGCCCGCGCAGCGCGGAAGAGCAGGTCAACGGATGTTTGAGCAGGATCAGCAAATCCTCTGCCGTCAGTTTCTGCCCGAACAGGGTCGAAACATGCCGAAGGAACCGGCCGGGCGCCGACAGGGCCAGAGGTTGTCCGGCGCTGTCGTCCGGGACGATCCCCCAACGATCCAGTGCCGCGGTGACCTGCCGCGTCAGCATCCTGTCCGGTGTAACGAGCGCGGCGGTGCAACCCTGGTCGGCCGCCTGTCGCAGGCGCAGCGCGATGGTCAGCGCCTCGGCGCGGGGCGATGGTGCCTCGACCAGGGTCATGTCCGCGGTGCCGTCCGCAATCCCGCTCAGCCCCGGTCCTTCGTCCATCCACTGATCGGTTACCGGCGCCGGGCGCAGCGCAAGCGACACTAGCCGATTGCGCGCCGCGCTGGGGGCCGTCGCGCCCGGCCGCCATGGGCGCACCGCGTCAGGCTCCAGGTCCAGCATCTGCATCACCCTGCGGAACCGGTATTGTGGATGATCCTCGGCCGTCATCGCGTCATCGAGTGCAGACCAGGTGTCGGCGGGCTGGTCGAAGTCGAAGCCGGGCAAAACGACCGCGCCCTGCGGCAGATGCGCCACCGCGTTCATGAACAATGCCGTCGCCCCGCGCGATCCGGTCGATCCGGCGACGATCACCGGATGACGGGGTGGCGATGTTTTCCAGCTTTCGAACAGGCTTTGGGCGGCAATGCGGCGCCGTGCCTCGGCATCCAGTGCGTCGTCGCGAAAGAATGGTTCGACGATCCGCAGAAAGGCGCGGGTGCGGTCCCAATGCGCGGAGAGGTGCGACAGGTCGAGATCGTGCAGAACGTCGGGCGAGACGCCTTCGCCCTGCATTTCGTCCATCAGGTCGGCCAGGCTGTCGGCCAGGTCGAATGTCGCGGCGCGCGGCGCCAGCGCGGGTTGCTGTTTCAACAGGCCGGCCACAAGCTGGGCCAGTTCCAGCCGGCGGCGCAACGGCGGCACCGGAGGGGGCAGATCCTGCGTTCCGTGCGGGATCTCGCCCAGTGCGGTGACCAGCCGGATGCGCGGGATCAGGCGCGGCGGACCGGCATTGAACAGCGCGACCAGGCGGCGCTGCATCCGCCGCGTGTTCACAAAGATCTCGGCCTGCGCCCAGGCTTCGGGCGGCTGGCCATCCAGTCTCTGTTCCAGCCCGCAAAGCAACTCACGCGGGAAATCCGCGCCGGGCGGGATGCCGAACAGACGCGGGGCGGGGCCGTCAAACATCGCCAGGGCCGCTCAGCATCGACTCGGCCAGAACGATATTCCCGGGCCTGCCGACATCGCACCATCCACCGTCATGCACCACGCCGTGGATGCGCTCGTCCAGCAGCATCGAATCCCACAGCAGGTTGAGCGAAAACACCTCGTCGGGGATGGTGTCCAGCCCGTCGGTCGCAATGATCTGCGCGCCGGTATAGACCATGGTGCCGCCGCGGGTCAGTTGTCCGCGCTCGTCCATTGCGAAATCGCCCGGACCGTCATGGCCCAGGGCCCTTGCGCGCGGAACCAGCAGCAGCAACGCATCCATATGCGCGGGATCCCAGTGTGCGGCAAGCTCCGACAGCGGGTTGCATCCCGACCAGACCGCGTCGGAGTTGAGGGTGAAGACAGGTCCGCCCCCCAACGCTGGCAGGGCGCGGCGCAGGCCGCCGCCGGTGTCGAGGATCGGATCTTCATGAGACAGCTGCACAGCCGGACGGCCGGCCAGATGTGCGGCGATCTGATCGGCCAGGTAATGGGTGTTTACGACGGTGCGGCCGATCCCGGCCTCCGTCGCGATGTCCAGCGCGTGGTCGATCAGCGGCTTTCCGGCAACCTCGATCAGCGGTTTGGGCCGGCCAGCGGTCAATGGCGCCATCCGGGTTCCGAAACCGGCGGCAAACAGCATCAGCGTGTCGGGACGGTTTCGCATGGGGTCTTGATCCTTTTCAGATTCGCGGCGTCGGGGGGCGGAAGCAGGGCGACGACCCGTTCGCGAAGTCCCGAAAGCCGCGGATGGGCCAGGTCCGCCATCAGATGGGCCCAGACGCGCGGTATCATGTCGACGTAATGCGGTTTGCCGAAATGCAGGCTGAGCCGAGCAAAAACCCCGAGAATCCGCAGGTTTCGCTGTGCGCCAAGCACAGCGTAGGCGGCGCGGAATGGGCCATCTTCCTGCCCGGTGACGGATATGTAACGGCTCAGCATCGCTTCGCGAAGATCGGGCGGCACGTCGCGGCGGGCGTCCTGCAAAAGCGATACCAGATCATAGGCCGGATGACCCAGCATCGCATCCTGGTAATCCAGCAGGCCGACCCGTTTGACCCCCTTGCGCATGGGCAGCCAAAGCAGGTTCTCGGCGTGATAGTCGCGCAGGATCAGGACCGGGCGTTCAGGCCGGAATTCGTGCAGGACCGTCCCAAGCTCTTCACAAAAGGCGGCCCTTTCACCAGAGGATACCGCGACCCCCGCAGACCCGCGTTGATACCAGTCCAGTGAAAGCGCGGCCAGCTCGGCCAGGGCCTGCGGATCATAGCTGCCCATATCAGGGGGTGGTGCATGGCGATGCAGAGCGATCAGTGTGTCGGTTGCGGCCTCGTAGAGAGAACGCTCCAGCCCCGGCTCCACCCGTGCGACGCGGGCGAACAGATCGTTGCCAAGATCCTCCAGCAACAGGAATCCGTTGCTGGGGTCGGCGGCGCGGATTTCCGGGGGGCTCAACCCCACGCTTTGCAGAAAATGCGTGATCCGGATGAAGGGGCGGACATCCTCGCCCTTGTCGGGCGGGCTGTCCATCAGTACCGCGGTCTTGCCGGTCAGCGGATCGCGTAACCGGTCATAGCGCCGATTCGACGCATCGCCCGCCAGCAGCGTCCGTTCGGCATGGCCCCAACCCGCGGGGGTCAGGAAATCGGTGGACAGACGGGTCCGGTCAGGCATCCGCGACCTCCGCAAGGCGGGGGCCCCAATGCGGGTCGTCCGAGGTCATGGTCACCGTGCGACAGTCCTCTCGCGCGTTGGGGGCGAAACCAAGCCGCAAGGCACCGGGCGGCACCAGATCGCCCAGACGATCGGGCCATTCGACCAGGCAGAGCGCGGTTTCGAAGGCCTCCACAAGCCCGAGTTCCAGCATGTCGTCGGGATGGCCCAGACGATAGAGATCGGCGTGCCATATTTCCAGCGGGCCGGCCTCGTAGACCTGAACCAGCGTATAGGTCGGTGAGGGCACATCCTCGACCGCGCCGACCCGGGCCAACCGAGCCTGAATCAGCGCGCGGGCGAAATGCGTCTTGCCGGCACCGATGGGCCCGTCCAGCAACAGCACATCCCCGGCACGCAACCCCGGTGCCATCCGCCGGGCGAGCGCCGCGGTTTCCCGGGCAGAGCACAGGTATCGCGTGGCATGGAACGGCGCAGGGGAACCAGACATGGCGGCAGTCTTAACGCGCCATTCCGTGCCCGCAAGGGAAGATCAGGAATGGGCGCCGGAAAGCACCTTTTCGCCCTTCGCCTCGGCGTCGACTTGCCTAAATCCGATCAATGTGGCCCCGCCGGAAATCGGCGCGACGCGGCAGGACAGGGCGGCACCATTGCGCAACCTGACCGTGGCGTGCCTTTCCCGGCGCGGGGCAAGGCCTGAAACGGCATCTCGGATCTGGTTCCAGAGATCCGATTTCACGCAGCGGGACCGCCACAGGCGGCTTGCCTCGTGAATGCCGATCTGGTTCAGGCTCACCGAAGGATCGGATCCCCACATCGTCGTATAGGCGCGATTCGACAGGGTCAGCACGCCGGCCGGCGAGAATACCGCGATCGCTTCGGGAATGCTGTCGAGCACCGCCTGGCCCATATCGATTTCGGCCCGGAATCCGCGGGTCAGGGAAATCTCCGAACTGATATCCTCGAAAAGAAAGGCCAATGCGCCATCGGGATGTGGTTGCCCCGTCACCCGATGGGTCTGTCCCGAAGGCAGGGTCCAATCCTCCTGGAACAGGCCGGTTTCAGCCTCACGCTCCAGCGCGGTGATCTTCTCGCGCCAGCTTCGGTAATCCTTTTGCTCGGGAATCATCCGCTTGTCCCGCAGCTTGTCCAGAAAGCCGGCCAGCGTGGGGCGCGCGATCAGGAACTGAGGATCCAGCATGCACAGATCGACAAGTGCCGGGTTGAACATCACAAGCCTGCGCGCGCGGTCGAATATCGCCAGCCCGGTCGGCAGACCGGCGAATGTCTTGGTCAGTGTCTGGGTAAACTTGTCCAGCTCGGTTTCGGCCTGGGCGATGGCGTCGGCCGGCAGGGCGAAATGCACGGAAACGCCGGCCGCGTGGGTTCGGGACCGATCGAACCAGCGGGTTTCGCCATCGGCAAGCGTGACTGATTGCCGTTGCGTCTGCCCTTCTTGCGGGCCGTCGGCGGGAAACAGGTCGGGCAGCGGCCAGATCAGCGTCTCGTCCTGTTCGATCGTTCGTTCGACCAGCGCCAGATAGGCCCGGTTGGCCCAGATAATGTTTCCGCCGTCGTCTTGTTCCCACGCAAGACAGGGCATTTGGGCCGCGACCCTGCGCAGAATCCCCAGCTCTGTGTTCAGCGCCGCCAGGCATTGCGGATCAATCATCCGCTCGCCGGTTCCGTGGTCGCCGTCCATCAGGCTGATTCGCGTTACGCCGCCGGCCCAGGTCGCACGCAGGCGCGCGGGGCCGTCTTCCTCATCCAGTTCGGCCATGCCGGTGTCGGCCAGGCGGCCCATTTCCTTTTTGAAATCGGCAAAGCGCGGGCTGAGAAGGGCACAAAGGCAATTCCACTCATTGTCGGCTTCGGGCGCCTGCGCCAGCAGACGCCTGGCTGCGGGTGTCGCGTCCAGCAGAATACCTTCTTCGAAAAGAAACACCGTATTGGCGTCCCCGTCACCATTGGACGGCTGCGCCCGCCCTTCGGCCCTCGGCCAGCCCGGCAGGAACGATACGACCCACAGCGCTGCCAGAGCCGTCCCAAGAGATACCATCGCGATGAGCAGCGCAAAGTCCCAGCTGACAAGCATCCCCAGATCCGTTCCCGTTTCTGTCCCCTGGGCACAAGGATCTGTTCAGAATGGTTAAGCCGGGGTTAATTTTACGATCCCAACGCGGCGATCAGCTTGCAAACTGGCGATTTTCGCCCAACGCCCCGCCCGAAGAACGGGATTCCGGGACAATGGCCGCGCGGGGCCAAAGAACCTCGACCACGGCGCCGCACCGTTCCGGGCGTGCGCCGGGCCCGGACTGGGGATCGACCCCGTTGGCAAAGCTCAACTCGGCCCCCGAGCGTTCCAGAAGCGTCTTGGCGATGAACAGGCCGAGCCCCATCCCTTCGTAGCCCGGCCGCGCGGTGCGCCCGGCGCCACCCCGGCGCGCGCGGATGAACGGGTCGCCGATACGGCTGAGCATATTCTGGGAAAACCCCTGGCCGTCATCCATGATTCGCACACCGATCCGATCTTCGGACCAGTGCGCCTCGATCCAGACATTGGCGCGGGCGAAATCCACAGCGTTCTGAATCAGGTTGCGCAACCCGTGAATGATCTCGGGGCGACGTTGAATCAGCGGCTCGCGCAGGGTGCTGTCCCGCGCCGGCGACAGTTGGAAATGGATCGACTTGCCGCGGTGCTGATGCGGCTCGGCCGCCTCGCCGATCACATCGGCCAGCGGCGCCACATGCACCTGAAGGTCATTCTTGCCGGCCCGGCCCATCGAGCGCAGGATGTCGCGGCAGCGATCAGCCTGATCGCGGATCAGCGCGGCGTCCTGGCGCTGTTCGGGCTGGTCTTCCAAGTCCTTCATCAACTCGGTGCTGACCAGTTTTATTGTCGCCAGCGGCGTGCCCAGTTCATGTGCGGCGGCGGCTATGACACCGCCCAGGTCGGTCAGTTTCTGTTCGCGCGCCAGGGCCATCTGCGTGGCCAGAAGCGCGTCTGACATTGAATTTATTTCCGACATCACGCGGCTGGAATAGACTGCAAGAAAGGCGACGCCGACCATGTTGGCCAGCCAGAACCCGAACTCGAATATCGGGGGCATTTGCAGCAAGGCGCCCGATGCCGTCACCAGCGGCAGACGGAAAAACGCCAGCGCGGTCAGCAACGCGCCGGCCGAAATCGCCAGGATCAGCGTCGAACGCAGCCGAAGCGCGCTGGCGCCAACCGTCACGGGCGCCAGCATCAAGAGCGCGAAGGGATTGTGCAGACCGCCGGTGAGGAAAAGCAGAAAGGCAAGCTGGGCCAGGTCGAAAAGCAGCATCAGCGTGGCCTGCGACTCGCTCAGCCGTTTGTTCTCGGGATAGACGAAGGCCGCCCCGAGATTGGTGATGATGGCCACGGCCACGGCAAGCAGGCTCAGGCCGATTGGCAGATCAAGGGCGAACCATGTCTGGGCAATGGTGATCGCCGCGATCTGGCCGCCGATCGCCACCCAGCGCAGTCCGATCAGCGTGCGAAGTCGAATCCACTGGCTTCGCTGCTGGTGGTCAAGAATCCCGACGGTGCTTGGTTCGGCCATGATCGGGCCCCTATCCCTGTGGCAAGACGTTCCCTTGTATCTCCCGGCCCGACGGGGGATCAATGCGCGGTGATCGAACGAACCGGAGCGAAGACATGACAAAGGTCTATGCGATTGTGGCGGCGGTTGCGGTTGTCGCGCTGGTGGGCGGCGGCGCATTGTGGACGTTCCTGCGCGCGCCGGACGATGCGTTTGCCCGATGCCGCGAATCCCGGGTGGCCGGCGGCACCGGCAGCATCGGCGGGCCATTCACCCTGGTGGACGAGACCGGAAAGACCGTTACCAATGAGGATGTAATCACCAAACCGTCGCTGATCTATTTCGGCTATACCTTTTGCCCCGACATCTGCCCGGCAGACACCGCGCGCAATGCCGAAGCCGTGGATATTCTGGAAAGTCGCGGGTATGATGTGAGGCCGGTTTTCATTTCCATCGACCCCGAGCGTGACACGCCCGAAGTCGTCAGGGAATTCACAGACTATCTGCACCCCCGAATGATTGGCCTGACCGGCAGCATGGAACAGGTCAAGGCGGCCAGCCAGGCCTACAAGACCTTTTTCCGAAAGCAGGACTCGGGTGATCCGGAATACTATCTCGTCGATCATTCGACATTCACCTATCTGGTGCTTCCCGAACACGGCACGGTTGATTTCTTCGGACGGGATGTAACGCCCGCGCAGATGGCGGATCGGGCTGCCTGTTTCATCGATGCGGCGGGGTCCTGAGGCCGCGTTAAATTGACCCGGTCACTGGAACCCCCTAGAAGCGCCCTAGATCGACCGACAGGCGAACCGGGGATTTTACATGAGCGAGGTTGATTTGCACGAACTGGGCGAAGACAGGTCGCTCTTGCTCGTCGATGACGACGAATCGTTCCTGCGGCGGCTTGCCCGTGCCATGGAAAAGCGCGGGTTCGAACCGGAAATTGCCGAATCCGTTGCCGCCGGACGGGCGATCGTAAGCCGGCGGGCCCCGGCCTATGCGGTGGTCGATCTGCGGCTTGAGGATGGCAACGGTCTGGACGTGGTCGAGCTGCTGCGCGAAATGCGGCCCGACGCGCGCATCGTGGTGCTGACCGGGTACGGGGCGATCGCCACCGCTGTGGCCGCGGTCAAGATGGGGGCGACCGATTACCTTTCGAAACCCGCCGATGCGGATGACATCACCGCCGCCCTGCTGGCCACCGGGGACGATCTTCCGCCGCCTCCGGAAAACCCGATGTCGGCGGACCGCGTTCGGTGGGAACATATCCAGCGCGTTTACGAGCTGTGCGACCGCAATGTTTCGGAAACCGCCCGAAGGCTGAACATGCACCGGCGCACGCTGCAACGCATCCTGGCCAAGCGAAGCCCACGCTAGGCGCCGGCGTCGCGAACCTCGGATTTCAGCCAGCGGATGAAGGTTTTCAGCTGCGGCTTCTTCGGTCCGGGACGCGTGACCAGGAAATAGGCCGGAATCCGATCGGAATTGGTATAGACCATCTGAAGCCGACCCTGTTTCACGTCTTCGACGGCCAGGGCGCCCGGCTCTACATACAGCCCGTAGCCCTGATAAGCCGCCGCGTTGGCCAGATCGTCGGTCGGAATGAAATTTATCTTCAAGGTGTCGGGCTCGAACCCCTGGCTGCGCAGCCAGGCCAACGGCTCGGGCCGGCCACCCTCGACGATCCAGGGCATCCTGGTCATTTCGTCGTGGTCGGGAATGCGGCCACGCAGAAAACCGGGCGCGGCGACGATGACGTATCCCGCCGACAGCAGGAATTCCTCTTCGACGCCGGGCCAATCGCCCTCGCCGAAGCGGATCGCCAGGTCGATGCCGTCGCGCCGCAGGTCCACCAGCGCGCGCTCGGGATGCAGCGACACCGGGATGTCCGAATGAGCGTCCCAGAACCGGCCCAGCCTGGGCATCAGCCATTGCGTGGCGAATGCCGGCGTCAGCGAGATCTTGAGCGGCGCCTCGGCCTCGCGCGTCAGCAGGTCGCGCACGGCGGCCTGGATGGTGCCGAAACCGTCGCGCAGGGCGCCGGCCAACTGCGCCCCGTCGGGGGTCAGGGAAACGCCCCGCCCCTCGCGCTGGGCCAGGGTCACGCCAAGCGAATCTTCAAGCCCGCGCACCTGCTGTGCGACAGCGGCATGGGTCACATTCAACTCACGCGAAGCGGCGCTGAAACTGCCCAGCCGTGCGGTGGCCTCGAAAGCACGCAACGCGGTCAGCGAGGGCAGGCGGCGCCAGTCCAGTTCGTCCATCCGATACCTCAGCTAACATAACGAAAGAATCCCTGACTCGTTTTCACCGATATGGAAACGTATATGCCGGTTGCAACCTCGAGAAAGGGAGACTGTGAAATGTTTGGAATTCTTTCAGATACCCTGATGACTGCAACCCGCACCGGCAAGAACGGCAGCGGTCGTCATTCGGGGCAAGACAGCACCGCCAAGCGGCGCTGAGCCGGTCGGTCAGCCGCCCGACATCTGCCCCAGCAATGTTTCGTGACGCGCGGTGAACGCCGCGCGGACCTCGGCCGGGGGGCGAAGGTGAATGCCCAGCCCCCCGGTCAATTCCGGATTCGGCCTGCCGAAGAACCGGTCCGCCTCCGACTCCGAGAACCCGGCGATCTGCGTCGCTTCCAGCCGAGCCGACATCCGGTCGGCGAGCTTTATCCTCTTCTTGACGCTGGCCGGGATTTCCGCCGGAAGACCGAAGCGGATATGGATCGCCGCCGACAAACGGTCGTCCAGTGCCTCGTATCCTGGCCCGACGGCGGCCTTCACCGGCGAAATCATGTCACCGATAACATATTCCGGCGCGTCGTGCAGCAAGGCGGCCAACTGCCATTTGACCGATGCGTCCGGCACGATCCGGCGAAAGATCTGTTCGACAAGGATCGAGTGTTCGGCGACCGAATAGGGTTGATCGCCGTCGGTCTGGCCGTTCCACCGCGCCACGAAGGCCAGGCCGTGCGCGATGTCTTCGATCTCGATATCGACCGGCGTCGGGTCCAGCAGGTCCAGCCTGCGGCCCGAAAGCATGCGTTGCCAGGCGCGGGGTTGTTTCATGGCGGTCCCTCTCGGTTTGGCGAACGGCTTGCCATGACCGCACCCGCATTGTCGAGCCGTGCGCGCGGTGCTATTTCCCAAGCCAACCCGTAACATCGCAGGAGCGTGGGCGCCATGACGCAGGATTATATCATCAGGGACATTTCCCTTTCCGATTACGGCCGCAAGGAGCTGGACATTGCCGAGACGGAGA
>JADQCD010000205.1 GCA_016278285.1 Actibacterium sp.
GAGCAGAAGCTTCCCAAGCTTACGACGAGGGTTCGATTCCCTTCACCCGCTCCATAAGTCCTTGCAGCGGATTGCACCAGCACCCCGGTTGCACCAGCACCCCGGAAGCCCTTTTTCGTGGGGCTAAATGCTCCCACCGCCCTGAGCGCCCTTTGAATCAAGGGGCGCCACCGAGCATTTTTCGTTGGTATTGATGTTGGCACGGTGGGGGCGGACCGAAAGGATACCAACACATTCCGCTGACGGACTCCGTGATCAGATCGACCTGCCCCGGGCGACAGAATCGTCAAGCTCAGCGACGGCGAAGGACTCCAGCTGCACGTCCAGCCCAGCGGCTCGCGCCTCCGGCGATTGCCCTATCGTTTCGACGGCAAGCAGAAGACCCTCGCCTTGGGGCGTTATCCTGAAACCGGCATCCGGCAAACCCGGGGCGGTTCAAGTTTGAGTGTGGTCCGCCGATTTGGATCCGACCCGTGAAACGGCCATGGAGGCCCGCAGCGCAGAAAGCCGCAACTCAAGGCCGGATACACATAGGAACTCGACCGCTCCGCCAAGAACCTCCGTCACATGCTCGGAGCACCCACGCCACCCGGGATTTTCCACAGCTTTCGCGATACAACCAGCAGGCGCCACTCAACCCACTCTTGATGGGGCCGTGATGAGCGCCCCTCACTCAAGCATGGACAGCTGCAGGCAGAGTTCCTGCGAATATTTCACGGCACAGGCTTCTGCATCGGCATCTTCCGTCACAAAGCCCGGCAGAATGATCGAGCCACCGTCACCCTGTTCCTGGATCTGGCGCAGGTTTTCGATTTTGGTCGCTCCCGGCGCGCTACCCCGGAAAGTGAAAGGATAGCCAAGAATGTCGGTATCGACGCCCACGCCGAAGGCGAAGCCCTGGCCGCCATTCAGGTCCACGCCGCCAAGGCGGCGATTGAGCACGAGCACGCTACCGCCAGAGCCATCCAGGTCGAGGCCCGGCTCGATGGTCACGAGTTCGATCTCGTCGCGAATCTCGAAAGTGATCTTCCCGGCATTGAAAGCGAGCGCCTGCGCGTCGGCCACCGTCGAGAGTTGCCGGTAGTCGCGGTTCACGAGCAGGTCGAAGCTGCGTTGCCTGAACCAAACGTCGCCCCCGACGACCACGTCCTGCCCGATGAAGCTCGGCCCGGCATGGGTGACCTGACCCGTCCCGATCCGGCCTTTCTCCAGGATCAATTCGCCACCCGACCGGTCACGGCCTGCGAGGCGCGGACGGATATCGGTGAAATAGTCCTCGATGAAGAGGTCCGGGCCATCGCCGATCGACTGCACGTCGACCTTCCGGGTCATGCCGCCACCATCATCGGTAATGGTGAGCAGGAGCGGATCAGACGGGCGCGCATCGTTCAGGTGCACGTCGATGTAAGCGGCACGCAGCATGACCTTGCCCTTTGCGCTGACGAGCCCGCCATAGAGACGGCTGGTATCGCCGACAGCAACCAGCTCGAGATACTCGGGCGACTGCGCCTTGCGTAGGCCATAATATTCCGGATTGACCAGTTCGAGCCCGATCTCGTCGGCAAGATCGACGGTCGCCGCACCGATGACATTCACCCGCAGTTCATCGGTGGCCGTCAGGCTGAGATCACCCGCCGCCCCGAGCACGCCCAGTTCCATCCGGCCCGTCGGGGCCTGAAGGGAAAGGTTACCTTGATCCGAGAGCGCAAATCCCACGCGCATGTCCCCCACGGTTTCGAGGTAGTGCAGATCATCGCGCGCCATGAGATGCAGCGTCGCGCCATCGGTCACGTCTGCCCTGAACGTTTCGGTGGTCTGGCCGGCCAAAGCGCCGCCAAAGGGGAAGAGGCGCACATCGCCTCCGGTGATCGACGCCCCGTCCGAAACCATGTCGCCGGCCGACGAGGAAATCACGATCATGTCGCTGTTGCCCGAGGTCAGTGTGCCGATCTCGGTGCGGCCGCCGGCGAAGATGTCGATCATGCCATCGCGGTTCTCGACGGAGGTGAGAATGATCCCGTCTTCCTCGGTAATGTGCATCGGTCCGGTGCCGACCATCGCATCCAGTTCGGCAATACGGGTGGCAAGGCCATCCGGCCCCACGGGATGCAGGGCGCCGAGCGTTATCGTGGTGAGCGACCCTGTCGTGTTGGCTACGAGTTGGGTCTCGGTCTGGCCGTCGGCCACCGAAAGCGCCCCGTCGACGAAGAGCCGGAGCGCGTCACGCGTGGCATTGGTTGTAACGATCTGCGCCACCTCCAGATCGCCCAGAACGCGCACATCCAGCGGTCCCGTGTCCGCATCCACGCGGGTGCCGGCCGTCTGGCGGAAATCGCCTGCCGTGTAAATGTCAATAGCCCCATCACGCGACAGGATGTTGGCATTGGCCACGAGGCTTGTCGCATCAACCGTGATCGCGCCGCCCTCGGTGGTCATGCCCGCACCCGCGAGGAGCGTCAGGGGGGCGTTGGTCGAAATCGCGTCGATCACGCCGGCCCCGCGCGCCGAGATCGCTTCGATCTCGGTCGCACGATCCCGCAAAAGCACGATGATACCGCCCTCGGTCGTCTCGGCCACGAAACGCGCGGTGGTGATGTCCACGCGATCCGTCTCGCCGATCCCGGAGCCGGGGGCTGTTCCATTCGCCGTGAGCGACACGCGCTCGGAGATGATCCGGCCGTCGGCAATCGCCTCGCCTATGAGGATCGCCTTGGCCTTGTTGGAAATCGTGCCGACCGAGATCACGCCACCGGCGATCACGTCGGTATCGGCATCGGCATGGGTCTGAACCACGTTTTCGATACGCAGATCGTCAAGCTCTTTCACGAAGAGCGGGGTGGGCGCGTCACCCGTGGCGGCGAAGCTCAGCGTGCCCAGTACCGTTTGCAGCCGCTTGACGGCATCGCCAACGCCACCGCCCGAGGTGACGTCAAGCGTGCCGCCGGCTATGTCGATCCCGCTCGACGCGACGAGGTCGATCCCCACCGGGGCGATCAAGGCGAGCGTCGCGCCGCTGCCGAACCGTATGGTGTCGGCGCTCATGAGCGCAAAGCGCGAGGTTGCCGTGATGCGCCCGCCTCCGAAGATATCGGCCTTCTCGAGCGCGAGATCGCTTGCAACGGTAACGAAGGCGTCGCCGGAGCGCGTCCCAAGATCCAGCATCCCGGTCGCACTGTCGGTGACATCGAGCACCAGCGGCGCGGCATTGGTCCCAACGGCCCCGCCGTCGATCGTGATGTCCGCCGCGCGAACACGCACCGCCCCGGTCGCCACATCATCCGTGATCGTCCCGACCGTCGTGATCCGGGCCACGCCGCCGGCAAAGATTTCGGCGATCGGCAGATTGCCAATGGCGCGCACGAACAAGTCCTGCCCCGAGCGGGCGATGAGGTTCCCGCCGTCGAGCACGTCAAAGGTCAGCGGGTTGCCCGCCTCACCGATCGGCGCATCGTTGCCACTCTCGACCACGATGGCCGAACCCGTCACCGCCGCGGCACCGTCGCGATTGTCGGTCATGGCGCCGTCGAGCTTGAGGCGGATGTTTGCGGTGGTGCTGAGATCGGCGAGCGTTGCCGGTGTTTCCGCAGCAAGGAATATGTCCTGTCCGGCAGAAGTCACGCGGAGGTTGCCCTCGGCCTGCCCTTCGATGTTCACCCGCGTGAAGGCGAAGTTCAGGTCCTCCGCGCGGCGAACGGTGACTGTGTTGGCCACATTGTCGATGGTCACATCGGCGCGCTCGGCGGTCGCGAGTGCTTTGAGGTTGGCAGCGCGGTCGGTTCCGAGCACGAAATCGGGCAGAAGCTCGCCCACCGCATCGCGCGCGATCAGGGTGATATCGCCCGCCGCGGTCACGTTCGGATCCTCGATACGCACATTGGTATCCCCCGTGCCCCGGATCAACCCGGCGCGGATCCACTCGTTCAGCTCCTTCGTGGTCCATTCGCTCCCATCCAGATACTCGGCGCGTTCGTCGAACGACACGGCATATTCATAAGTGTCATCGTAACTCGCCTCGCCGTTCCACGTGGCATAGAGATCCGAATAGGTCGCCTTGTAGTCATCCACCTGGCCCTGGCTCCAGCCGCCGTCGAGCAGCGATTGTTCCGTCGCCGCTTCGAGCGTGAAAGATTGGGCCACACCGCCGGCATCCTTGCGGGCGCGCCAGTATTCTTCATAAGCGCGCTTGCGTTCGGCCTTGAGCGCCGCGATCTGCGTGTCTTGACGGTCCGTCAGACCGGCTCCGTTGAGGTCAAGCTGGTCGGTCCAGAGCTCGGCCAGTTGATCCTCGGTACGCACGTCGCGCCTCTCGATGTCGTTGCGGTCGAGGATGGCGCCATCACGCGCCACAAGTTCGACCGAACCCGTCTGGCTCTCGACGCTGTGCACGTTGAGATCGCCTAGGGCTTCCTCGAGGAAGACATCGTTGCGCGCCCGCGCCGTCAGCCTTGCGCCGTCTTCGAAGATCAGGAGCGATTGACTATTGGTTCCGATGCCACCGTCGAGCGCGAGAAGGTCGATCGACGAACCCGTCACCCGCGTGTTTGCGTTCTGTGCGAGGATCGAGCCATCCGCCATCAGCGTGACTTGGCCGTTGATGCCCGTGCCGAGATCGGCAGACCGGCGCGTAGTGCGCACTTCGTCAAGCACCATGTCACCGCCCATCTCGCGGATGTCGATGGAATCGCGCGCGATTGCGGTCAGAACCGATCCGGCGTGCTGATCGACCCGGAACTTCGCCGAGAGCCCGCCGATCCGGCCGCCGAGCGCCTGCACATCCAGATTACCGACGTTCAGCCGGACCGATGTATCGGAGCTCAGCACGGACCCCTGTTTCGACGTCACGACGCTGGCGCCGATCAGGTTACTGACCATGTCGGTGAAGATGGCATCGCCGTTGTTGACGATCGTGAGCCCACCCGTATCGTCGCCGTCGAAGGTTATCTTCACGCCGTAATCCGCTTTCAGCCGATGCGTGTAGAGCTGCTTCGAGATCTTCTCGGTTCTCCAAGTTTCGATATAGTCACCGATCCCCAGAATCCGCTTGTCATTGGTCTTTTCGGCATACTTGCGCGGGTCCACATCCACCTGCTTGCCGGTGAAGCGATAGGCATAATCGTCACCCGGCAGAGACGGCGCGAGATATGTGCCGTTGAGCCCCGGCGCGACGCTCGGCGGGAGCGGTTTCGCCGTCGTCTCCTTGACCTCGGACCTGATCTCGGAGCCGGCGGGCCACCAGAAGTAGAAGGTCTTCTTGTAATGCTCCGTCACCTGAGTGACGGTCTCGGCCCGGTTTATCACGAGGTCCTGGTTCGGCGTCGGTTGGTAGGTGCCGCTGCGGCCCTTGCCCGCAGTCCAGGACCGAACGAGATGGGTCGGGATGTCGCGGTAGAGGTCAACAGTTCCATTCTCATCGAAATCGAATTCTTCCGTGGTGAAGGTGGTATTGTCGAGTTCGCGCAATTGCGTGCCCACACGGCGGAATTCGGTGATCAGGAAATTGGTTCCGATCTTGCGGCTTGTGTCGGTGATCCGAACCACGCCCTCAACGCCCTGCGCCAGTTCGCCCAGTTCGCCAAGATCAATCCGCCCGAGTTCGACGGCATACTTGGACCCGCTGTTCACGTTTACCGTGCCGAACCCGTCGAGCGACTGGATTTCGCCACCGCCGGTCGAGAATACCTCGCCCACCAACTCGACGCGGCCACCCTGCACCACCATCGGCGACACGACGATCTTGCCGGTCACATTGCCGTTCTCGTCAACGCCGTTTTCCTCGAAAAAGATCTTGACGTTGCTCGAGATGTGCTCGTTGCGCACCACGTTCTCGTTCACCGGCTCGGCAGGATCTGTACAGGAGCTTCGAGCCGCTCAGGCCATTGTCGAGCAGCTCGTCGAGATCGCTGTCGATCGCGGCGTCGATCGAAACGTCGTAGGTGCCCGTCCCGGCCTGGATCCGACCGTTGATGTTGAGCTTGTCGGCAGAAATATAGACATTGCGGCCAGCCCGGATTTCGCCCCGTCGCGGCGCGATCGTGAAGTCGGGGATCGAGCCGAAGTTGAGCGGGCCAATGATAACGTCCTCACCCGACACGCCTGACACCGTGAAGCCGGCGAGCACCAGCTTGCGGAAGTCGCTTTCGCGGCCTTCGAAATAGCTCTCGTAGATCTCGCGCGGATCGCCTTCGACCTCGGTGAAGCCCACCTTGTAACCCTGAACGAAGTCGCGGCCAGCGGTCAGTTCGACGGTCTTGGCATAGATGTCCCCGCGCACATCGAGGTCGGCCGTCGTTCCATTGGCGGCAAATCGCGCGATCCCGTCGGCATTCGAGATATCGCCGTCCACGATCAGGGAGCCGCCGCCATAGGTGACCACCTCGAGCAGCGGGTCGCCGGCCTGATCGGCCGAGATCATGTTGTAATTCGTCGGCCCCTGCGCGACCCGCACCGGATCGGAAATCAGATTGATGTCTGCCGGGGTCAGCACTGTGACGTCGTTGAAGGTGATCCGCCCGCCCGCGTTTTCCGGGATCGTCATGTTCGCGGTGTTCAGGTAGGCGTCGGAGTAGACGTGAACCTTGATCTCGGCATTGCCTGGCGCATCCAGCGTGCCGGTTGACGTGCCATGCACATAATCGGCGCGCAGGATGATGTTGCCCTCGGAGGCGACGATATCATTCAAGTCGATGAAGTCGGCGCTTCCTGTCATTGTGGACATGCGCGCGAGAAGCTGGGTCTTCTCAGCCTCCCACGCAAGGACGGCCGCAGCGTCCTTGCTCAGGATCGGATCGTTGATCAACTGATCCAGAAGATCGACGCGCTTCTGGAACTCCGACGTCAACAGCACGTTCTCGCGGACCGAGAAGGTAATCCCCTCGGCCATGTCGTCGTCGTAGAAATTGCCATAGCCATCTTTCAACGGGCCGTTCCCGGCGTGGTCGTAACGGTTGTTGACCTGGTTCGACGGATCGAAGATCGCGATCTGCTTGTTGCGCGAGCCGGCACGCACATAGCCGTTCACGAGGATGCCGTTGTTCGAAAGGTCGGTCGATGTGCCGGATTCAATGTCGAGGCTGACGGGATCACCCCCGAAGGCCTCGCTGATCGCAGTTCCAAGCTCGGCCGCAATCTCGCGATAGAGATCCTTGCCACGGCCATAGCCCACGATTTCGCGGTTGCCAGCTTCGCCGAGCAGGTAGACATCGCTCACCGCCTTGATCGAACTGCCTTTCTGCACGTCGATGATCGACGCCGTATCGGCTTTCGCGTCCGCAGCCGGATCGGTCGGGATCGGTATCGCCGTCTTGTTGAAGACGCGGGTTTCGGCCCGCACGTTCACGTCCTGCGCCTCGCGGGCGCCATAGCCCGCCTGCACCTGCACATCGTTGAGCGACTCGACCGCGGCGCCATCAAGGAACACCACGCGGTTGTCGGCGTTGAAGGTCGCCGTGGTATTGCCGGTCGCCGCACCGGAAAGACCGTAGGAGGTGGTATCGACCTCGGATTTGATGTTCGCGTCACCCCCGGCGTAGAAGGTCGCGGTATCGACCGAGAAGATGTCGGCATCGCCGACGGTCACCGTGCCCCGGTTCGTCTCCACAAGGATCTTGCCTTCACCAACCGGCACCGCGATCGCGCCGCCGGAATCGAGCTTGAGGCGGTCGATGATGGCCATGTTTGTGTAGGTGCCGATGGCAAATTTCTGCCCCGCGCCGGCGACGCCGGTCTGGGTAATCTTGGCGCCTTCATCGACGAACACATCCGTCGCCGCGTTGACAGTCACATCGCTCATCATCGCCGCCGCGTCGAGCGCGCCGCCGGAGGCCGAAGTGATGTTGAACCCGTCTTCGGGGCGGCTGACGGTGTTGTTGGCCGAGATGCGGATATTCTTCGCCCAGACCTGCGCCTCTCCGCCAAACCGTGTGGTGACGTTACTCGTCACCTCGGTATCGCCACGGCCACCCGAGTATCCGAGGGCCGAGGCGCTGGTGGTATCCACCTTGCCGCCGAGCGTCGCGGTCTGGCCGGTCGAGATATTCACGCTTTCGGCGGTCACAAGGACCGAGCCGGTGTTGCCGAAATTCGTGACGGTCGAGGTGTTCGTCTTGACCCAGCTTTCGGCCCCCGACCCCGAAACGATGCCACCCGACCCCGACGTGGCCTTCGCATAGGCCTTGGGCGCGTTGCCCGTCGAGATCACGAGGCTGTCGGCAAGGATCATCGCGTTGTTGATCGAGCTCGTGACGCTGGCCAGTTTCTCCTGATCGGTCAGCCCGTTGTTCATGTTCTGCCCGGCCCGCGCGATCGTCATGCCAATGGCCGCCAAACCACCGGAAATGCCCGTGGTTTCGGCCCACGCCTGCACGGCGGCGGAATCCGTGTCGATCGTCACCGTCTGGTCCGCGGTGTACAAACCGGAATATGCGGCGCTCACGGTATAGTTCACGTAGGCATTCGCTTCCGCACCATTGCCCGCGAGCAGCCCGCCCGAGGTCGAGGCCGAAACCGCCTTCGCGTGATCGAAGCCGGAGCGATAGATCCGCGT
The DNA here is from genome assembly GCA_016278285.1 of Actibacterium sp. Classification (GTDB taxonomy): domain Bacteria; phylum Pseudomonadota; class Alphaproteobacteria; order Rhodobacterales; family Rhodobacteraceae; genus JADQCB01. Next base: position 8,543 of record JADQCD010000205.1, read on the forward strand.
GTTGAGCGTGATCGCCTTGGCATCCCATCCATCAACCGCCTTGGCGGCAATGTCGGTGGTGATGTTCACCCGCATGTCGGTCCGGGCAACGGATGCACCGATCGCCACCGCACCGATCGACAACCCGCGCGCTTCGGAATAACCCGAGGCCGCGCTCTTGTTATCGAGCAGGATGGAATTGGCCTTGATGCTCAGATTTCGCCCGGTGATCGTGTTGGTCCCGTCGACATCGGCATTGATGATGGTCGAATTCACGCCCGCGGCAATACCGCCCGAGCTGCCTTCACCGGTCGCAAAGACGCGCGAGGTGTCGTCGGTTCCGAGGCTGACCTTCCCGGCAAGGATCGCGACCTCTTCGGTGCCGCTGTCGTCGCCAAGCTGGATCGTCGAAACACCCTCGTTCATCGCGTGCGACACTGTCACACCAACGCCCCCGACCACGCCGGCGGCCACATTGAACGTGTTGGTTTTCACCCTGCCCGAGCGGGTGGCGGAAAGGTTGGCCTCGGAAGCCCAGCCACGCAGGTTGCCGGCCACGCGGGTCCCATTTCCGAGCACGATCTGCGAGGCGGAGCTGACCTTGGCAACCGACACGCCAACCCCGACGCCATAACCCGCAGAAGCCGCCACGGTTACCGCCTGGGCATCCACAAGGTCGCGCCCGCTGAGGCTGCCGTTGTTGGCCTTCATGTCGATCTTGCCATCCGCCTGGATGACGCTGTTCTCGCCGACGAAGATCGTCGCGCCCGAACCGACATTGGTCACGGACGTGCCACTGATCGCTGCTGCGCCCAAGCTCACGGCAGCGCCGCCGGCAAGCTGCGAAACGGCGACCTTCGCGTCGGCTTCAAGGTCGATGAAACCGCGCGACGAGAGCGTCACGTCATCGCCGATATTGACCTTCACCGTGTCTTCACCCGGTGCGTCCGTAAGGTCGATCGCCTGGCGCCCCTCCACGATCTTTCTCTGGGTCTCGGTCGCGCCCGCATAGGCAACCAAGCTGCCCGCAGCGTTCTTGTCTTTCGTTGCGTCGCCGGTCTTGCCGTTCTGCTCGCTGCCCAATTCGGTCTGGGCTTGCGCCAGCAAATCTCCGCGTTTATCGTCTTCGTCGTCCGCCTTGGCGCCAAGCTCGATCACCGAAACGGCGCCGACCACGGCAAGACCGCCAACCGCGATCCCGACCACATCCGAGTCCACATCGCGTTCCGACAGGGCCCTGATCGTCAGCCCGGTCGATGCCGCGGCCGGATTGGCCAGCGGATTGGTGCCGTAATAGGCCTCCAGCGTCGCGCCCTGCCCGATGTTGACCTGCGTAAGCCCGCTGAAATTCGCGTAGTCGATAGAGGCGCCGGCGCCCACGGCCCCCGCGCCGAGCGACCCGGTGAGCGATCTGATCGTCACCTTGTCTTTGGCCTGAAGCGTCAAGTTTCCGGTCGCGCGCAGGGTTTCATCCGCGCCGATATTCACGGAGGTTTCGGCCTCGACAAGGCTCACGTTGGCAGCAAGCGCGAGCGCTCCACCGCCGACCGCGCCCGAAATGGCGTTGCCGTCGGTCTTGAGGATCGTATCGGCCTTCACTGAAACCGACCCGGCCTTCACGCTGCCCTGGCGCGTTCTCGTGCCGCCCCCCATCGTCACCTTGGAGTCGCTGTTGAACAAGGTCACCTGGATGCCGCCAGCCCCGGCCACGGCACCGCCTCCGATGCTGCCCGTGAGAGGCCCCAGCTGTCGCTGTCGACCAGGGTGCCCACCTCGACGCTACTGGCGTCGACGCTCGTCCCGTCCAGATCGACGAGGGCCTGAGAGCCCATCTTGTTCACCGAGGCATTGAAGGAAACTCCGACAAAGCCACCGCTCACGCCGAATACGGCCGTGTCGATATCCGTGAACGCCTGCGCGTTGATCTCGAGCGCGTCCTTTGCCTCGATTTCCGAGTCTTTCACCGAAACCTGTGCAAGGCTCGTGACCAAGGTATTGCCCGAAGCCGCGCCCACACCAGCAGATCCGCCGACGGCGACATTCGCCGCCACGGCGATCGCGGAATTCTCGGTCTTGGCCGTGAACTCGGTATCTTGCCAGGATGCGGCGGTCTGGCTGCCGATCCGGGCCTCGACATCGTCATCGAGCAAGGTTTCGGTGTTGATCTGCACCAATTCACCTTCGCCGACGCTACCGATCTCCACCTTGGCGTCATCGTCAATCAGGTTCATGACGAACAGCGCCGCAATGCCCGTAACGCCACCCGCTGCGCCATTGGCCGACACCATGGACATGTCGGAATTGCCGAGCGCGTTGATCACGACGCCGTATTTCTTCGTGCCCTTGTCATCCACCTCGACGCCGCTGTGCCCCAGCCCGACGATGCTGGTATTGCCCGAAATCCCGGTGCGGACATCGTTCGCAAGCGTGTTGACCGTGACCGAGGCCCCCACACCAGCGGTGCCACCACCCGCGAAATTGACGGAAATGCCGGGCGTGCCGGATTGCTTGCTCACTGCATCCTTTTCGCCTGTGCCGCCCAGAAGGGTGATCGTATTGGTGCCCAGCGACGATACCAGAACCGACCCTCTTGAAATGATCGTGCTCCCACCGGTCGTGTCCGCCGTCTGCCGGACGAAGGTCTCAACCGTGTTCAGCGCGGAATTGGCGACCCCCGTCCCGGTGATGGCCACGCCGCCAGAACCAGAGCCCGAGATCGCGTTGCCCGACATGCCCGCATGTGCGGCGGCCAGCACCTTCACGGCGTCCCGCGCATATATCTCGGACCCGTCGACATCGGCGCGCACATGCTGGCGCGTCACGTTCGTGACGATACCAACGCCGATGGCCGTTCCCGACGACCCCGAAATCGCACCCGCATTACCGGTCAAGGTCGGCTTTGCGCTCGCCGACAGGGTCAATGTCTTGCTCTGCGCCATCGACCTTTGCAGGGTCGCGAATACGGCACCATCAGCCACGTTCACGGCGAACGACCCGGCGAAGGCCCCACCTCCGCTTCCGGCGATGGCGGCCGAGAGCGCCTCGAGCATCATCGTCTGATCTGCCGTGATCGAGACGACCCCGGCATTGAGCAGGGGATCGGCCGCATCGTCGGTGCTGTCGGCGGTCATAAGCGCCACATCACGAACCAGCGCGTCGGCATCGTCCGACATAACGTTGACCACGATCGCGCCGCCGAAGCCCGCGCTTCCCCCGATCCCGACCGAGCCCGCGAGCGAATTGATCGTGCCGGTCTGCGTCACGCTCACGCCGACATCACGCCCATCCGTGACAAGTTCGGCCCGCGCGCCGGGGGCATCGCCGACGATCCGGGCATCGGCCTGGCGGTTCATCACGTTGACCGTGATCGAACCGGCGCCGCCCACGGACCCACCGCCACCACCTGCAACGCCCGCGGTTTTCACTGTTCCGGTCTGGGTCAGGCCGACATTGACGGCACCTTCCACCGTGGTCGTCTGGTTCGACGGAAGAACGAGTTCCGCCTCGGCCTTGCCGAACATCAGGTTGACGGCGATCCCCGCGCCAACCCCGGCACTGCCCACCCCGACACCAACAGCGCCGGCAAGCGACCGGGTCGTGGTGTCCTCGGTCGTGGTCACGGCAATATCCGGAACCGTTGGATCAGCCCCGCCCAGTTCGACGCGGGCACGCACGAGATCGTCGGTATCCAGTTCCAATGCCATATGGTCATTGGTGAGGGAGGTGTTGGATTTGCTGCCAAGCGACGTGGCGAGATTGGCCACCGCCTGGTCACGTTCATTGACAACCTGGGTCTGTGCGTCGCCCACCGGGTCTTCGGACGGGTCATCGCCGGAAATCGGATCGACCGAGGGGCCATCGGCGGCCGGGCGCCCGATCTGCGTATAGACGACCGAGCCGGAACCCGCCGCGCCTCCGGCGCCCACCGACCCCGATACCGCCAGCGCATCGACGTTGGCCGTATTGCGCGCACTCACCTCCAGGTTTGACGCGGTGATCCCGCTTTGCGTGGCCAGATCCGCCGACACGCCACCGTGGATCGTGGCAACGGTGAGCGCGATGCCCACGGCGTTGGAGCCGCCAACGGCTGCCGAACCGGACAAGATATCGATGGTGCCGGTGCGCCCGGCGTCGATCTTGGCCACGCCGGTGCCGGCGTTGATCGTGGTATCGGTGGCCTGCGCCGTGGTTGTGTTGCCGATATCGCCGATCGCGATGGAGCCCGAGAAGGCGTTTGAACCGGGTGCGGCCGCAAGGCCCACGGCCATGGATTGCAGGGTGGAGCCGTTCACCGCCTGAAGCGTCACACCCTCGCCGGACAACGCGCCGCCGCTTGCAAGAACCTTGGTGTCATGGTCGATGAAATTCGCCGCGACAGCGCCGCCAACGGCATTGCCCTTCACCGAAACCGCAGCGCCGCCCGCCGCGCTCTGAACCGTCGCGGTATCGTCGGCCTTCAGCGTCAGCAAGCCGTCTGCATCCAGCGTGGCAGACTTGGCCGTTACCAGCGTTTCCGCGGTGGTCACGTTGACGGTGACCGCGCCGCCGATCGAGGTATCCTTCGACGCCGAAATCCCCGCGGCCATCGACTGGATCTTGCCATTCGCCGTGGCGGTGGCGTCCAGCACGCCGGAGTCGCGGGTGCTGATGTCGGCCTCGTCAAGGATCACCGTGGTTGTGTTGGCCAGGAGCAGGTTCAGCGTGGCGGCGACACCGGCCGCGCCCTGGCCGGAAATTCCGAGCCCGCCGCCGAGCGAGGTGATGTTGCGGTTGCCTTCGGCCTTCGCCTCGACGCTGGCTGCATCGGTGACCGTCGACCCGCCAAGCGAGGTTTCCGTGATCGCGGTGATCTCGTTCGCCGAAAGCCCGACGCCGGCCGCGGTGCCGCTTTTCGCGGCGCCACCGGCAACCGCGATCGAGGTGATGGTCGAGGTGCTGTCGGAGGTGACCGAGACGGCGCCGAGGTCGACGCCAGCGTCCCGCTTGGTGAGGACGGTGTCGGCCAGGCGAGCTTCCGTGGCCGCGGTGATGACGTTGACGGTCAGGGCCGCGCCCACGGCCGCACTGCGCCCGCCGGCCAGAGCCCCGCCCAGCGAGAAAATGGTGTTGGTTTCCGTGGCGTCGACGGTCACGCTGTCGGCCTCGAGTTTGTAGGGGACGGCCGCGATGCCCTTGTCGGGGTCGGCCGCGGTGCCCTCGACAAGCGCCAGTGCGCCGCCAGTAACGGTGTTGACCGAGATCGAGCCGGAAAGGCCGGTTTTGCCAACGCCGGCCGAGATGGCAAATCCGTAGATGGATTGGGTACTGTCGGCCAGGACCGAGAGCGCGCCGACATGGGCAAAGCCCGTGCCCGCGAGCCGCGCCTTGGCCGAACGTGTAACTGTGTTGAAGCCCACGCCAACGCCCACGCCGTAGCCCTGCGTTGCGTCCATGTTGACTCCGACGGCCCCGCCCACGCTCACGGCGGTCGACCTGTCGTCAGCATCGAGGGTGAGCGTTTCGGATGTGATCTTCGCATCCTTGATCATGCCCTCGGTGCCACCGTCGAGCACGACCACCCCCACCGATCCGGCCAGCGCGATATCGCCGCGGGAGGTGCCTGCGCCGCCCACGGCAATGTTCACGACAGTGGCGAGATCGTCGGCCTTCACCGTCATGTCGTCGGCGGTGATCCCGGCCCCCAGGATGCGCGTCTCCAGCTTGCAGGTATCGACATGCACCGCGAAGGCGCCGGCAAGGGCGTTGGTATCCTGCGCGGCACCGAGCCCCGCCGAAACGGCCCCGCCCACGTTCACGGCAAGGGCCTTGTTCTTCGCTGTCAGGCTCAGGTCGCTGTCGAGGTCGATCGCGTTTTTGGTAAGAATTTCCGCACGGGTCTTGTTGCCGAGCGAGAGGTTGACCACCGCCGCGCCGGAGACGGCCCAGCCCGATTGCTGCTGCTGGCCCTGCTGGTCTGCCGGGGTCTGGGTGTTGCTCTGCTGCGTGACGGCGTCTTGCTGGCTCTCGTCGAAGAGCCAGGGCGGAATGATCATGTCGTCATTCTGGTTATTGGGCGGCGGCGTCTGATTGGGGGCGGGGTCGGGTTTGCCGACCACTTTCGTGCCCGCAACCGCCACCGTGATGTCGGTCGCATCATTCTCGGCAAGGATGGTCAACGTTTCGGCGTCGATCACCGTGCCGGTTAAGTCGGCAAGATCGGCCACCGTGGTGATCCCATCCTTCGTACCGATCCCGGCCCAGATGTCGCGCGTGGTGAGGTTGAACACGCCCGATGCGCCGACGCCGACGTTCTCGGAGCCCGAAATCGCCCCCGCGCTCACCCAGGCGACGGATTGGTCCTTTGCCGTCAAGTTCACGTTATTTGCCTTGATCGTCGCGGCTTCGCCGACGCGCGCGACGGTGGTGGCTTCGGAAATCTGCGCGTCGATGGTGGCATTCACCGCCACGTCGGACCCCTGCCCGCCGGAATAAGCGAGGCTGGCGACGATGTTCTTCGTGGTCGCGGTAATGTCGAGATTGCCGGTGTTGACAGTGACGGAGGCGCCGGACTCGATCTCGGCCCGCACGTCGGACACCGTGCGCGAAGCGAAGATGCCGGCGCCAATGGAATCGTTAACCTTCGCGGATCCGCCCAGAGGATTCTTCTTGGGCAGGTTCACCACATGGACAAAAAGCGACTCCTGCGAGGCGGTCACGCTGGCGCCGGAATCGAGTGTGACTTTCGCGCCTTCGCGGATCACCGACTTGGTGGTGTTGTCCGTGCCGAAGAAGGTGATCGAAAGTCCGAGGGCAAGCTTTTGCTCTTCGCCGGGCACCACGACCCGATCACCTGCGACCGGCGCTTCGCCCTTGGCCTTGGAGTCCGTGGTGATGTAGGTCAGCGGGTTGATCACTTCGATGAACCCGGCAAGGTCCGGCGGGGTCGGATTGGTCTGACCGGTGCCCGACACCGGACGATAGGTTGCCACGGCGTCTGAAAAGGTTTGCCACTCGCCGATGATCGTCTCCATCGGATTGGTGTTCGGATAACGCGTCACCGCGTCGAGCGCGAGCGCCCCGGCCGTTATCGTGGCGTCCGAGCCGATCTCGGCCCGGGTCTCACCCGTTATCGACGAAACAGAGATGTTCATCATCAGAGCGTTGGAATAGCGCCCGAGAAGTTCGTCTTCGGTGATCGGATCGGTGGGATTCGCCGCGTTATGCCGGGCTACCATCTGCTTGATCACCAAGGTCAGCTTGCCGAAGGCGGCGGAGGTTGCGCGGGACAGGCCAATACCACCCTCGGTTTGGGAGTCGGCGAAGCGGTAGCCCGCGTTCACCGACACGGCCCGCCCCGCCGCCGTGACCGAGGTGGCACCTAGCGCGGTCGGGGCAGCCGCCAGATCGTTGAAATCGTGATATTTTCCTCCGACCGTGACAAAGGTGTTGTCATTCGACACCTGGACATCCACGGCAACGCCGAAGCCGAAGTGGGGTTTGCGGTTGGGGTCGGGCCTGGAGGCGCCCCCCTGCAAGGTGGTGGCAAGCGTTTGCATCCCGGTCAGGCTGGCAATGCGGGTGGCCGCGACCTTCTGAACATTCGCGATGCCCATCGTGGCCGTGGTGACGCGGGCAGAGTTGAAAAACAGCGTTTCGGCATCCACCGCCACATCGCGATCGGCCGTTACCGTACCGCCCAGCGCGGCCTCGGTGAGTGCGGTTGCAACATCGACATTCACAGCGATGGAGGCACGCCCCTCCATGCCGGAATTGGCGATAACCGTCTGCGACAGGTTGCGCCCGGTGAAAGCGCCCATGTCAAGGCGGCCGGCGCTGTCGATGCTGCCATAATCGACAAGGATCTGGTTGGTCAGATCACGCACCGAGACAGCCACGGCCCCGGCGCCATTGGCGATCTTTTTCGCTGCGATGTTGATCGTCATGTTCTCCACCGAGGTGGAGGCCATCCGGATATTGCCGGCTTCGGTCAGAAGGTTGGAATTTGAAAGCGCCACCTGAGATTTGGTGTCGGTGACGGCGATGCCCAGCCCCAAACCATAGGCTTTCGGCGCAATCGTGGTAACCGTCTCGGCGTCGGAATGGATGAACAGGCTGTCAACCTGATCGTCCCAGACACTCGGAAGATCGACCTTCATTTGGTAGGGATTGGCGCCCGCCATGAACTCATAGGTGTCTTCACGCAGCCCCAGCGGCGAGAGATAGCCGTTTTCGGCGAAGTTGGCCTCGCTGTTGGGAACCGATGGATCGCGCCCGGCCCAGTTGCCGTTGGCGGTGATGTCACTGTCGGTGATGGTGACCTTCGCATCGGCCGTGAGCACCTGCACCTGAAGAGGCGACAAGCCGTTGACGGTGGAAAGCCCGCCCTCGAGCACGGCAAGCGCCGCATCGCCAAGTGAGGTGAGGAGCTTGTTGAAGCCCGTCTCGTCGAGAGAGTTTTCCATCTGGGCAACCTGCGTTGCCTCAAGCGCCTCATCGTTCTCGCTGCCGAACACGTTCGACGCGCTGGCCACCGCGCTCACGATCACGCTGCCAGCCTTGAGCGTCGCGTCGGTGATGGTGATCTCGGCCTTTTCGGTTTCCGGGTTGATGGCCCAGACGATACCGGTGTTGCGGTTATGCGCGACCAGGGCGAGCAGGCCGCCCTTGTCGGCCCCTAATTCGGAGGCCGAAAGCGTTGCGCCGGACTCCACAGTGATCGTCGGCGCCGCAAAGATCAGATCGCCTGCGGCCGGCCCGGTCGCAATTGGCGAGGTGGAGACGCTCAGGCCGCTCGAAACCTTTGCCGACTTTGCCGCGTTCACGCCGAGCGAACCGCCATTGGTAGTGATATTGCCGCCGATGGTGACGTTTTCACCGATCAGGAAGGCCTCGCCGGAAACGCCGGTTTCGGACCCGGTATCGAGCGTGCCGTTCGCGCCGGTGATATCGCCCACGGCGCGCAGGGCGAAGAAGCCGCCGGCCCCCGCCGTGGAGGAGGCGGTCAGTTCGAACGAGGGCTCCATGGTGGCGGAGCCCTTGGTATAGAGCATCACGCCGCCGGCATCGCCCGCGCCATTGCTGACGTCGATCGAACCGCCCACGGTCATGTCGCCGTCCGCGATCCCCTCGACGAGGCCGCCAAGGGGATCGGCCCCGGCCGCCGACCCTTTCGCCGATACCTCGCCGCTCAGGTTCATATCGCCGCCCGAGGTGAGGCGGATCACACCGTTTGAGTCGATGTTGAGGCCGCCCGCCGTCGGCACGCCCTGCATGTTGACCGTCGGTTCGATCTGCCCGGTAGTGGGATCAGCCTCGACCGCCAGGCGGCCGTCGACGATCATCCGCGCCCCCGCGCGCAGGTCGAGCCGCTGGGCTTGCAATGCGCCCTGGATGTCGATCTCGCCCGTGGCGTTGAGGGGTTCGGTACCGAGGAAAAGCTTTTGCGTGGGCGTGTAGGTAATGGGAGGGGTGCCATTGGCCTCGGCGATCAGGTCCGAGACGAATGCCGCCGTGGGCGTCGTCATCGTGATCTGTGCGGCATTGATCGAGCCGGTGGCCGAGACGACGAAGCCGTCGGAGTTGACAAAGTAGAGATTGCCGAGATTTGCGTTGAAATTGCCGGGGGCACCGCGATGGCCGTTGACCAAGCCGGCGATCGTCGAGTTGCCGCCCGTGATGATGTTGACCAGCTTGTCGGAGCTTCCCGGCTGGAAAAGATTGACCGTAGTGCCGGACGCGACATCGAACTGGCTGAACCGGTTGAAGGCCGTGGTCCCCCGGATGTTCGAGGTTGTCACATCGGTGATGGCACCTGAAATGTTGACGCTCGTGCTGGCATCGGCGGCCACCACCTGCGCATAGGCCGGCAGAACCTGCATCGCCATGACCGAGGCCGAACCAAGCAGGGCCGCGAGGCGGTTCACAAACGACGCTCCTCGGCGTGGCGTGCGCACCCCCGTCGAACGGGCCCTGCCCGTGCGGTTGTTCTCGCTCGTCTGGGACATTGCGCCCCTCCCTTTTTTCACGGCGTCTGCGGCTTCTCTGTCGGCCGCTTGCGATTGGTCACTCGTTGCACTCGTGTTTGCAGACCGGTGACGGAAACCCGACCGGCCTGCGAACACTCAGCCCTCTGCGTCGGCCGCACGCAGCGCCTTCAGCGCTTCGGCAAATTGGGAAATGTCGACCGACAGCACCACCGGCTCGGCATCCGCGTTCGGACGGAAGCCGAAAAGCATCGTGTCTTCCTTCGCAAAAATGGCGAGTTCGGCCTCATCCAGTGGCGCAGCAGCTTCGCAGACATCTTTCGCGTAGCGCTGCCAGATCATTTCGCGCTGCTCGACCTCCTCATTCCCGCCGAAGCGGTAGACCGCACCACCGGGCAAGTAGACATCCATCGGCACCTGGGCGAGCAGGATCGCCCCGTCGATGACCGGAAGCGCGATGAACCGGGCCACAAGCTCGCCGGTTTTCCGCAGGGTCTGCTCTTGCACGAGGCGGCAGGACGTGCGCTTCGCGGTGATCGCCTCGCAGTTAACGATCCAGTCGCCGAAGGCGGTGTTGTTGGCGATATCGACGCTCTTCTCGGCGGTCGTGGTCTCATTCTGCGCCGCTGTATCATTCTGCGCCGTGGCCGCAAACGGGCTCAGCGCGAGGGTCGCGGCCAGTGCGAGGCGGGTGAAGGGTGTCATGTTTTCTGTTCTCCGTTGGTCGTTTGTTCGTCTGCGTTTCGTTTGGCGCGGCACCTGCGCCCCCTAGAAGTTGAAATCCAGGCCGACATGGATCACCCCGCGGCCCTCCTGGTTGAATCCGAGTGTTTCGCGGAGCGGAATGCCCACCATTGCAATCAGATTGGCGCGTTCACCGAGCGAGGCCGAAACCCCCGCGCCCACCGATGCAAGGAAATCCTGCGACCCGTCGATCGATCCATCGACGCGATACGGCACCACCATCGCGGTATCGACAAAGGCAAAGGGGGTAAAATTCCAATCCGGCCTGCTGGCCGGCGACCACGGCTCGCGCATCGAGACCTGTAGATTGAGGATCGCGCCACTGTCGCCACCGCGAATGTCGCTGGGATATCCCCGGACCGACCCGACGCCTCCCGCGGTGAACAGCCGCGCCACGGGCAGGTTCCGGCCGTGGGCATACTGGTAGCGCAAGTTGCCGTTGAACATGAACCGTTCACCGATGGGCCGGGCATAGGTGCCCTCGCCATAGATCATCCAGAAACTGCCCTCGGTCTGGGACGTGCCCTTGGCACTCGCGCTGCCGGCTCGCAGACCGGCGCTGAAACCGAGGGTCGAATTGGCGAAGCGTCGGTTGTAACGCGCCGAGGCGAAAACATCCCACAGGTCGATATCGGCAAAGGTTACCCCGTCGAACGTAGACGAATTGACCTCATAGGACGCACCGCCTTCGAGCATCACATAGCTGTCGGGGCGCACCCATGCCGGCCGGCGATAACTCAGGGAGGCGGCGTAGGAATCCGACACGATTTTCGAATTCTGGAACTCGCCGCCGATAATCGAGGATTGCGAATAGCTGAACGCGCCGACCACCCGTCCGCCACCGCCGCCCACCGGACGCGAATACCCCGCCGAGACCGATCCAGCACCTTCAGATTTCTGAAGCTGCAGGGAAAGCGTGTCGCGCACGCCGGAGAGGGAGTTCGCCCTTGCAAAGAGGCTGGTCCGCAATTCGCCGGTTTCCTCGCGGCCGAAGTTATCGGCCGAGAGGGTGAAAACAAGGCGCTTCGGCTCGTCCGCGGTGACGATCGCCTGCGTGGTGCCTGGCAACCCGCCGGCCGCGAAGCTCAATTGCGGCGAAATATCATGGGCGATGTCGAAGATCATCAGATCACGCTCAAGCCGTTCGAAATCGGGCTTGGTTCCGGGTTCGAGCGACAGGTTGCTCTCCAGAAACCGGGGCGACGTGTTTTCCAGCCCGTCAAAGACGACCTTCTCGATCTCGGCCTCGATCAGCGAAACCCTCAGCACTCCGTTACGGATCTCCTGTGGAGGGAGCACCGCGCGCGCCGTGGGCACACCGGCCCGAGCATAAAGCCTGTTAAGCGCCGAGAGCATCGCCTGAAGATCGGGGAAGGTGACATCTCGCCCGACATACCGGGCTGTGACCGCTTCTACATCTTCCTCCAAAAGGTAATCGCTTGGACTGACAGTGACCGCCTTGAGCCGAATGGATTGCGCCAAAGCCGGTAGGGCTGTCATGAGCGCCGCCACTAGGAAAAAAAGCTTCAGAACGGTTCGGATCATTCATTCGCCTCCACGACTTCGTTGAAGGCCGCCGTCAAGCCCATAAGTGAAACGTCGAACTTGACAGGGGGCGCGGAGGGACTTGGACGGTAGAGAAGCTGCGCCGCCGCGGCCTGTTTCCACGCGGCAAGTTCGGTATCGCTCAGTGCCAGCCGAGCGTCGCAAGCCTGTGATGAACAGCGGATATATTGCGCCTCGCGCCGCCCCATGCCCGGAACGCTGACGAAAAGCCCTGAGCCCAGGTGAACCTGTGGGGGGACGAGGGAGATATGGGCAAAAGTTGGTGACGCTTGATCAGGCGGCCGCTTGAAGTTGGC
>JADQCD010000102.1 GCA_016278285.1 Actibacterium sp.
ACACGCCGGTGTCGCGCGTGGTGTTCAACGCGATCACCAAATCGGCCGTGACCGAGGCGATGAAGAACCCCCGCCAGGTCGACGCCCCGCTGGTCGAGGCCTATCTGGCCCGCCGCGCGCTGGACTACCTGGTTGGCTTCAACCTGTCGCCGGTGCTGTGGCGCAAGCTGCCCGGCGCCAAGTCGGCCGGCAGGGTGCAATCGGTCTGTCTGCGGCTCATCGTCGAGCGGGAGATGGAGATCGAGGCGTTCCGGGCCCGCGAATACTGGTCGGTCAAGGCAGTGCTCTCCACCCCGCGCGGCCAGACCTACGAGGCGCGGCTGACGGTTCTGGGCGGCAGGAAGCTGGAAAAATATGACCTGGAAAACGAGACTGCGGCCGAGCTGGCCGTGCAGGCGATCCAATCGCGTGAGTTGACGGTGAAATCGGTCGAGGCAAAACCGGCCAGCCGAAACCCCGCCGCACCGTTCATGACATCGACCCTGCAACAGGAGGCCAGCCGCAAGTTCGGCTTCGGCGCGCGCCAGACCATGTCGGCGGCGCAGCGGCTGTATGAGGCGGGGCTGATCACCTACATGCGGACCGACGGCATCGACATGGCCCCCGAGGCGGTCATGGCCGCGCGCGACGCGATCAAGGATCGCTACGGGGCGGATTACGTTCCGAAATCGCCGCGCATGTACAAGAACAAGGCGAAGAACGCGCAGGAAGCGCATGAATGTATCCGCCCCACCGACATGACCCGCGACGCCGCGGCGCTTCGGCTGACCGATGCCGATCAGCGCAAGCTTTATGATCTGATCTGGAAACGCACACTGGCCAGCCAGATGGAAGCCGCACGGCTGGAACGCACCACCGTGGACGTGGCCAGCGGCGACGGCCAGGTCGCGCTGCGCGCCACCGGCCAGGTGGTGCTGTTCGACGGGTTCATGAAGGTCTACGAAGAAGGTCGCGACGACGTGGTGGTGGACGACGAGGACAAGCGTCTGCCGCAGATCACACAGGGCGAAGCCGCAAACAGGGACAGCGTCACGCCCGAACAGCATTTCACCCAGCCACCGCCGCGCTATACCGAGGCGACGCTGGTCAAGAAGATGGAGGAGCTTGGCATCGGCCGGCCCTCGACCTATGCCTCCATCGTCACGACCATCCAGGACCGCGGCTATGTCCGCAAGGAACAGAACCGCCTGGTGCCCGAGGACAAGGGACGGCTGGTGACGGCCTTTCTGGAGAATTACTTTCGCAAATATGTAGGCTATGAGTTCACCGCCAACCTGGAGGACGAGCTTGACGACGTCTCGGCCGGTGAGCGTGACTATATAGATGTGCTCAGCCGGTTCTGGCGCGATTTTTCGGCCGCGATTGCCGAAACCTCGGATTTGCGCATCACCGAGGTACTGGAAAAGATCGACGAGGTGCTGGCCCCGCATCTCTATCCCCCGCGCGAGGATGGAACCGACCCGAGGGTATGCCCCAAATGCGGCGCGGGGCGGCTCAGCCTGAAAACCGCGCGTTCCGGCGGGGCCTTCATCGGCTGTTCCAACTATCCCGAATGCCGCTACACCCGGCCGCTGTCGGCGCTGGCCGACGACGGCACCGCCGAACTGGACGGCAAGGTGCTGGGCCATGACGGCGACGAGGAAATCACGCTGCGCATCGGCCGCTTCGGCCCATATGTCCAGAAGGGTGAGCCGACCGAGGACCGGCCCAAGCCGCCGCGGGCCAGCCTGCCCAAGGGCTGGAAGCCCGAAGAGATCGACCTGGACAAGGCGCTGCTGCTGCTCAGCCTGCCGCGCGAGGTGGGGCCGCATCCCGATGACGGCGAGATGATCGAGGCGGGCATCGGGCGTTACGGCCCTTATGTTCGGCACGGCCGGCTTTACGCCAATCTCAAGGAGGTGGACGAGGTCTTCACCATCGGCATGAACCGTGCGGTCGAGGTGCTGGCGCAGAAGGCCGCCACGCGCGGGGGCGGGCGCGGCGCAGCCGCCAAACCCTTGCGCGAGCTGGGCGAACATCCCGAAAATGGCGGCCCGGTCAACGTCATGGACGGGCGTTATGGCCCCTATGTCAAATGGGACAAGGTCAACGCGACCTTGCCCAAGGACACCGACCCGGATGACGTGACGATGGACATTGCGGTGCAGCTGATCGCCGAGAAGGCCGCGAAAAAGGGTGGCAAGCGCAAGAAGAAGGCCTGAGCGCCGCGCCGCATCGCAGCAATCCGTTGACTCCACGCAGGGCAAACGCCAGAACATGCCCCAATCTGAATTGGGGAGAGTTCAATGAAAAAGCTGTATGGCAGCGCGGCGGAGGCCCTCGACGGGCTTTTGTTCGACGGCATGACGATCGCCGCCGGGGGCTTCGGCCTGTGCGGCATTCCCGAACTGCTGATCCAGGCGATCCGCGACGCCGGCACCAAGGACATCACCATCGCCTCGAACAATTGCGGCGTCGATGAATTCGGGCTGGGCATCCTGCTGGACAGCCGCCAGATCAAGAAGATGATGTCCTCCTATGTCGGCGAGAACGCCGAGTTCATGCGGCAATACCTGTCGGGCGAGCTGGAACTGGAATTCAACCCGCAAGGCACCCTGGCCGAACGCATGCGCGCCGGCGGCGCGGGCATCCCGGGCTTCTACACCAAGACCGGCGTCGGCACGCAGATCGCCGAGGGCAAGGAACACAAGGAGTTCGACGGAGAGACCTATATCCTGGAACGCGGGATCGTGGCCGACATCTCGATCGTCAAGGCATGGAAGGCGGACGAGACCGGCAACCTGGTGTTTCGCAAGACCGCCCGCAACTTCAACCCGCCGGCGGCCAAGTGCGGCAAGGTCTGCCTGGTCGAGGTCGAGGAAATCGTGCCCACCGGCAGCCTGGATCCCGATTGCATCCACCTGCCCGGCATCTATGTGCACCGCCTGATCCAGGGCGAACATGAGAAACGCATCGAAAAGCGCACCACGCGCCCGGCAGCTTGAAGGAGGTCGTGACCATGGCATGGGACCGCAATCAGATGGCCGCGCGCGCGGCCCGGGAACTTGAGGACGGGATGTATGTGAATCTCGGCATCGGCATCCCGACGCTGGTGGCCAACTATATTCCCGAGGGCGTTCACGTCACGCTGCAATCGGAAAACGGGATGCTGGGCATCGGCCCCTTTCCCATCGAGGGCGAGGAAGACCCCGACCTGATCAACGCCGGCAAGCAGACCATAACCGAGCTGCCGCATTCGGCCTATTTCGACAGCGCCGAAAGCTTTGCCATGATCCGCGGCGGCAAGATCGCCATGGCGATCCTGGGTGCGATGGAGGTGGCCGAGAACGGCGATCTGGCGAACTGGATGATTCCCGGCAAGCTGGTCAAGGGCATGGGCGGCGCGATGGACCTGGTGGCGGGCGTAAAGCGTGTCGTGGTGGTGATGGATCACACCAACAAGCACGGCGACAGCAAGCTGCTAAAGGAGTGCACCCTGCCGCTGACCGGCACCGGCGTCGTGAACCGGATCATCACCAATCTGGGCGTGCTGGACGTGGTCGAGGGCGGGTTGAAGATCGTCGAGTGCGCCGAGGGCGTCACCGAGGAAGAGATCCGGGCGGCCACCGAGGCACGGGTGCTGAACTGATACTGGCGGCAAGGACGAAATAGAACGGGGGCCTGACGGCCCCCGTTTTCGTTGTCAGGGCGGTGAACCGCCTGCGATCACTCGGCCGCCTCAAGCTCGGCAAAGATCGCCTGGGCCCGGGCATTGATCGCCTGGCCGGGGAATACCGTGCCCACGGTGTCGGCCAAGGCGCGGTTGCCGCCATCATCGCTGGAACGGGCCATGCGCGCAAAGATGGCCTGCGCCCGCGGGTTCGTGGTGCCGCTGGTGGACAGCGTCGCGGAGTTCCCGATGCGCGTATCCTGCGCCAGGCCGAAAGCACGGTCATTGCCGTTATCCGCACGCTGCGCTTCGGCGGCGAAGAATTGCAGCGCGGTCTGGTTGACCACACCGGGTGCCTTGAAGTCCTGCGCCACGGCAGGAACGGTTGCGCCAAGGATCAGGGCGGTGCTGAGGATCAGGTTTTTCATCTCGTATCTCCTTTTCATGTGTTCGGCGGTCGACTGTGTCGCCGTCATGATCCAGAGATGGGGCACATCCGGCCCTGTATCAATGAACATAAATGTGCCAAAAACTACCTTATGGTGTGCTTGCGCACACACAAGTCTCGATCAGTTTCGCGTGACCGGCTCTTGTCGATCAGCCAGCTGCGCCCTTGCGGAAAACGCAGCCATCGCTGATCAGTTCGGGCGGGGTGACGCAAAGACCGCGGGCGACGGACCAGGCCGCCAGCACCTTGGGCACGTAATCGCGCGTCTCGGCAAAGGGCGGCACGCCGGCATTGTCGCGCACCGCCCCCGCGCCCGCGTTATAGGCGGCCAGCACCAGCACCGGGTCGCGGTCGAACCGAGCCATCAACCAGTCGAGGAATGCCACGCCGCCCCGGATGTTGTCGGCCGGATCGGCGGCGTCCGAGACGCCGAAGCGCGTGGCCGTGGCCGGCATCAGTTGCATTAGTCCGGTCGCGCCCCTGGGGCTGACCGCCGTGGCCCGGCCGCCGCTTTCGACGCTCATCACCGCCAGCACCAGCGCCGGAGAGACGCGCGTGCCGACCGTCGCCCTGAGAATGTCGCGGCCATGCCGCGTGGCCAGCTCGTGCATGACCTGCAACCGCGGCGCAGGCACAGCGGCGCCGCCCGGCCCCTTCCCAAGCGCGGCCACGGCGGCCCCAAGCCGTCCGCTGCCACTGTCGGCCAGGGCGGGCGACACGGCTTGCCAATACCAGTCATAGTCCCCCGCGGTCGGGGCGCGGTCGGGGGCGGTTCCGGATGGTTCGGGCGCATGCGAAGGCCCGGGCGCGATCTGCACGGTGATGCGCCGGTCGGTCCCGGGTTCGGGCGGCTTGACCGTGCGAAAGGTAAAATCCGGATAGGGTGCTGGCGGTTCTGCCTGTGACGCAACGGCGAAAAACCCCGCGGCCAACAGCACGGATGCTCCGATCGGTTTCATCTGGCGGGTCCTGCTCTGCCCCTGTTTCCGGGCCCAGTGTTGCAAAAAACCGGTTCGCGAGCCAATGAAATCACCGAATCCGCAAGGGCCAGCAGCCCGGAAAAACCGGCCGAAAACGGTAATCTTGAAGAAATTGCAAACGCGGTAAAATATTTTAATCGTTTGTTTTCAGTATGTTGGAAAGATATTTTGGCGTTTTTCAACACTCTCCAAAATTGTCCAACGCGGGCCAAACTCTTGCCCCAATCGGAAGGCTTATTTGCCCCATGCCGCAACGGTGATCGGACCAAGGACGGACCGGCCCGAGACGATCCGAAGGGGCACCATGAAGCGAGCAACGATCTGAAAGAGGGATCACCACAATGAAACTGTTCGACACCATCAAGACCTTTGCCGCCGACGAATCCGGCGCCGTGACCGTGGACTGGGTTGTGCTGACGGCTGCTGTCGTCGGCCTGGGCTTTGCGGTTCTGACGGCGGCCAGCGACGGCATGGGGAAGCTGGCCACCTCGATCTCGACCGAGGTCGGCGGCATCACGCCGGACGCCGGCGACACCACGGCCGGCACCTGATCCGCGGATCATATCGTGGCGAATTCGGCCGCGCCTTCATTGGCGCGGCCGTTCTTTGTCCAACAGGCCGCGCCAAAACCCGGAAATGGTCGGAACATTGCCATACCGGCGCCGCCTTTCCCGACAAGATGAACAGGGTGGGAACGAAGCAACGGCAATTCTGCGTGCCGAAAGGCGCACGCAGCCACGGAGAGTAAAATGAGCACAATGTTCAAGAAATTCCTGTCCGACGAATCCGGTGCCGTCACCGTCGACTGGGTGGTTCTGACCGCCGCCGTCGTGGGGCTTGGATTCAGCGTCATCCTGATTCTGGCCAATGGCAACAAGACCGTGGCGGACAACATCAGCAGCACGGTCGGCGCCATCACGGTCGAAGCGGGCGACTGACGCCGCGCGCCGGGTGACGAAACGAATTGTTGCGGATTTCAACGAAATCCCGGTTTTCGCCATCGCCGGGCCAAGATCGCGCCGCAATCTTCCGGCAGCTTGTCGTGAATGGGTAAACCGGTTCCGCGGCCGCCAAGGCGGGCAAGTCAGACCGGCGTGGAAAAGAAAGGAAATGGCATGCGTTTGCTTTTCGGAGTCGTCCTTATCGTCGGCCTGGCGCTTGCGGGCTTCGCGGTCTACATGGCGCAAAGCTATATATCGCAATACCAGACCGCCCTGGCGCAAGAGCGTGCCGCGCAGGCCAAGCAGATCAAGCTGACCGAAATCTATATCGCCGCCCGACCGCTGAAATACGGCGAGCAGCTGAAGAAAGAAGATGCGATCAAGGTCAAATGGCCGGCCGAGACCGTGCCGGAAGGGGCGTTCAAATCGGAAGCGGAGCTTTTCGCCGAAGGCACCGGCAAGGTCCGCACCGTGCTGCGCGCGATGGAAAAGAGCGAACCCCTGCTGGCGGTGAAACTGACCAAACCCGGCGAGGACGCCGGCATCACGTCGCGCCTGGCCGAAGGAATGCGTGCCTTCGCGATCAATGTCGATGTCAGCTCGGGGGTTTCCGGTTTTTTGCGGCCGGGTGATCGGGTAGACATCTATTGGACGGGCACGGTCAATACCGGCGGCGGCGAGCGCCGGATCACCAAGCTGATCGAGGCCGGCATGCGCCTGATCGCGGTGGACCAGACCGCCGACCAGGACCGCTACAACCCGGTCATCGCGCGCACTGTCACCGTCGAGGCGACACCGCAGCAGGTGGCCGGGCTGGCGCAGGCCCAGGCCAGCGGAAAACTCGCATTGTCGCTTGTGGGTGCGCTGGACCAAACCACATCTGCCGCGGTCCAGGTGGACCAGGCGGAATTGCTGGGCATCGCCGAGAAGGCCCCCGCGGCCGCGCCGGCACCCACGCCCGAGCCGTCCTGCACGATCCGCACCCGCCGCGGCTCGGAACTGGTGATCAAGGAAATACCCTGCACGAACTGAAAAATCCTTCGACAACAGCGAACTGGCGCGGCCCGGGGGCAGACCCGAGCCGCGCCTGTTGCCACTTATCCACATAAACCGCTGCGAATAAGAGACTGATTCTTGCAATAAATCCCGGATTAGCCCATGCTGCGCGTCAATTGGGCAAAAAAGACCCTTCCTGAGACGTGATCGGAGAGGCAGGATCACATGGATATCAAGAAGCTATTTCAAGCGGCCCTGCTGGGGGCGGCGGTCGGGCTGGCGTATATTCCGCAGGCCGGCGCAGAGACGCTTCGGGTCATGCGGGATGGCACGTCGCGCAGCCTGGACGTGCCGATGAACCGGGCCGTTGTTGTCGAAAGCGACACGGTGTTCGCCGAAATTTCGATCGCGAACCCGCAAATCGCCGATATCTCCACCCTCTCGGATCGCACGATATATGTGCTCGGCAAGCAGCCCGGGCGCACGACGCTGACCTTGCTGGGGCCCGATGGCAGGCTCATCACCAATGTCGAGGTGCGTGTGACGCCCGATGTCAGCGAATTGAAAGAGCGGCTTCGCGAGGTGCTTCCCGGCGAACCGATCGAGGTGCGGCCTGCCAATGACGGGCTGGTCCTGTCGGGCACGGTGTCCTCGGCCGCGGCGATCGACCGGGCGCTGGATCTGGCCAACCGCTATGCGCCCGAGCGCGTGTCGAACCTGATGATGGTCGGCGGCAGCCAGCAGGTCTTGCTGAAGGTCCGCTTCGCCGAAATGAACCGTTCGGTCCGCAAGAGCCTGTCTTCCAGCCTTGCGATCAACGGCATTGGCAGCAACGGCGATATCGGCGCCGTTGGCGGCACCGGCACCTATACCGGGGGGAGCAACCTGAACAATCTGTTCGATGCCGACCCCAAGACCAATGTCAGCCGCACCGCCGAAACCGAGGGTGTGTTCACGCTTGGCATCGACGCGGGCAGCCTGCAATTCGCGATCATGCTGGAAGCCCTGGAGAGCAACGGATTCGTGCGCACGCTGGCCGAGCCGAACCTGACCGCCCTTTCGGGCCAAAGTGCCGAATTCCTGGCCGGCGGTGAATATCCGGTGCCCGTGTCGACCGACAGCGGGAACGTCACCGTCGAATACAAACCGTTCGGCATACAGCTGAATTTCACGCCGCGGGTGGTGGGCAAGAACATCAACCTGCGCCTCGGCGCCGAAGTCAGCGGCGTCGATCCGACCGTGTCCTACAAGAGCGGTGGCATCTCGGTCAGCGGCTTTTCGACACGCAAGACATCGACAACCGTGGAGCTGCAAGACGGCGAAAGCTTTGCCATCGCCGGCCTGTTGCAGGACGATTTCATCTCTCTCAAGGGGCAGGTTCCGTGGTTGGGCGACATCCCGATCCTGGGGGCCTTGTTCCGCAGCTCCGAATATGAGCGCAACCAGACCGAGCTTGTGATCATCATTACCGCGCATCTTGTCACCCCGACGCGCGGCGACGCCTATGCGCTGCCCACAGACCGGGTGCGCCCGCCAACCGAAAACGAGTTGTTCCTGCAAGGCAAGGTCGCCTCTGACAGGCGCCCGACATCGGGGGCGGCCGGCGAAGTGGCGCGGCAGGATTTCAGCGGCTCCTATGGCTATGTGATGGAGTGACAGCGATGCGCACCCCCCTTCTGCTCTTGTCCGGCGTGGCCGCGATTGCGCTTTCGGCATGCAGCCCAAACAGCGTGAAAAGCTTCTATTCCGAGGCGGGCACCGGTCTGGACCAGGGAAGTTTCGGCGACGCCACGATGAACAACACCCTGGTCATGACCGGAGAACGCAACGCGGCGATCAACCTGACCCGGAAATTCGCCTCGGAGGTGCCCAATACCGTCAACTTCGCCTTCGACAGCGCGGTTCTGGGGCCCGATGCGATGGCGGCGCTGGATCAGCAGGCAGAGTGGATCAAACGCTATTCGCTGGCCCGTTTCCGCGTCTACGGCCACACCGACAAGGTCGGAAGCACGGCCTATAACAAGCGGCTGGGGCTGCGCCGGGCTCAGACCGTGGTCAATTACCTGGTCGGTCGGGGCATATCGCGCGATCGGCTGGAGGCCGTCGTCTCGTTCGGCGAAATGCAACCGCTGGTCGTAACCGAGGGGCGCGAACGGCGAAACCGCCGCACCGTGACCGAGGTCTCGGGCTTCGTGAAGGGCCGCGCGCAATATCTCGACGGAAAATATGCCCAGGCCATCTACGAGGGCTATGTCGCAAGCGCGGCCGAACCGCACGAACCTGTTTCCGGCGGCGGCGGATAGGGCCGAGGGCACCATTAGGGCTGCCCCGCGCGCAGCAGCGCACCGGCGCCAAGAACCAAACAATTACGGTTTTTCAGCCCTAATGTTGCCCATATTTCACAGCATCTTCCCCCTGAGGCAGCGGGTGCGCCGCCGAGTCGTTCCGCAATGATACGGGCAGAGCCGGGGACGCGCAGAACGTCCTGATGGCGCGTCCGGCCGATCGGGGAAACGGAAGGGTGCATAGCATGACAAGTAGCGCGGCGATGAAGCCAGAGGCCGAACCGATCATCGCTTGCACGGTTTCGCGTGATGTCCAGAACTTTGACCTGTTGATCGAGGACATGGAAACCGAGCTGGGCGAAAGCTGGGGCGATCTGTCCTTCGAGGACGCCGCAGCGTTTCTCGCCCAGCCCGATGCGTCGTCACTGGATTTTGTGGCGATCGCGGTGGATGACCAGGACGAAGACGAGTTGCCCCGAATCGGCGATCTGATCGCGCTGGCCAAGGAAAAAAGGGTCCGTGTCATCCTGATCGCCGAAGAGGTCAGTCCGATGGCGCTGCATCATCTGCTGCGCCGGGGGGCGGATGACTTCGTGCCTTATCCCTTGCCCGAAGGCGCATTGCACGAGGCGATCGAGCGTCTTCGCGCGCCCGCCCCGGTGGCAGTCCCCGACCAGCCGGCCCCGCAGGCCATGCCGCCGGCCCCCTATCATGCGCCGGGCGCCGGGCGGAACGGCTCGGTGCTTCCGGTTCATGCGCTTGCCGGGGGCGTCGGCGCGTCGACCTTCGCGGTGAACCTGGCATGGGAACTGTGCGTCACCAGAAAAAAGGACCCTCCAAGCGTTTGCCTTCTTGATCTCGACCTGCAATTCGGGTCCACGTCCACCTATCTTGACCTGCCCCGGCGTGAAGCCGTGTTCGAACTGTTGTCCGATACAGAGGCGATGGACGGCGAAGCGTTCCACCAGGCGCTCCAGCCCTTCAACGACAAGCTGCATGTCCTGACCGCCCCCGCAGACATGCTGCCCCTGGACCTGATCGGGCCGGATGACGTGGCGCGGCTGATCGACATGGCGCGGGCCAATTTCGACTTCGTCATCATCGACATGCCCCGGACACTGGTTCAGTGGACCGAGACGGCGCTCAACCGTGCAGAGGTGTATTTCGTCCTGATGGAGCTCGACATGCGCTCGGCGCAGAACGCGCTGCGCTTCGTGCGCGCGCTCAAGAGCGAGGATTTGCCGCACGAAAAGCTGCGCTTCGCACTGAACCGGGCGCCGAAATTCACCGATCTGTCCGGCAAGAGTCGGGTCAAGCGGATGGCCGAGAACCTGGATATCGACATAGAGCTGATGCTGCCCGACGGCGGCAGGCAGATATCCCAGGCGAACGACCATGGCCTGCCGTTGGCCGAGACCGCCGCGAAGAACCCGCTGCGCAAGGAATTCCAGAAGCTTGCCGCGTCGGTGTTCGAGCACGCCCAGGCACATGCAACCGGACAACAATCGTAACGATCACCAAGGGGGGGCGCGTATGTTTTCGCGTTACAAGAAACCAGCCAGTTCCAAGGCGACGGCCGCGCCCACGGCGGCCCCGGCTGCCGCCCCGGCACAGGCATCGCAAACGGGCCGACCCGCCGTCTCGCGCAAGCCGACGGAGGCCAAGGTCATTCCCGTCGACAAGGACAGAAAGCGCCGGGAGAAACTGTCCGAGATCAAGGTCGAACTGCACAAGAGACTGTTGGAAAACCTGAATCTCTCTGCGATCGAACATGCCTCCGAGGCCGATCTGCGCGCCGAGATCCAGTCAATCTCGGCCGAAGCTCTGGAAGAACTCAACGTCGTTCTTAACAAGGACGAACGCGCGACGCTGCACCAGGACCTGTTCGACGAGGTGATGGGTCTGGGTCCGCTGGAAACGCTGTTGAAGGATGACAGCGTCAACGACATCCTGGTCAACGGGCCACAGCAGATATTCATAGAGCGTGACGGCCGGCTGGAACTTTCCGACGTCACCTTCAAGGACGAAAAGCATCTGCTGCGCATCATCGACAAGATCGTGTCGGCCGTCGGTCGACGTGTCGATGAATCGAATCCCTATGTGGACGCCCGCCTCGCCGACGGCTCGCGTTTCAACGCAATGGTGCCGCCGATCGCCGTCGATGGCAGCCTGGTGTCGATCCGCAAGTTCAAGAAGGAAAAACTAGGCATTGACGACCTGGTGCGCTTCGGCGCCTTTACCGAGGAAATGGCAGTCTATCTTCAGGCGGCGGTGGCCTGCCGGCTGAACGTCATCGTGTCGGGCGGAACCGGCTCGGGCAAGACGACCACGCTGAACGCCCTGTCCAGCTTCATCGACAATTCCGAACGGATTCTGACGATCGAGGACACCGCCGAATTGCAGCTGCAACAGATCCATGTCGGCCGAATGGAAAGCCGCCCCGCCAACGTCGAGGGCAAGGGCGCGGTCAGCCAGCGCGATTGCCTTCGCAACGCCCTGCGGATGCGTCCCGACAGGATTATCGTGGGCGAGACCCGCGGTGAAGAAGTGATCGACATGCTGCAGGCAATGAACACCGGCCATGACGGCTCGATGACCACGATCCACGCCAACAGCGCGCGCGACGCGGTCAGCCGGCTTGAGAACATGATCGCCATGGCCGGCATCGAGATGCCGCTCAAGGCCGTGCGCAGCCAGATAGCCTCGGCGGTGAACCTGATCGTTCAGGCCAGCCGCCTTCAGGACGGCTCGCGCCGGATGGTTTCCATCACCGAAGTCACCGGCATGGAAGGCGAGGTCATCTCGATGCAGGAAGTGTTCCGCTTCGAACGCACCGGCGTCGGTCCGGACGGCAAGATCATCGGCCGCTATAACGCCACGGGCGTGCGCTCGCACTATTCCGATCGCTTCCGTCAATGGGGCTATGATTTGCCGGCTTCACTTTTCGAGCCCATGGCGGCGGAGTAACAAGTCATGCAGTTGAGTATCGAACCAATCATCTACGGGCTGATCTTCGTCGGCGTTCTGGCGCTGGTCGAAGGGCTTTACCTCACGGTCTTCGGCAGGTCGATCAGTTTGAACAGCCGGGTGAACCGGCGGCTGGACATGTTGGAAAAGGGCGCCGCCCGTGAAGAGGTGCTGGAACAGCTCCGCAAGGAGATGAGCCAGCACATGAACGCGAAGGGCATCCCGCTCTATTCCTTGCTGGCCGACAAGGCGCAAAAGGCCAATATCGCCTTCTCGCCCAAGGCGCTGATAATGATCATGGGCCTGCTGACGGTCCTCGCCTTTCTTGGGCTGACCATCGGAACCAGCGCATCGCTGCCGATCCGCGCCCTGGTTTCGGTCGTGATGGGTGTCGGCGCCGTGTTCTTCTGGGTCAGCAACAAGGCCAAGAAGCGGCTGGGCCTGCTGGAGGAACAGCTTCCCGATGCGGTGGAGCTGATGGTGCGCAGCCTGCGCGTGGGCCATCCTTTCGCCTCGGCCGTCAACATCGTCGCCAAGGAGGTTGCCGACCCGCTTGGCACCGAATTCGGGATGATCGCCGACGAAGCCGCTTATGGCCGTGACATTTCCGAAAGCCTGAAAGGCCTGGCCGAACGCATGGACATGCAGGATCTGCGGTTCCTTGCCGTGGCCGTGACCATCCAGCAGCAGTCGGGCGGGAACCTGGCCGAGATCCTGGAGGGGCTGGCAAAGGTGATCCGTTCACGCTTCAAGCTGTTCCGCCGGGTCAAGGCGATCACCGCCGAGGCCAAGTGGTCGGGCATGTTCCTGTCTGCATTCCCGATCGTCGCGATTATCGTGATTTCGGTGCTGAAGCCGGATTACTATGACGACGTGAAGAACACCGCGTTGTTCATTCCCGCGGCTCTGGGCGTCGGAACGTTCTTGGTGATCAATGTGATTTTCATGAAAATCATGGTCAACATCAAGGTGTGAGGAGATAACGGTCGTGAATATCCTGAACGATATCAATGTCTTTCTGACCACGCGCTTTGGCCAGCTCGGACCGCTCTATGCGGTGGGTCTGCTGGGCGTTCTGTTCATCGTCCTCACCCTGCCGGTTCTGCTCAAAAAGCGCACCGATCCATTGGACAAGCTGAAGTCGAGCTACAAACAACCGCGTCAAACCGACACCGCGACGCCCGAACGCAAGCTGCGCAATCAATCGAAATCGGCACAGAAACTGGAAAAATATGCCGATTTCCTCGAACCGCAGGACAAGGACCAGTATTCCGCAATGCGGCTCAAGCTGATGCGCGCGGGCTATCGCGCGAAGGCGTCGGTGCGGATGTTCCATTTCGCGCAGTTCGCGCTGGGCCTGGGCTTTCTGTTCTTCGGTGTGCTTTATGCGGTCATCGCCTCGGCATCCGGCGAAATTTCCACCCAGACTGTTGCGCTGTCCATCGTGATCCCGGGTGGGATCGGGTATTACCTGCCGAAATACTGGGTCGAGCGGCGGGTGCAGGCCCGGCAGGAAGAGATCGTGAACGGCTTTCCCGACAGCCTGGACATGATGCTGGTCTGTGTCGAGGCAGGCCAGTCGCTGGACCAGTCGATCATCCGCGTCAGCCATGAGATCCGTTCGGGGTTTCCCGCGCTTGCCGATGAATACGAACTGGTCGCGCATGAAATGAAGGCAGGGAAGGACAAGATTTCGGTGCTGAAGGACATGGGCGAACGCTGCGGCGTGAATGATGTATCGTCCTTCGTCACGGTGCTTGTGCAATCGGCCACGTTCGGCACCTCGATCGCCGATGCATTGCGGGTTTATGCCTCGGAGATGCGCGACAAGCGGGTGATGCGCGCCGAAGAGAAGGCGAACAAGTTGCCCACGAAGCTGACATTGGGCACGATGATGTTCACGGTGCCGCCGCTTCTGATCATCCTGATCGGGCCGTCGGTCTACCGCGTGGCGAACATGATGGAGCTGGCCAGCCAGTGACACGATGAAATCAGAAAGGATCGGCCTGATCCTGGCCTTGTGCCTTGTGG
Source organism: Actibacterium sp. (assembly GCA_016278285.1). GTDB lineage: Bacteria > Pseudomonadota > Alphaproteobacteria > Rhodobacterales > Rhodobacteraceae > JADQCB01. The sequence continues at coordinate 14,298 of JADQCD010000102.1, forward strand.
CCGCCTGTCAGCAGACCGGCGGCCTGAAACCGTTGCGCCATGGCCCGCCGCCGCCGGAAGGCACGCCGAAAGTGACCGAAGCCGTGGACGGCCTGATTGTGGGCCACCGCCTGATGGCCGCCGGCGAATTCGAACTTGCGCTCAGCGCCTATTACCGCGCGGCGGCGGAGCAGGGCCTGACGCTGGACGTTCTGTCGGCGCTTGGATCGGCAAACCTTCGATTGGGGCGGCTGGGCCAGGCCGAGACTCTGTTGCGCGCCGCGATCGAGGAGGATGAGGAATTCGTGCCGGCCTGGAACAATCTGGGAGTCGTTCTGATGGAAACCGGCCGCATCGCCGAGGCAAGGCGTGTATTTCGCACCGCCTTCGCGCTGGATAGCGGCGCGACCGAGCAAATTCGCCAGAACCTGCGCTTGGCTATCGCAAAATCGGAAAAATCCGCATATAATGAAAACGAAAAGAATAAAAACGATTTCAAACTCGTGCGCCGGGGCCAGGGTAAGTTCCTGCTTCTTTCGGCACCTTGAGGACCGAGCAGTAAAGGACGCGAGAATGCGCCAATCTTTGGTTGTATCGATATGTCTTTCCGGCGCGATCATGCTGTCGGCCTGCACACAGAAAAGCGGAGCCGACGTCGAACGCGCAGTGCAGGACGTTCTGGCCGCCGATCAGAGCAGTCTCAACCAGATCATGCTGAGCGCGGCCGATCCGGCCGAGGCTGTCGCCTATTACCGCAAGGGCGTTGCCGGACAACCCGGCAACATGGAGTTGCAGCGCGGACTTGCCAGGTCGTTGATCCGGGCCGGAAAGCCCGAGGCGTCATTGGACGCCTGGAAGGTCGTGACCGACAGCGCCGAAGCAACCGATACAGACCGGATCGCCTATGCCGATGCGCTGATCCGGGCAGGGAAATGGGACCGGGCCGAGGCCGTGCTGGACGGCATCCCGCCGACGGTCGAAAGTTATCAACGCTACCGGCTTGAAGCGATGATCGCCGATAGCAACGAGGAATGGGAAAAGGCCGACAGCTTTTATGAAACCGCAGCGGGCATGACGACCAACCCTTCGGGGGTTCTGAACAACTGGGGTTATTCCAAGCTGACGCGCGGCGATTACGACGCGGCCGAAGATCTGTTCCGCGAGGCGCTGAGTTATGCACCGGACCTGTTCACCGCCAAGAACAACCTGGTTCTGGCCCGCGGCGCCCAGCGCAAATATCAGATGCCGGTCATCGAAATGTCACAGGAAGAACGCGCGCAGCTGCTCTATACCCTGGCGCTCAGCGCGATCAAGCAGGGCGATGTCGCCATTGGCAAGGGGCTGCTGGAAGACGCGATCGATACCCACCCGCAACATTTCGAGGCTGCGTCGCGCTCGCTACGCGCGCTGGAAAGCAACATCCGGAGCTGAAACACCGATGCCGACCACCGCCGCGACTGCCCTGTGGTTCCTGCCCTTCGCGGCGCCGATTGCCCTTTGGGTCGCATTGAGCGACATGAAAACCATGAAAATCCCGAACCGCGCGGTTCTGGCCCTGGTTGTTGTCTTCGCCATCATCGGGCTGCTCGCCCTGCCCTTCGAAACATGGCTTTGGCGCTGGGTGCATCTGGCCGTGGTGCTGGCTGTGGGCTTCGTTCTCAGCCTGACAGGGATGGTGGGGGCCGGCGATGCCAAATTCGCCGCCGCGATGGCCCCCTTCGTCGCCCTTGCCGATCTCGGCGGGTTCCTTCTGTTGTTCTCGGCGATTCTGCTGGCCGCCTTCCTGACCCATCGCGGGGCCCGCATGATCCCGGCCCTGCGGCGCGCCGCGCCCGGTTGGGAATCCTGGGCGCGGGACGAATTTCCGATGGGCCTGGCCCTGGGCGGAGGGCTTTTGTGCTATCTTTTCCTTGCGGTGCTGCGTGGCGCCTGACGGGTGCCCAAATCTCGCCATACGGGCGCGCTAGAACAGGAACAAATCGACAGGTTCCAGGGCACCCCGAATGAACATCGAGACGACTGCCGTCATGGCCCCGCCGGCCCCCCGCTCGCTTGAACAGATGCGCCTGCCAATGGTGATGATGCGCGACATCCTTCTGAAAACCATCTTCAGACAGAATGTCGAAAACGTGTCAGAGATCGCCAAGGCGATCTGTCTGCCGGTCCCCGTGACACAGGAACTGGTGGATCTGGCCCGTGGCCAGAAACTGCTTGAGGCCACCGGCACGCTGCACGCCAATTCCGGCGGCGAAATGGGGTACCAACTGACAGATGCCGGCAAGGCCCGGGCGCTGGATGCGCTGTCGCAGTCGGAGTACTATGGCGCAATGCCGGTTCCGATGGATGTCTATGCCGAGCAGGTCAAGCGCCAGTCGATCCGCAATCTTCAGATAACGCGCGACCAGCTGATCGGTGCGATGGGCCACCTGATCCTGCCCGAAAGCCTGCTGGATCACCTGGGCCCGGCGGTTTCGGCCGGCCGGTCGATCCTGATGTACGGACCGCCGGGCAATGGCAAGAGCTCGATCTCGAATGGCATCCGCGACGCCTTGGGCGATCGCATCTATGTGCCGCGCGCCATCGAATATTCCGGTCAGGTCATCACGGTCTATGATCCGATCGTGCACAGCGCGGCCGAAGAGCAGCAGGACGACCCGCATTCGCTGCGTCGCAATGCGGGGCGCTATGACACGCGATATGTGATGTGCGACCGACCCACCGTCGTGACGGGCGGCGAACTGTCGCTCGACATGCTCGATCTGGTCTACAATCCCACGGCGCGCACCTATCAGGCGCCGCTGCAACTGAAAAGCTCCGGCGGGGTGTTCATCGTCGACGACCTGGGGCGTCAGGCGGAACCACCGCAGGCGCTGGTCAACCGCTGGATCGTCCCGCTTGAGGAAAACCGCGACATCCTGGCCCTGCAGTCGGGCGAGAAATTCGAGGTGCCCTTCGACACATTGGTGATCTTTTCCACCAACTTCCACCCCAACGAGATCTTCGACAAGGCCGCGTTGCGCCGGATCTTTTTCAAGATCAAGATCGACGGCCCCTGCCAGGAGGATTTTCTCAAGATCTTCGCCTTGGTCGCGCGCAAGAAAGGGCTGCCGCTGGACGAACGGACGCTGATCTATCTGCTGAAAGAGAAATACCCGGCGATTGACAACGAATATGCCAATTATCAGCCGGTCTTTCTGATCGATCAGATGATGGCGATCTGCGACTTCGAGGGCATCCCCTATCAGATGACGCCTGAACTGATTGACCGCGCCTGGGCCAATATGTTCGTCAAGGAAGAGAACATCGTTCACTAGCGGTCTGTGCAAGCGCGCCGGGCATGCCTACATTGCCAGGGATGACGACGCTGCCCCCTGCCTTCGACAACTGGTTCACATCGCGCGGCTGGTCCATCCATCCGCATCAGAAAGCCATGCTGAACCGTGCCGACGCCCCCGCACTGTTGCTGATCGCGCCCACAGGCGGCGGCAAGACGCTTGCAGGATTTCTGCCGACTTTGGCCGAGTTGGCCGATGGAAACCACAATGGATTGCACACTCTCTACATATCCCCGCTAAAGGCGCTGACCGCGGATATTCGCCGAAACCTGGCGGCACCGGTTGCTGAAATGGACCTGCCGATCCGCATCGAGGACCGGACAGGCGACACGTCCTACACGAAAAGACGGCGCCAGCGGGCCGATCCACCGCATATCCTCCTGACCACACCCGAAAGCCTGGCACTGCTGCTAAGCTACGAGGATGCGCCGCGTATTTTCGCCGGTCTGAAACGGGTCGTGGTCGACGAGATCCACGCTCTGTCGGAGTCCAAGCGCGGCGATCAGCTCATGCTGTGCCTGGCACGGCTCTCGTCGCTCTGCCCCGGATTGCGGCGCGTGGGGCTGTCGGCCACCGTCGAGGATCCCGAGGGGATCGCCCGTTTCCTGGCCCGACATCCCGGGCAATGCGAAATTCTGCACGCCGATCCCGGGCCGGACCCCGACATCGCAATGCTGCGGACCGACGCGCCGCCACCCTGGGCCGGCGGCGGTGGATCCCACGCCATCCCGGCGATCCTGGAACAGGTGCGGCAGCACCGCACGACGCTGATCTTCCACAACACCCGCGCTCAGGCCGAGATATTCTTTCATGCGCTCTGGCTGGCCAATTCCGACAACCTGCCTGTTGGCATCCATCACGGCTCGCTGTCGCGCGAACAGCGCGAGCGGGTCGAGGCCGCTATGGTGACCGGCGAACTGCGCGCGGTGGTCTGCACCGGATCGCTGGACCTGGGCATCGACTGGGGCGACGTGGATCTGGTCGTGCAGGTCGGCGCGCCGAAGAACGTCAAGCGGCTGGTGCAACGGATCGGACGGGCCAATCACCGTTACAACGCCCCCTCGAAGGCATTACTGGTGCCGGCCAACCGGTTCGAAGTGGTCGAATGCGTCGCCGCGCTGGAGGCCGTGCGCGCCCATACGCTGGACGGCACGCCGCGCGGTCGCGGCCCCCGCGACGTGTTGTGCCAGCACATCCTGATAACCGCGGCCGCAGGCGCGTTCGACCCCGACGCGCTTTTTGCCGAGGTCACCAGCGCCGGACCCTACGCCAGTCTTTCCCGCACCGAATTCGACGCCTGCCTCGATTTCGTGGCGACGGGGGGCTATGCCTTGCGCGCCTATGACCGCTGGCAACGGCTTAAATGCACGGACGGGGTCTGGCACCTGCGCGACCCGCGCGCCGCAGCACAGATCCGCATGAATATCGGCACGATCGTCGATGCCGAGATGATGAAGGTGCGGCTGAAGAACAATCGCGGCGGTGCCCCGCTGGGCGAGGTGGAAGAGGCGTTCGCGGCCACGCTGACGGCAGGCGACACCTTTCTGATCGGCGGGCAGGTCGTGCGCTATGAAGGATTGCGCGAAATGGTGATCGAGGTCACCCGACGGTCCGGCGCGTCCCCGCGGATCGCGGTTTTTTCGGGCACGAAATTCGCCACCTCGACACAACTTTCAGAGCGGATCCTGGGCCTTTTCCGCCGCGCCGACTGGTCCGGGCTGCCGGCCCACACCGCCCGTTGGCTTCGGCTTCAGCTTCAAATGTCGAAACTCCCCGAACACGACCGCTTGCTGGTCGAGACTTTTCCACATGAGGGGCGGGCGCATATGTGTGTCTACGGTTTCGCGGGACGCAACGCGCAGCAGACGCTGGGGCTGCTGCTGACTCAACGGATGGAAGAGACGGGACTGCGCCCGCTCGGCTTTGTCGCGACCGATTATGCCACGCTGATCTGGGGGCTGGATCTGCCCCCTGATCCGGCAGCCCTGTTCGATGCAAAGGCGATGCGCGACGGGTTCGAAACCTGGCTTACCGGCAACGCGGTGATGAAGCGCACCTTCCGCAGCGCGGCGGTGATCGCCGGGCTGATCGAGCGCAACACGCCGGGACGACGCAAATCCGGCCGGCAGGCCACGTTCAGTTCCGACATCCTTTACGACACGCTGGTGAAATACGATCCCGGCCACCTGTTGCTGGCGATCACCCGCGAAGGAGCACTGAAGGGCCTGGTGGATTTCAGCAGGATCGAGGAAATGCTGGACCGGATCGGTGGGCGGATTGACCATGTCGCCCTTTCCCGCGTCAGCCCGCTGGCGGCACCCCTGTTTCTTGAGGCAGGGCGCGTTCCGGTCGATGGCGCCGGGCAAGAACGGCTTCTGGCCCAGCAGGCGCAAAGCGCGATGCAGGCGGCCGGACTGGCCTGACCCCTTGCATGGGACCGCGCCCCACGTCATGAACGAAGCATGAACGGTTTTGACTTCTCCCTGTCCGGCGCCGCGCTGACGGCCCTGCCCACCGGCGCGTTGTGGTGGGCCGAGGCGGGCCTGCTGGCCGTCAGCGATCTGCACCTGGGCAAGTCCGAGCGCCTGGCCCGGCGCGGTGGCACGATGTTGCCCCCCTATGAGGTGCAGGAGACGCTATCGCGGCTCGAAGCCGATATTGCCGCGACCACCCCGGACACCGTGCTGTGCCTGGGCGACAGTTTCGATGACCTGGACGCCGTCGCGGGCCTGAACGCGGTCGCCGCGCAGTGGCTGACCCGCCTCATGGCCGGACGCAAATGGATCTGGGTCACAGGCAATCACGACCCCGGCCCCACCCAATTCGACGGCACGCATCTGGCCGAACTGCGCCGCGCGCCGCTGGTATTTCGGCATATCGCCGAGCCGTGTGCACAGGGCGAGGTGTCGGGCCATTATCACCCCAAGGCACGATTGGGCCGCATCTCGCGCCCGGCCTTCCTGATCGATGCCGACCGGGTGATCCTGCCGGCCTACGGAACCTATACCGGTGGCTTGCGCTGCCGCGACCGAACCCTGCAGGGGCTGATGGGCGAAAGGGCGCTGGCGGTTCTGACCGGCGCCACCGCAACACCGATCCCGTTTCCGCGCAACTGACGACCATTGCCGGGCACGCCTGCCGCAGGCTATGCCGGCTGGACAGCTTTAGAAATTTGAGGTCGCCGATGACACTGGCCCCCAGAAACCCCGATTTCGATGCCAAGGTGCGCCGCAGCTTTTCCGCCCAGGGCATGTTGCGCACGTTGCGCGCCGAGATCACCGCGCTTTCGCCTGGCAACTGCAACGTCGCCGCCCCCATCACCCCCGAGGTGTCGCAACAACAGGGATACGCCCACGCGGCGGTCAGCTTTGCCCTGGGCGATGTCGCCTGCGGGTATGCCGC
>JADQCD010000195.1 GCA_016278285.1 Actibacterium sp.
CTTGGTCCGGCGGCTGAGCACCTGCATGGCGCGGCGGATTTCCTCGTCGCGGCCGATGATCGGGTCGATCTTTCCCTGCTCAGCGGCCTCGGTCAGGTCGCGCGCATACTTCTTGAGGGCATCATAGCCTTCCTCGGCCGACGCGCTGTCGGCGGTGCGGCCCTTGCGCAGGTCGTTGATCGCCGCATTCAGGTTCTGCGCGGTGACGGCCCCGGCATCCAGCGCCTCTTTCGCGCCGGACCGGACGATGGCCAGCGCGGTCAGTATCCGCTCGACCGGAACAAAGCTGTCGCCGGCTTTTTTCGCGATCTTCTCGGCCTCGTCCAGCACCTTGCCGGTCTGCTGATCGAGATAGGTCTGGCCGGCATCGCCAGTGACCTTGGGCATCTTCGACAAAGCCACGTCAAGCGCTTCGAGCACGCGCTCGGGCGCGCCGCCGGCACGCTTGATGAGGTTGGAGGCAAGCCCCTGCTCATCGTCCATCAATGCTTTCAGAAGATGCTCGGGCGCCAGTCTCTGATGGCTTTCGCGCATGGCGATGGTCTGTGCGGCCTGAATGAAACCGCGCGACCGTTCCGTGAACTTTTCCAGGTTCATCGGTTCGTTCTCCTTTTCCTAAGCCCCCGGCCCTTCGGGCGCCCGCCACGCGGCACGACCTTTCCCGGGTCTTCGTTGCATGAGGTGGCGACCGACGCATGCGTTTTCAAGCATCCGTGATCGGAAAAAACGCCGCGGGACAAGGCGACTTGACCCGGCGCCGATCACCCGCCAAGAGGTGTCCGACGCAGGAGAATCCGATGACCGATGACCGCCTTATCGTCGCCCTAGACGTTGCCAACGCCCATCTGGGGCTGGACCTTGCCCAGAAGATCGGCGACGCCGCATCGTTCTACAAGATCGGCCTGGGGATGCTGACAGGTGGCGGCCTGGCCCTTGCGCGCGAACTGAAGGATGAGCACGGCAAGCATATCTTCCTCGACATGAAACTGTTCGACATCGGCGCCACCGTGGAAGCGGCGGTGAAGGGTCTGGCGCAATTCGACCTGGATTTCCTGACCGTGCATGGCGACCCGCATGTCGTTCGCGCCGCCGCCGCCGGAAAGGGCGGCTCGGGGATGAAGATCCTTGCCGTGACGATCCTGACCTCGCTGGACCGGGCCGATCTGGATGCCAACCTGATCAAGCCCGGTGACATGCGCGAGATCGTGCAGGAACGGGCGGCGCGCGCCCTGTCCGCCGGGGCGGACGGCGTCATCGCCTCGCCGCGGGAAGCGGCGCTGATCCGCGCCCTGCCCGAGGCTGAAGGCAAGCTGATCGTCACTCCCGGCGTGCGCCCCGCCGGCAGCGCCAGGGGCGATCAGAAACGGGTGGCAACCCCCGCGCAGGCCATCGCCGACGGCGCCGACCACATCGTGGTGGGCCGCCCGGTCTGGCAGGCTGACGATCCGCGCGGCGCGGCCCAGGCCATCGCTGCGGAATTGGCGCGGTCCTGACCATCCGACCTGGCCGGGGCCGATTTTTTCCCTACACCGTCGGACTGCCAGCCGCTATCACTCGGACAGGCCGCAACGGATGCAAAGCCATGCCCGCCCTCTGCCGCGATTGCCTGCAAGATTTCGATGACGCCCGGCGTTGCCCCGCCTGCGGCAGTCCGCGCATCGTCTCCCACCCCGAGCTTTTCACGCTGTCGATCGCGCACATGGATTGTGACGCCTTCTATGCCTCGGTGGAAAAGCGCGACAATCCCGGGCTTGTGGACAAGCCCGTGATCGTCGGCGGCGGGCGGCGCGGCGTGGTGTCTGCCGCCTGCTATATCGCGCGGATAAAGGGCGTCCGCTCGGCCATGCCGATGTTCCAGGCGCTGAAGCTGTGTCCCGAGGCGATAGTGATCAAGCCCCGGGGCGATGCCTATGCCGCCGCCTCGCGCGAGATCCGCACGATGATGGAGCAGCTGACCCCGGCAATCGAACCGCTGTCGCTGGATGAAGCATTCCTGGACCTGTCGGGCACCGCGAAACTGCACGGCCATCCGCCCGCCGTGATGCTGGCGCGGCTCGTCAAGAGGATGGAACGCGAATTGCGCCTGTCGGGCTCGATCGGGCTGTCGCACAACAAGTTCCTGGCCAAGGTCGCCTCGGACCTGGACAAGCCGCGCGGATTCGCGGTGATCGGGCGGGCCGAGACGATGGAGTTCCTGGAGCACCGACCGGTGCGGATGATCTGGGGCGTCGGCGCGGCCGGCCAGGCGGCGCTGGACAGGGCCGGCATCCGCACCTTCGCCGATCTGCGCCGCTGGGACAGGCGCGACCTTCAGGCCCGGTTCGGCAATTTCGGAGAGCGGCTGTTTCACCTTGCCCGCGGCGAGGATCGGCGCCGCGTCTCGGCCAACGCCCCGATCAAGAGCATCTCGAATGAAACCACGTTCTTCGAAGATACCTCCGACCCCGAAATCCTGGACGGCCATCTCTGGCGGCTTTCCGAGAAGGTCGCCGACCGGGCAAAGGCCAGGGGGCTCGCCGGACGCGTGGTGACGCTGAAGCTCAAGCGCGCCAACCACAGTCTGATCACCAGGCGGATGGCCCTGCGCGAAGCCACGCAGATGGCGCACCGGCTCTATCGGGCGACGCGCCATCTTTACGACCAGATCGATACGCAATCCCGGTTCCGGCTGATCGGCGTCGGCCTGTCGGACCTGAGCAGCGCAAGCGATGCGGATCGCACCGGCGACCTGGTCGACACGAATGCGTCCAGCCGCGCCGCGGCCGAGCGCGCCACCGACGCGATCCGGCAGCGCTTTGGTCACGATGCCATCCGCAAGGGGCGATCCCTGAGATAGGCACGGCAACCGCCCCGAACCCGCAACCCGAAAACAACACTTCGGCATCCGTCGATCCGCTTGCGCCCTCTCGCGGCTTTCAATAGCAGCCTCCACAACATATGGTGTGGAGCAACAAGACGCGGGCAATGGCTGATCCGCGCTGGGGAACGGAACATGGCGCATATCATCGTTGTCGGGAACGAAAAGGGCGGCGCGGGCAAATCCACCGTCTCAATGCATGTGGCCACCGCGTTGGCCCGGATGGGCCACAAGGTGGGCGCGCTGGACCTGGACCTGCGCCAGCGCAGCTTTGGCCGCTACATGGACAACCGGCGCGCCTATTGCACGCGCGAGGGTTTGGATCTTCCGACGCCGGAATACCGAGACCTTCCCGAAATAGAGAACGCCCAGCTGGACCCGGGCGAGAATATCCATGACCGGCGGCTGTCGGCCGCCGTCGCCGGGATGGAGCAGGAGGTCGATTTCATCATCATCGACTGCCCCGGCTCGCACACACGGCTTAGCCAGGTCGCGCATTCGCTGGCCGATACGCTGATCACGCCGCTGAATGACAGCTTCATCGACTTCGACCTGCTGGCGCGATACGATCCCAAGGACGGCAAGATCCTGGGACCCTCGATCTATTCGGAAATGGTCTGGAGCGCGCGGCAGTTGCGCGCGCAGGCGGGCCTTCCGGCGATCGACTGGATCGTCCTGCGCAACCGGCTGGGCGCGCAACAGATGCACAACAAGCGCAAGATGGGCGAGGCGCTGAAGAACCTGTCGCGCCGCATCGGCTTTCGTGTCGCACCGGGCTTCAATGAACGGGTGATCTTCCGCGAATTGTTCCCCAACGGCCTGACGCTGCTGGATCTCAAGGACATCGGTGTGCAGGGACTGAACATATCCAACATCGCCGCGCGCCAGGAACTGCGCGACCTGATGACCGGCCTGAATCTGCCGGGTGTTCGCGTCGATTTCTGAGCTGCCGGCGCCGCCCGTCATTCCTCCAGCGGTTCGATCAGGTGCGGCCCCGAGGCGCGGCTGGAATTCACCGCGGCGCCCACCCGGTGAAAAGCAAGGGTATCCTCTGCGGGCGGATGCATCAACGCGGCGGCCCCCTTGCCTTCCTCGCCCAGCCAGAGCGGCCAGTCCGGTTTCTCCAGGCTGACCGGCATCCGGTGATGGATCGCCGATATCGCCCGATTGGCTTCGGTAGTGATGATCGCCACGGTGGTCAGTCGGGCCTCGCCACTTTCCCAATCCTGCCATATACCGGCGAAGGTGATCGGCGCCCCGTCTGCCCGGTAGATATACCACGGCAGGCGCCGGTCATCCTCGGCCCTGTTCCATTCATAGAAACCGTCGGCCGGCACCAGGCACCGCCTTTCGCGCGCCGCCGCACGGAAGGCGGGCTTTTCGGCCAGAGTCTCGGCCCGCGCATTTATCAGCAGGGGACCGTCCGACGGGCTGTCGTACCAATGCGGAATGAATCCCCAGCGCATTGGCCTGAGCCGCCTCGCGCCGTTATCCGAGGTCACGACCGCAACCGGATTCGTGGGACACACATTGTAATTCGGCACCGGCGGCAGATCGTTCGACGGCACCGCCGCGAACAGCCGCGCCATCGCCTCATCCGGTTGTGTGATCGAGAATCGTCCGCACATGATAGGCAATCTATCGTCTTTGCGCGCCGGGGTCAGCCACGTCCCGCGCAACCGAAACGCTGTCCGAAGCATTGACCGCGACGGCGGAAAGCGGCATGTGAGACGCATGCTGATCTTCAAGATCTTCCGTCGTCCCGAATGGGATGCTTTCCGCGCCGCCGGAGCCACCGCCGGCGCCCCGATCGACCTTGCCGACGGCTATATTCATTTCTCGACCGCCGAACAGGTGACGGAAACCGCCGAGAAACATTTTGCCGACCAAAGCGATCTGGTTCTGGTCGCCGTCGAGTCCGAATGCATGGGCGACGCCCTGAAATGGGAAGTCTCGCGCGGCGGCGCGCTGTTCCCGCATCTCTATCGGAAACTGCGCCTGGACGAAGTCGTCTGGGACAAGTCGCTGCCACTGGGGGCCACCGGCCACATATTCCCCGAGGGTGTGGTGTGAACCTTCCGGAGCGGCTTGGCCTGTGCGCCCTGCACCGTCTGGACCCCGAGCGCGCGCATGAGCTTTCACTCAGGATGTTGCGGGCGGGGCTGGCACCGCTTCCCGGCGTGATCACGACGCGCCGGCTGGAAACCAGGCTGGCCGGACTGGCCTTGCCCAACCCGGTAGGGCTGGCGGCGGGCTATGACAAGAACGCGGTGGCGATCCGGGCACTGGCCCGGACCGGCTTCGGCTTTGCCGAGGTCGGGGCCGCCACGCCCCTGCCCCAGCCCGGAAACCCGAAGCCCCGGCTGTTTCGCCTGTCCGGGGACCGGGCGGTTATCAACCGCTTCGGCTTCAACAATGACGGGATGGATGCGATCTGCGCCCGCCTGGCACGGCGCCCGCCCGGCTTTGTCCTGGGCCTGAACCTTGGCGCCAACAAGGACAGCGGGGACCGCGCGGCGGATTACGCGCGTGTGCTGGCAAGATGCGGCCCGCATGTGGATTTCGCCACCGTCAACGTGTCCTCGCCCAACACCGAAAAGCTGCGTGATCTTCAGGGCAAGGTCGCGCTGGCCGCCTTGCTTGCCGCGGTCATGGAAACCCGCGCCGAACTGGCGCGGCCTGTTCCCGTTTTCCTGAAGATCGCGCCGGATCTGGACGCGGATGCGTTGTCGGATATTGCGCAGGTCGCGCTGTCCAGCGGGTTGGACGGGATCATCGCCACCAACACGACGCTGGACCGGGCGCGCCTGACCGACCACCAAATGGATCAGTCCGGGGGGTTGTCAGGCGCGCCCCTGTTCGAGAAATCCACCCGTGTACTAGCGCAGCTGTCACAGCTTACCGATGGCGCGCTGCCGCTGATCGGCGTCGGCGGGGTGGGCTCGGCCGAACAGGCCTATGCCAAGATCCGCGCCGGGGCCTCGGCGGTGCAGCTTTATTCGGCGATGGTCTATCAGGGCCTGTCATTGGTGCCCCGCATCGTTCGCGGCCTCGACGCCCTTTTGGCGCAGGACGGGTTCGAAACCGTGGCCGACGCCGTCGGGACCGGACGAACGAACTGGCTGTGAGCGAGATTGCCATCTGGCACAACCTGCGAGGTTCAAAATCGCGCGCGACGCGCGCCTTTCTGCGTCGCGCGGCCATCGGACGCCCGATCGAGCGTGTCCTTCAGATCCTCTGGCAGGGGCGCGAAACCAGTCAGGCTTCGGCGGCAGCCTCCAGGGCCGGATATCGCAGTGCCAGCGTCGCGCCCCGCGCCGCGAACGAGATGAGAAAGGCCAGCCAAAGCCCGTGATTGCCCAGGGCCGGCACCAGAACCAGCGCGGCCGCCACATAGACGACAAAGGACAGCGCCATCATGTTGCGCATGTCCGCGGTGCGGGTCGCCCCGATGAAGATCCCGTCGAACATCCAGGCCGCAAGGCCCAGCAGCGGCGCGGCGACCATGTAGATCAGATAGGCGCGGGCGGCGTCCCTGACTTCGGGCGCGGTAGTCATCACGTCAATGATGTCCCCGCCGAAAAGGGCGAATGCGGCTGACAGTCCGGATACGCAGACCAGCCCCCAGAAACTGGTCAGCAGGGCCGCGCGGCGCAGCGCGACGCGCGCCCGCGCGCCGAGTGCAAAGCCCACCAGCGCCTCTGCGGCGAAGGCGAACCCATCCAGCGCATATGCGGTGACGTTCAGGAATTGCAGCAGGATCTGGTTTGCCGCCAGGGTGACGTCACCGAAACGGGCGCCTGTGAACAGGAACGAGATGAACACCGCCTGCAACAGCAGCGACCGGATCAGGATATCGGAATTGACCTGGGCCATCCGCTTCAGCCGCACCGGATCGAATACCCGCGGCCAGTCCTTCCAGGCTGCGCCGCCAAAGGCATCGCGGCACAGCCAGAGCCCCAGCGCCAGCCCCGACCATTCGGCCAGGAAGGTCGCCAGCGCCACGCCCTCGACCCCCCAGCCAAGCCCGGTCACGAACCATAGATCAAGCGCGATGTTCAGCCCGTTCATCCAGACCTGGATCGCCAGAACGGCACGCGTGCGTTCCAGCGCGATCAGCCAGCCGTTGACGCCGTAAAGCGCAATCATCGCCGGGGCAGACCACACGCGAATCCCGATATAGTCGCGCGCCAACCCCTCGACCTCGCCGCTTGCCGGCGCGACCAGGAAGGCGGCGCGGAACAGCGGCCATTGCAGGACGATCAGCGCCGCGCCCGCCGAAAAGCCGATCATCAACACCCGTGTCAGCAGCGCATCGACCTCGGCCCCGTTACCGCCCCCCCTTGCCTGGCTGGTCAGGCCGGTGGTTCCCATCCGCAGGAATCCGAAGATCCAGTAGATGCCGGTGATGATGATCGCGCCGATGCCCACCGCGCCGATCGGCGCCGCCTGGCCAAGCTGCCCGATGACGCCGGTATCCACCGCCCCCAGGATCGGCACCGTCGCGTTGGACAGGACGATCGGCAGCGCAATGTGCAGAACGCGCCGGTGGCTCAGACGCGGCGCCGTATCAGCCATTGCGCGGCGGCATCAGGAAATGCCCGGTCGCCTGCGCGAAGATCCGGGTGCGATTGTCCTGCCAGCCTTCGACATGGACGCTGGCGTAACGTCGCCCCGAGCGATTGACCCGCGCCCGGGCATAGGCGTCACGCGGAAGGCCCGAGCGCAGGTAGTCGACGGTGAAATCGATGGTCTTGGGCATCCGCGGCAAGTGCCGAGGGTCCAGCGTCATCGGATCCAGATCCCCGTTTTCCATCTGCTCCCACAGAATCGACCAGCTCATCCCGATGATCGCCGTCACCTCCAGAAACGCCGAGGTGACACCACCATGCAGCGCCGGCAGCATCGGGTTGCCGATCAGGTCGTCGCGATAGGGCAGGATCGCCGTCAACTCGTCGCCACGACGGTCGAATTCGATGCCGAGATAGCCAATATACGGCACACCGTGAATCAACGCGTTCAACGCGGCATCGCGGCGTTGCTTGACAACCTGGACCGGCTCGGGCTGTCTTCGTCTCATGCATCCGCCTCCGGCGGTCGCTCGACCATGAAAGCCCCGGCCGCCGATGCGACCGGCCTTTCGCGATCCTCGTCGGTCGCGGTGGCCCGAACGAAAGCCACGGTGCGCGTGACGTGATAGCATTCGGCCCGCGCGATAATTCGCTGCCCGGGCGAGGCCGGGCGCATGTAATCGATCCGCAAGTCCAGCGTCGCCGTGCCCGACGGGGCGTCCGGATGGCTGATGACCGCGGCGCCACCGCAGGTATCCATGAGTGAAGAGACCGCGCCGCCGTGAATCACGCCGGTCTGCGGGTCGCCCACCAGCCGCGCGTCATAAGGCATCGAAATCTCGGCCACACCATCGCCGATGTGATCCAGACGCATTGACATCGCCGCCGCATGCGGAATTGCCTCGATGAATTGTCGCGCGAATTTCGCTTTCGTCTCATCCATTGGCAGCTCTCCTCGTCACGGTTATTGGCCCTTGCCCGGCGCCCTTCAAGCGCAAATTTCAATCCCCGGCGCGAACGGGGTGCCGTCCCACGCGTTCGTCTTGCGGGGAATGAACCGGTTTGCACCAGCACCGGTATGGGAATAACGTCACGTCATCCGACAGCAACGGAGGGCGGCGTTGGCCGAGCGGAACCTGACATTCAAGGAAATGTGCGCAAAGTTCGACGTGACCCCGCGCACCCTGCGCTATTACGAATACATTGAACTCCTTTCCCCGGTGAAAGAGGGGCGCACGCGCTTGTACACCCCGCGAGAAGTGGCCCGGATGACCCTTGTCCTGCGCGGCCGCCGCTTTGGTTTCGGCCTGGAAGAAATTCGCCAGTGGCTTGAAATATACCATGATCAGGGCACCGAAGCGCAAATGAAAGCCTGGGTAGAACTTGCCGACCGGCAACTCGACGTGCTTCGCAAGCAATACGCCGAACTGGCCGAGGCAATCAGGGATCTTCAGAAACTGCGGGACGATGTCGCCACCCGGCAGGACTGACGGACAAAGACCTTCGGCCGCATCATTTCGGTTACGCATGGCATGATCCGCCTGCCGCCCCGCGCATGACGTCACGTTTTCTTTACGTTCACGTCAACCTCACTTGCATCGCGGCGCTGCCGGCCACAGACTCCAGGCAGTGACGGGCAAGCAGGACGTGTGCCTATGACCGACGGATTGATGCCGATACGAAAGATGTGCGAGGTCTTCGACGTAACGCCACGCACCTTGCGTTTTTACGAATCCAAGGAATTGTTGTTTCCCGTGCGCGAGGGCCAGAAACGCCTTTTCACGCGCCGCGACCGCGCAAGGCTGAAGCTGATCCTGCGCGGCAAGCGCTTCGGCTTCAGCCTTGAGGAAATTCGCCAGCTTCTGGATCTTTACGACATCGGAGACCGCCAGGAAACGCAGTTGCGCCGCGCGCATGAAGCCGCCCGCACCCATCTCATCGACCTGGAACAACAGCGCGCCGATCTGGACGAGGCAATCGCCGAGCTGAAGGCGCAGATGGCCTGGGCCGAGGCACAGTTGAGCCGAACCTGCAGCAACGACGCCGCCGAATAGGGAGAGTCCGATGCCGATCTATTCCGCCCCCGTCCAGGACATTCAGTTCGTGCTGCACGACCTCCTGGAAGCCGACGACTCCGAAATTCCGGGATACGAAGAATTGTCGCGCGAATTCACCGCTGCTGTCCTGGGCGAGGCCGGCAAGCTGGCGACCGAGGTCCTGGCACCGCTGAATACCGTGGGCGACAAGCAGGGCTGCCGCCTGGAAAACGGAACGGTCCACACCCCCGAGGGTTTTGGCGAAGCCTTCGAAGAAATTCGTCAGGGCGGCTGGAACGGCCTGGACTTGCCAGAGGAATTCGGCGGCCAGGGTCTGCCCTATCTGCTGGGCACGGCAGTGGGCGAGATCATGGTCTCGGCCAACATGGCGCTCAACATGTACCAGGGCCTGACCCACGGCGCGATCAACACCCTTTTGGCGCACGGGTCGAATGACCAGAAAGCGACCTACCTGCCGAAGATGGTCAGCCTGGAATGGACCGGCACGATGAACCTGACCGAGCCGCATTGCGGCACGGATCTGGGCCTTATCAGAACGAAGGCGGAACCGCGTGACGACGGCTCATACGCCGTGACCGGCCAGAAGATCTTCATCTCGGCGGGCGACCATGACATGGCCCAGAACGTGATCCACCTGGTGCTGGCGAAAGCCCCGGGCGGCGGTGCCGGAACCAAGGGCATCTCCTTGTTTCTGGTGCCTAAATTCATGGTCAACGCCGATGGCACACTGGGCCCGCGCAACGCCGTGAACGTGGGCAAGATCGAAGAAAAGATGGGCATCCACGGCAATGCCACCTGTGTAATGGACTACGATGGCGCGACCGGCTACCTGGTCGGTGAACTGCACAAGGGAATGCGCGCGATGTTCACGATGATGAACGAGGCGCGGCTGGGCGTGGGGCTGCAGGGCTATGCCCAGGCCGAGGCAGCCTGGCAAAACGCCCGGACCTATGCGCGCGACCGCCTTCAGGGGCGCGCCGCGACGGGGGCGCAAAACCCCGACGGCCCGGCCGATCCGATCATCGTCCACCCCGATGTGCGTCGGATGCTGCTCGACCAGAAAAGCTTTGTCGAGGGCGCGCGGGCCTTCACCTTCTGGGGGGCCCAACTGATCGACCGCGCCAACCGCAAGGACGATGCCGAGGCAGAGGGCATGATCTCCCTGCTTACACCGGTCATCAAGGGGTTCCTTACCGACAAGGGGTTCGACAGCACCGTGCTTGCACAACAGGTTTTCGGCGGGCACGGCTATATCGAGGAATGGGGAATGTCGCAATTCGCCCGCGACGCCCGCATCGCCATGATCTACGAGGGTGCCAACGGAATCCAGGCGCTCGACCTGGTGGGCCGCAAGTTGCCCCAGGACGGAGGCAGGCACATGATCGTCTTCTTCGAGATGGTCAAGACTTTCATCAAGGAAAATGAAACGGACGGAACCCTTGAGGCAGATTTCCTCGACCCGCTCAAGAAAGCATCCAAAGACTTGCAAGCCGCAGGGATGTTTTTCATGGAAACCGGAATGAAGGATCCCGACAGCGCGCTTTCGGGGTCCTACGATTTCATGCAGCTTTTCGGTCATGTCTGCCTGGGGCTGATGTGGGCACGGATGGCAAAGGCGGCGACCGAAGCGCTTGCGCATGGCGCCGGCGATGCGAAGTTCTACCGCACCAAGCTGGCCACCGGGCGCTATTACATGGCCCGGCAATTGCCCGCAACGTCGATGCACCTGGCCCGCATCCAGAGCGGCGCCGGGCCGGTGATGTCACTGGATGCGGTCAGTTTCTGAACCGACTGAGGGAGAGCCGAACCAATGCCGAAACGGTTCCGACTGACCCGGCGCTTTCCCGTCGCCATGACGGAAGACGGTTATCGCCGGCTGAAACGCTTTGCTGCCGAAGCCGGGCTTGATGAAGGCGAGGCCCTGTCGTTCCTGTTCGAAAATTTCGACAGCGTGACGGATGAGGACAACCTTGCCCACCGGCTGCGCCTGTTCAACGCCGAGTTGGAGGCCAGAAAACGATGACGCAGCGCATGCGACAGATGCGGGACCGCCTCCGGCGGGAGTATTTGGGGCAAGATGAAGCGGATGTCGCGCCCCGCCCTGCGCAGGCCCGGGCCCATGGGGCAAAGCGGGGCGCCTTCACCTTGCGCGGTCATCGGCTCTCCAGCCTGTTCCGCGACACCATCCATTGCACGTTAAGGTTAATGCCCGGTTACTGACAACGCGCCGCTTATTCATCTTGCCAAAAATACTCAATCACCACCGGCGGGAAACATGCAACATCAGAGGAAGCAGCACCATGACGATCAAGCTCTATTGCTTCGGCGAAAGCGGCAATGCCTACAAGGCGGCGCTGACCTTGGAACTGGCCGGCGCCGAGTGGGAGCCGATCTTCGTCGATTTCTTCAACGGTGAGACGCGCAGTCCGGCCTTCCGGGCGATCAACCCGATGGGCGAGGTTCCGGTCATGGTGGATGGTGACGTCACCCTGTCGCAATCCGGTGTGATTCAGGATTACGTCAGCTCGAAGACCGGAAAATTCGGCGGGCGCAGCGCCGACGCCCGGCGCGAGGTGCTGCGATGGGTGTTCTGGGACAATCACAAGATGTCCAGCCAGGCCGGGGCCCTGCGTTTCATGATGAACTTCCTGCCAGAGGAAAAGCGCTCGCCCGAAGTCATCAAATGGCTGACAGGCCGCATGAAATCGGCGCTGAAGGTGCTGGACGCGGCGCTCGACGGGCGTGACTGGCTGGTGGGCGATCAGCCGACGATCGCCGACCTGGCCTGCTGCGGCTACCTGTTTTATCCCGAACCCTTCGGCTTCGACCGCGCCGATTACCCCGATATCGGCGCCTGGCTGGACCGCGTGGCCGCATTGCCCGGCTGGAAGCATCCCTATGATCTGATGCCCGGAAACCCGTCGGACCGGGCCTGAGAAGCAAGAGAGGCAACGATGACCGACGCTTATATCTATGATGCCGTGCGGACCCCGCGCGGGAAGGGCCGCAAGGACGGCGCCCTGCATGAGGTCACTTCGGTGCGCTTGTCGGCGCTGGTGCTCAACGCATTGAAGGAACGGTCCCGGCTTGACGCCGCCGCCATCGAGGACGTGATCTGGGGCAACGCCACGCAGGTCGGCGAGCAGGGCGGCTGTCTTGCGCGCACCGCGGTCCTGGCCTCGGATTTTGCCGAAAGCGTACCGGGCTTGTCGATAAACCGTTTCTGCGCCAGCGGGCTGGAGGCGGTGAACCTGGCCGCGCATCAGATTACCGCGGGCGCCGGGGCGGGCTATGTTGCGGGCGGGGTCGAGATGATGGGCCGCGTGCCGATGGGGTCGGACGGCGCGGCGGTGGCGGTGGACCCGAGCGTGGCGATGAGAAGCTATTTCGTTCCCCAGGGGATTGCGGCCGACATTATCGCGACCGAGTTCGGCTTTTCGCGGGATGACGCCGACGCGCTGGCTGTCGAATCGCAGAAACGCGCGGCGCGTGCCTGGACCGAGGGGCGATTTGACAACTCCGTGATTCCTGTGCGCGACATCAACGGGTTGCCGATCCTTGATCACGACGAACATATGCGCCCCGACACCGACATGCAGTCGCTGGGGGCGCTCAAGCCGTCGTTCAGGGAGCAGGGCGAGGTCATGCCCGGCTTCGACAAGCTGGCGATCATGAAATACCCGCATCTGGAGCGGATCGAGCATATTCACCATGCGGGCAACTCTTCCGGCATCGTCGACGGCGCAGCGGGCATGCTGGTGGGCAGCAAGGCGTTTGGAGAGGCCCACGGCCTGACGCCGCGCGCGCGCATCCGGTCGGCCGTGAAGGTTGGCACGGACCCCACGATCATGCTGACCGGCCCGGTGCCGGCCACCGAGAAGGCGTTGAAGGCCGCCGGGATGGGAATATCCGACATCGACCTTTTCGAAGTGAACGAGGCGTTCTCGGCGGTCGTGCTGCGTTTTCTGCAGGCGTTCGGCGCCGACCCTGACCGGGTGAACGTCAATGGCGGCGCGATCGCCATGGGTCATCCGCTGGGCGCCAGCGGGGCGATCATCCTGGGCACGCTCCTCGACGAGATGGAGCGCACCGGAAAGGGCACCGGGCTTGCCACCTTGTGCGTGGCCTCGGGCATGGGGGCCGCGACGATCATCGAAAGGGCGTGAGATGCCTGTCATCAATTTGAAGGACGTGCCGCTGAAGACCGGCTCGATCTATCCCGAACCCTATGCCAGCCAGATGGCCGGGCGCCGTTCTCTCCGGCTGGGTCAGGCCGGAGGACTGACGCAGTTCGGCGCCAACCTCGTGATCCTGGAGCCTGGCGCACGGTCGTCATTGCGTCACTGGCATCGGAACGAGGACGAGTTCGTGATGGTGACGAAGGGCGAATGCACACTGGTGCAGGACGCGGGCGAGACGGTGATGCAGCCCGGCGACTGCGCCGCCTTCCCGGCAGGCGACCCCGACGGGCATTGCTTCGTCAACAACACGGATGCCGATGTGCAATTCCTGGTGATCGGCAGCAAGGCCCGGGACGAGGTCGTGACCTATTCCGACGTGGACCTGCGCCTTGAGCGGGCGGGCGGCGAAGCCACCTTCACCCGCAAGGACGCCAGCCCCCTCGATATACCGGAATGACCGACCGGGCCTTTTTCACCCCCGAGACGGGAGAGCAGAAATGACCGAATTCCATTACGCCACCGATAGTGACGGCATCGCCACGCTTTCATGGGACGTTCCGGGCAAGAGCATGAACGTGCTTTCATTTGATGCTCTGGCCGAACTTGACGCCGGGATCGACGCGGCACTGGCCGACGACAGGGTGAAGGGCATCGTCATCACCTCGGCCAAGAAGGATTTCGCCGGCGGGATGGACCTGAACATCCTCGCCACCATGCGCGACAGCGCGGGCGGAGACCCGGCCAAGGGCATTTTCGACGGCATCATGCGGATGCATCGCATCTTGCGAAAGATCGAGCGCGCGGGGATGGACGACCGCAACAAGGGCGGCAAACCGATCGCGGCCGCGCTGCCGGGCACGGCGGTCGGAATCGGGCTGGAGATCCCGCTTGCCTGTCACCGCATCTTCGCCGCCGACAACCCGAAGGCCAGGATCGGCCTGCCAGAAATCATGGTGGGTATCTTTCCCGGGGCGGGCGGCACCACGCGGCTGGTGCGCAAGCTGGGGGCGATGGCGGCGGCCCCCTTCCTGCTGGAGGGCAGGCTCTCGGACCCCAAGAAGGCGAAATCCGCCGGTCTCATTGACGAGGTGGTGGCCGATCCCGTCGCCGCGGCGAAGGAATGGGTGCTCGGCGCCTCTGACGACGATCTGGTCAAACCGTGGGACGCCAAGGGCTACAAGATGCCCGGCGGCACGCCCTATCACCCCGCAGGTTTCATGACCTTCGTAGGCGCCTCTGCCATGGTGATGGGCCGGACACAAGGCGTCTATCCTGCCGCCAGGGCCCTGCTGTCGGCGGTTTACGAGGGCGCGCTCGTGCCCTTCGATACCGCCCTGCGGATCGAGGCGCGGTGGTTCACCCATGTGATGATGAACCCGTCCTCGGCGGCGATGATCCGCTCGCTGTTCGTCAACAAGGAGGCGCTGGAAAAGGGCGCGAATCGGCCCGATGTGCCGGACCAGATGGTCGAAAAGGTCGGCGTGCTGGGCGCGGGAATGATGGGCGCGGGGATCGCGCTGGTCGCTGCGCAGGCGGGGATCGACGTTGTGCTCGTCGACCAGGCGCAGGAGGCCGCCGAGCGCGGCAAGGCACACACCGCCGATTACATGGACAAGGGCATCAAGCGCGGCAAGGCCACGCCCGAGAAGAAGGAACAGGTCCTGGGCCGGATCACGGCGACCGCCGACTACAATGCGCTCAAAGGCTGCGACATGATTATCGAGGCGGTTTTCGAGGATCCGGGCGTGAAGGCCGAGGTCACGCAAAAGGCCGAGGCGATCGTCGGAGACCACTGCATCTTCGCCACCAACACCTCGACCCTGCCGATCACCGACCTGGCCCGGGCCAGCCAGCGGCCCGAACAATTCATCGGCATCCATTTCTTCTCACCCGTCGAAAAGATGAACCTGGTCGAGATCATCAAGGGCCGGGAAACCGGCGATGTCGCGGTGGCCAAGGCTCTGGATTTCGTGCGCCAGATCCGCAAGACACCGATCGTGGTCAACGACGCGCGGTTTTTCTATGCCAACCGCTGCATCATTCCCTACATCAACGAAGGTATCCGAATGGTGGCCGAGGGTGTCACGCCGCCGCTGATCGAGAATGCCGCCAAACTGGTCGGCATGCCGCTGGGGCCTCTGCAACTGGTGGATGAAACCTCGATCGACCTCGGGGTGAAGATCGCCAGGGCCACCAAGGCGGCAATGGGCGATGCCTATCCCGACGCGGCAGTGGACGAGGTGCTTTTCTGGATGGCCGACGAGGGTCGGCTGGGCCGCAAGGCGAAAGCGGGCTTTTACGCCTATGACGACAAGGGCAAGCGCATCGGGCTGTGGGACGGGCTGGCCGCGCGATATCCGGTGGCAGCAGATCAGCCCGAACTGCCCGAAGTGCAGCACCGCCTGCTGTTCGCCCAGGTTCTGGAGGCTGTTCGCGCCCTTGAGGATGGCGTGCTGACCGACATCCGCGAAGGCGATGTCGGCGCGATCCTGGGCTGGGGCTTCGCCCCATGGTCCGGCGGGCCGTTTTCATGGCTGGACATGATCGGTGCCGCGCATGCGGTGGACCTGTGCGACGGGCTGGCCACGCTTCACGGCGACCGCTTCGCAGCCCCGGCGCTGCTGCGCGAGATGGCCGAAAGCGGTGAAACCTTTTATGGGCGCTTCGCCCCCGCGGCACGCGCCGCCTGAGCGGAAAGGATCGGCGCGTCGCCGGAAGGCGCGCCGTTTGCCGCGAAGTCCTGCGCCACCTCGCGCGCGGCCTTGCCCCGAAGCAGGTTGTAACCCTCATCGGTCTGGCCGGGCACCAACGGACAATGCACAAGCGACGATCCATTGACGAAAATCACCTGATCGGCATCGAAGATCAGGTTCACCACCTCCTGCGGCCCGTTCGGGGGCGTACGCTCGATCCCCAGGACGCCATCCAGCGC
Organism: Actibacterium sp.; assembly: GCA_016278285.1. Classification (GTDB taxonomy): domain Bacteria; phylum Pseudomonadota; class Alphaproteobacteria; order Rhodobacterales; family Rhodobacteraceae; genus JADQCB01. Next base: position 16,599 of record JADQCD010000195.1, read on the forward strand.
CTTTATCGGGATCAATGCAAAGGGATCGCCATAAAGTTCTTCCGCAAGATCGGATTCGATCAGCAGGTTCAGATCGGGCGGAAGAAGCATGGCAGAACGATTGCCCAGCACCCCGCGCGGAACGTCCAGCGGCCAGGTCAGCTCGGGAAACGGGCCCTTGCCGGTCCAGATTCCTTGCCGGCGCAGCTCGCGCAGACGTTTCAGCCCGTCGTCGAAGGTCAGCACCAAAGTGCCCGGCACCAGATTTTCGGCCGGGCACCAGCCATCCGGGGTCGCCACGAAGGCCCCCTTTGTCAGGCCACCGGCACGCGGCAAGGCCTTGTCCGGCTTCTTCGGCCCGCCAAAAGGCCGTTTCCATGGCACCAGCATCAATCTGCCTCACGTCGATCGCGGCGGCGCGCACAGGCTTGTGCCTGCCACGCCCGTGCACAAGAACCGGACAGATGGTCAAAATTTCGGCACCAGGCGACATGAATTGTGGCATTAACGCTTACCAACGGAAGATATTCGCAAAGGGGACATGATTGACACGGATTTGACGACAATCCGAACGATCACCCGAAGCGATAACCGAACCGGGCGATATCCTCGGCGGCCAGGCGGGCGACCTGTTCGGCATCTGCCGCGCTGTAATAACTGCGGTAGTCGCGCCGGCGGTCCGAAACATTCCGGCGGGGAATGTCATCCAGACGCAGGTCCAGATGCGCGCGGACAGGGGCGAGATCGGTGTCCAGATGTTCCAACCGCACGAACGCGCCGCATCGTTCGACCCCGTCCGCGTCGCGCATATACAGGCCATAGCTTTCGGCCCCCAAAGTGGCCTGCGTGTGCGGCGCGTTCAGAAAAGCGCTGAAATCATGCGCCCTGGCCAGGGCCACGGCGGGATGCTCGAAGGTTTGGCGCCGTAACCAGTGGTAATAGCTGACCACGCGATCCCACGGGTTTCGCACCAGCGTGAAGGTGAAAAAATCCGCGATCTCTTCAGGCGTCACCAAGCCGTCGATATCGCTCAGCCGTGAATGTTTCCAAAGACGCCCGCCGGTCTGCACGCCCTTCAGCCGCCGCCGGCGCCGCCGGGCCTTGGGCGTGTCGCCGATCAGGATGTCGTCGGCCAGCGCATGCGCCTCCAGCGCCAGCGCAAGCGCGGTGCCCCCGGTCTTGGGGATATGAACGAAGATGAAGCGGCGCCCGCGCGAGATGATCATGGAATGAATCTATCGCGGCCGGGACAGGGGCGCCAAGGTGCAATTGCCCCCTTTCCATCACGCGTCTGCAACGCCAATATCGCGCTACAGGACAGGGAGGAAAGCATGGGCTGGCTTGCCGATGAAACCGGGCTGGAAAAATGTGCGGCCAACCATGTGCCGTTGACGCCGCTGTCGCATCTGAACCGGGCGGCCGACGTTTTCCCGCATCGCCAGGCGCTGGTCGATCGCGGGCGCAGTCACACCTATGCCCAGATGCACGAACGCGTGACGCGCCTGGCCGCGGGGCTGGCCGCGCGTGGTGTTGCCCCCGGCGATGTCGTGGCCACGCTGCTGCCCAACATCACCGCCCAGGTGGAGGCGCATTTCGGCGTGCCGGCCTGCGGCGCGGTCCTGAACACGATCAACACACGGCTCGAAGCCGAAACCGTCACCTACATCCTGTCGCATGGCGGGGCCAAATTGCTGCTGTGCGACAGCTCCCTTCTGCCACTCGCGGAGGATGCGATATCACGCATGGGCCAGGACGCGGCGCCGGAAATCGTCGAAGTGGCCGACCACCAGGCGGGGCAACAGCCGTCGGGCAAACATGCCGAATACGAGGATCTTCTGGCCACAAGCGACGCCGGGTTCCAATGGATCATGCCCGAGGACGAGTGGGAGAGCATCTCCCTCAACTATACCTCCGGCACCACGGGACAGCCCAAGGGCGTGGTCTATCACCACCGCGGGGCATATCTGTCGACCATGGGGCAGATCATTTCCTGGCGGATGGTCATGCATCCGCGGCTGCTGACCATCGTGCCGCTGTTTCACTGCAACAGCTGGTGCCACCCCTGGATGATACCGGCGCTTGGCGGCACGATCATCTGCTGCCGGGACATTACCGCCAGGAATATCTATCACGCGATCTCTGTCGACGGGGCCACGCATTTCGGTGGCGCGCCGATCGTGCTGAACGCCATCGTCAACGCGAAGCAAGAGGACCGGATGCCGTTCGACCATGTGGTAGAGGTGTTCACCGCCGGGGCGCCGCCACCGGCCGCGACGCTCGCGAAGATCGAGCCGCTGGGTTTCAACGTCACGCAGGTCTACGGGCTGACCGAAACCTATGGGCCCGCCACCGAATGCACCTGGCAAGAGGATCTGTGGGACGAGCTGCCGCAGGCCGACCGGGCCGCGATCAAGGCGCGCACCGGGGTCGCCATGCCGATGCTGGAAGAAGCCACCGTTCTGGACCAGAACATGGCAGCCGTGCCCCGCGACGGTGAAACGACGGGCGAAATCATGATGCGCGGCAATATCGTGATGAAGGGCTATTACAAGAACGCGCCCGCCACGCGGGAAGGCTTTGCGGGCGGATATTTCCACTCGGGCGACGTGGCCTTCCGCCATCCGGACGGCTATATCAAGATTACAGACCGCGCCAAGGACATCATCATTTCGGGCGGAGAGAATGTCAGTTCGGTCGAAGTCGAGGGCGTATTGATGCACCATCCGGCCGTCGAGTTGTGCGCCGTGGTCGCCAAGCCGGATGAGACCTGGGGCGAAGTGCCCTGCGCCTTCGTGGAATTGCGCGAGGGGGAAACCGTGTCGGAGGAGGCGCTGATCGCCTTCTGCCGCGAACACCTGGCAGGCTTCAAGACGCCAAAGCGGGTGGTATTCGTCGACCTGCCCAAGACATCCACCGGCAAGATCCAGAAGTTCGAATTGCGCCAGATGGCCCGGGATCTGAAGGACTGACCCGAACCGGGCACAAGATTGTGGTCTTGCGGGCAGGACGATAGCATGATGTGGTTCTGTAAAATCGGACGGGCAGGAACACGGCCGCGATGACGGCGCTTTCACAATACCAACGGCTGGAATGTCCCGCGCTCTGGCGCGAAGCGCCCGGGGCACAGCGGCGCGACGTCATCGTGTCTTTCGGCGATGCGTCGCTGGTAATAAGCGATCACAACGATGCGGCGCTGACCCATTGGTCTCTGGCCGCGGTCGAGCGGCGAAACCCCGACACCCTGCCAGCCCTTTTTACCCCCGGCACCGACAGCGGCGAAGAGCTTGAGATCGAGGACGAGACGATGATCGCCGCGATCGGAACCGTTATCGCGGCGATCGAACGCGCCCGCCCGCGGCCCGGTCGTTTACGCCAAGTGTTGTTGGGTTCAGCATTGGCACTGGTGATCGGGCTGCTGGTGTTCTGGATGCCCGGCGCCTTGCGCCGCCACACGATCCAGGTCGTTCCGTCCACGGTCCGCGCCGAGATCGGCCGCGAATTGCTGGCCCGCATCACTCGCATCAACGGCCCGCAATGTCACAGCCCCGCAGGTGATCGCGCATTGGCCAGGTTGGGCGCCTGGCTGTTGCCCGCCGCCGCACCATCGCCGATTGTCCTGGCTGGCGGGCAGCCCATGGCGGGGCATCTGCCGGGCGGGATCGTGCTGTTGAATCGCAGCGTGATCGAAGATCATCAGGATCTGGCCGTCGCCGCCGGTTTCGTCCTGGCAGAAAAGGCCCGCGCCGACCTGAACGATCCGCTTTCGCGAATGCTGCGGGCGACCGGCCCGATCGCCACTTTCCGCCTGCTGACCACCGGCACGATGTCGGATGAGGCCCTCGACAGCTATGCCCGGACGCTCATCGGCCAACGGCCGACAGCCGTGCCGCCGCGGATTCTGCTCGATTATTTTGCCGCCGCAAAGGTCCCTTCGACGCCCTATGCAAGGGCGATCGACCCCTCGGGAGAGACGGTATTGCCACTGATCGAGGCCGATCCGATGCGCGACCACGATCCGGCCCCGGCCCTGTCGGATGCCGATTGGGTGCGGTTGCAGGGGATTTGCGACAGCTGAGCGGCTGGCACGACAACGCCCCGTCAATCGTCTGACGGGGCGTTGCGCACTGCCCGGTTTCCTATCTGCGCAGGAATGCGTCCCGGT
>JADQCD010000162.1 GCA_016278285.1 Actibacterium sp.
AAGCGACACCCGGTTCAGCGTATAGCCCATCACATAGGCGGCAAAGAGCGTCAGCAGGATCGTCACCGGGATAACGATGGCCACGACCACGGCCTCGCGCCAGCCGATGGCCACCAGAACCAATGCCACGATGGAAACCGTTGCCAGCCCAAGGTGAAACAACAGTTCGTTGGCTTTCTCATTGGCTGTTTCACCATAGTCGCGCGTGACTTCGACTTCGATGGATTCGGGGATGATACGTCCCTCCATCTCATGCGTCCGGTGCAGGATCTTCTCGGCCACGGTCACCGCGTTGGCCCCGGCCCGTTTGGCCAGCGCCAGCGTCACTGCGGGCGCGCGCGTCACGCCGCCGTCATCGGCATGGTGCAACGATGCGACGTGGTTCTCGTTCAGGTCGCTGACGAAGGCCACATTGGCCAGGTCACGCACATAGACCGTGCGTCCGTCCCGCGTCGTGACCTCCAGGTTGCCGATGTCCTCCGGCGTTTTCAGGGTTCTTCCCAGGATCAGTCCGATCTGTTGCCGCTGATCGCGCACCAGGCCCGCCGGCGCGGCGCTGTTCGCGCCCTCGATCTTGGCCGATAACTGTTGCAGAGTGACGCCATAAAGCGCCAGCTTCGCCGGGTCGGGCGCGATACGCAGGGCATGCTTCGTCTCGCCGACCAGGTAGGTCAGCCCGACATCCTCGATCTTGGTCAGTTCGACCTTGACCTCGCGCGCAACGCGGGTGAGGTCAGCCGCGGTGACACCGGTGACACCCTCGGCCGGAGCAAAGGTCAGGGACACGATGGCAACGTCGTTGATGCCCCGGCCCACGACCATCGGTTCGGGTATGCCCTTTGGTATCCGGTCGAGATTCGACAGGATCTCGTCGCGCACGCGCAGGATCGCGGTGTCGGCGGACAAGCCCACCTCGAAACGAGCCGTGACCATCACCTGGTCATCCCTTGTTTGGGAATAGACATGCTCGACCCGGTCGATTCCCTTGACGATGGTTTCCAGCGGTTCCGTCACCAGTTTGACCGCATCCTCGGCCTTCAGGCCGGGGGCCTGCACATGAATGTCGACCAGCGGAACCGAGATCTGCGGCTCTTCCTCGCGCGGCAATGAAACAAGCGCGATCAGGCCGACAGCCAGCGAAGCCATAAGAAACAGCGGCGTCAGCGGCGATGCGATGAACGCGCGGGTCAGCCGGCCGGCCAGGCCCAGCGGGGCATTTTCGGGATCGAATTCACTCATCGGAGACTACCACCATGTCTCCCGCCGACAGACCCGACAGGATTTCCACCCAGGGCGCGCCGTCGCGCATCAAGACCTCGCCGGGAACCACGACACGGTCCAGCGGCGCGTCATCGGACTGCACCGTCACGAAATCCAGCCCGGACCGGATCTCGACCGCCGATTGCGGCACCAGAAGCGCCGGGCGCTTGCCAACCGGCAAGCGCACCGGCACCCGAAGCCCGATGAACCGGTCGTTCAGGCCGTCGACCTCGACATCGGCCAGCACGCGGCCACCCTCGATGCGCGGATAGATCTTGATCAGCTTGCCGGTGCGTCCGCCGGCAGCCGTACCGATCTCGATCTCCTCGCCCACTTTCAGGCTCGGGGCGTGCCGCTCGGGCAGGGCCAGGCGCAGGAAAACCCCGCCGCCGGCGATTTGCGCCACGGTCTCTCCCGGGGTGACGACCGATCCTTGCGCCACAGGCACCGACAGAACGACACCGGCCACCGGGGACATGACATCGCCTTCGGAGACCTGCTGTGCAATGACCAGACGTTCTGCCTGCGTGCTCTTGATCTGATTTTCAAGCACATCCACGCTGGACTGCAACTGATCCAGCCGTTGCTGCGTGATAACCCCCCGCTCACTGAGCGACTGACCCCGCTCCAGCTCGGTACGGGCGGTCTGCAATTGCGTACGAAGGGCACCCAGTTGCGCGTCGATTGCGTCCAGGCGGAACTGCAGCTTGTCATCCTCGACCCGGGCGATCCTGGTCCCGGCCTCGACCCGCTCGCCGGCTTCGACTGTCAGTTCCACCAGCGTTCCGCCGATCCGTGCGCGGGCCGGGATCAGATCGCGAGGCTCGACCTCGCCGTAGATGGGTTTCCACTCGGTCACCGGGGCGGGTTGCACCTCCAGAAGTTCGGCATTCGCCATGCCGCCTGTCAGGGCCGCGGCCAGTATCAAAAGGGTTCGGAGCATGGTCGCCTCCCGCTCGGATCAAGAAATCAGCCCGATATCTATGGGCAAATCACGCGGCCGTGTATGATACAGGTCAACACAGGCCAAAGGTTGCATCGGCGCGACATATATTCACATTATAGAATATGAAAAGGGGTAATCAGTGCGCTGCCTTGAGAAAACGCCGCTGCACCTCGGCCTGCTGCCCGATCATGAGCGCGTGCGCGGTCTTCATGTGCTCGCTCATGATCCGCCGGGCCGCCGCGGCATCGCCCGTGCGCAAGGCGCCCAGAAGCTCGCGCTGATACGCGATTCCACGCGCCCAAAGCTCATGGTTCGGCGGGTCATATAGCTTTCGATAGACCGTCAGATCGCTCAGCGCATTCGCGATGAACCCGATCAGGAAGCCCATCAGCGGGTTTTGCGACATCTCGGCCAGAAGCGCGTGGAACCGCAACGACGAGACATGTTGCGCACGCTCTTCCTCGGGTGAGGTGGCAGGCTCTGCATAGGCCGCCATTGCGCGTTCCAGCCGCGCAAGTTCATCGACGGACAGGTTGCCGGCCAGGGAAGCGGCCATTTCCGGTTCCAGCAGCTGCCGTAATTGATAAATGTCGTCGATCGTCAGGTCGCGGAAGTAGAAATAGTTGGACAGAAGCGCCTGCGCACGCGCCGCCGACATCTCGCGCAGGAACGTGCCGCCGCCAGGCCCGGTGCGGGTCTGCACCAGCCCCTGAGCCTCCAGAATCCGCGTGGCTTCGCGGATCGTCCCCTTGGACATGCCGAACCGTTCGATCAACTCTGCCTCGCCGGGCAGGCGGTCGCCGCTTTTCAGGCCGTTCTCCATCACCCAGGCCTTGATCGCCTCCGCGACCTGGACCGGGCGGCTCTGACGCGCAGTGCGCTCAGTGGTCGAGCGGGTGGTGGCAGGCGGCAAACTGATCCCTTCCTTTCGGTTCCAGCACGGGCTCTTCGCGCCGGCACAGGTCGGTGGCGCGCGGGCAGCGCGCGGCGAAGGCACAGCCCGGCGGCGGATTCAGCGGGTCCGGCAGTTCGGTCTCGCGGCCCTCGGGAGCGGTCAACGGCCGCCCCACCACCGGCGCAGAGGACGCCAGAAGTTCCGTATAGGGATGTTTGGGCGCATTGAAAATGGTCTCGGCGCGACCGAGCTCGACCAGCGCGCCGAAATACAGCACCGCGATCCGGTCGCTTACCGCCTCGACCACCGCCAGGTCATGCGTGATGAACAGATAGGTCAGGCCGAATTCTGTCTTGAGATCCGCCAGCAGGTTCAGCACCTGCGCCTGCACCGACACATCCAGGGCCGATACGGGTTCGTCCAGGATCAGGATGCGCGCCTCGGCGGCCAGTGCACGGGCGATGCCGATGCGCTGTGCCTGACCGCCCGAAAATTCGTGCGGATATCGGTCCAGGAATTCTTCGCGCAGGTTGACCGCGGCAAAGATGTCGCTGATCCGTTTCTTCCTCTGGGCCTTGTTCATCCCATGCAGGCGCCTTAGGGGAACCTCGACGATCTGGCGGATGGTCTTGCGCGGGTTCAGGCTGCTGATCGGGTCCTGGAATACATACTGGATGCGCTTTCCGAACACGGCCGGATCAGCATTGTCCAAGGCCGCGCCATCGATCTCTATCGTGCCGGTGCTGGGCTGCAACAACCCGACCAGCATTCGCGCCAGCGTGGTCTTGCCGCAGCCCGATTCCCCGACGACGCCCAGCGTCTGCCCCTGCGGCACGTCCAGATCTATCGGACGTACGGCACGCACCATCGCCTTCGGCGGGCTGAACCACGGCTTGTCCACCGGGAAGGTCTTGGACAGATTTGTCAGCTTCAGCGCGAGCGTCATGCCGTGCCCCCCTGCACCGAAAGATCTTCTTCGGGATACAGACAACGCACCGCCCGCGCACCTGCAGTGTCAAGCGTGACCTCACACCGGCGACAGGCGTCCTGCGCCTTGTCGCATCGTGGCGCGAAGGCGCAGCCATCGGGCAGGTTGTCTACCGGCGGCGGCAAGCCGGGGATCGAATGCAGCCGGCGCCGCCCCTGCCCCAGCTCCGGGACGCAGGCAATCAACCGACGGGTGTAGGGATGCGCCGGCGCATCGAGCACCGCACGGGTCGGCCCTTCCTCGACGATGCGGCCGGCATACATCACCGATACCCGCTCGCATAGCTGGCCGACCACGCCGAAATCATGCGTGATGAACACGATGGCCAGTCCGCGTTCGCGCCTCAGATCGTCGAGCAGGGACAGGATCTGCGCCTGAACGGTCACATCCAGCGCGGTGGTCGGCTCATCGGCGATGATGATATCTGGTTCGTTGGCCAGCGCCATGGCAATGCCGACCCGCTGGCGCATCCCGCCCGACAACTCGTGCGGATAGGCTCGTGCCCGGTTTTCGGCATTGGGAATACGCACCGACCGCAGCAGGTCCACCGCGCGGCCCCACGCCTCTGCCCTGCCCACCCGGTGATGCACCTGGATCGCCTCTCTGAGCTGCTCGCCGACACGATAGAGCGGATGAAGCGTCGCCAGAGGATCCTGGAAGATATAGGCGATGCGGTCGCCGCGCAGGCTGCGCAGCTTGTCATAGGGCATGCCGACCAGATCTTCGCCGCGATAATCCGCCCGCCCGCCGGTGATGACGCCGGGGGGCGAGGCAACAAGCCCCATGATGCTGAGCGCCGTCACGGACTTGCCCGAGCCGCTCTCGCCGATCACGCCCAGACATTCGCCCGGTGCCACCGTCAGGCTGACCTTGTTGACCGCGCGGAAGATCCGTTTACCGACATGGAACTGGGTTTCCAGTTCGGTCAGGTCAAGCACGCCTTCGCCCCGCGGCGCCGGCACGGTATCGCGGGCCACGGTCGTGGCCGGCATCGGCCGGGTCAGCGCACCCGAGCGCAGCCGCGGATCCAGCGCATCGCGCACCCCGTCACCCAGCAGGTTGATGCCCATCACGATGACAAGGATCATCACGCCCGGCACGACCGAGGTGTGCGGGTTGGTGATAAGCGCGGATCGCGCCTCGCCCAGCATACTGCCAAGATCGGCCACCGGCGGCTGGCTGCCCAGCCCGAGGAAAGACAGGCCGGCTGTCTCCAGGATCATCCAGCCGATCGTGGTGGACACGGCGATCACGATCACCGGCAGGACATTGGGCAGGATCTCGATCCCGATGATGCGCCAATGCCCCATCCCGGCCAGCCTGGCCGCCTCCACGAATTCCTTGTTTGCGATGCCCACGGTGATACCGCGGATGTTGCGCGCGAAAAACGGCACATTAACAGCGGCCACCGCAATCAGCGCGTTCATCAGCCCCGGGCCCAGTGCCGCCACGATGGCCAGCGCCAGCAGGATATAGGGAAAGGCCATCAGCATGTCGACGCCGCGCATGATGACATTATCGATGCGCCCCCCGAAATACCCCGCGACAATGCCGATCGCCGCACCGATCGTCGCCGCGATCATCGCCGCGGCGAAACCGACCGCCAGCGACAGCCGCGTGCCCCACAGGAGCCGCGACAGCAGATCGCGGCCCAGATGGTCCGTGCCAAGAAGGTGGCCCGGCGCGAAGGGGGCAAGAAAACGATCCGCCGTGTTTGTCACGTTCGGCGGCTGTAACGGCAGCAACGGCGTGACCAGCGCCAGCAGGACCACGACCAGCAGCAGCACGCCGCCCACGGCGGCAAGACGGTTGCGAACCAGAAGGACCAGGAATTTCATCATGTCCTGATCCTCGGGTCCAGAAGGCTCTGGGCCACGTCGACGGCGATGTTGAACATCACATAACAGGCCGCGACGAACACAACCCCGCCCTGAACCAGAAGAATGTCGCGGGTCAGGATCGCATCGACAAGCATCCGGCCGACACCCGGCCACTGGAAGACGATCTCGATATAAACCGCGCCAGACAGCACGAAACCCGCCTGAATGCCCAGAACCGGGATGATGCTGACCATCGCCGCGCGCAGCGCGTGGCGCCAGATTACCCTGCGCTCACCCACACCCTTGGCCCGCGCGGTCCGAATGAAATCCTGGCGCAGTACCTCCAGCATGGCAGAACGCGACAATCGCGCGATCACGCCCGTCGCGACCACCGACAGCGCGATGGCCGGCATCGTCAGGTGGCTGATCAGGTCCACCAGCCCGCCGCCGCCATAGATCGCATACATCCCCGACACAGGCAGCCATTGCAGCCGCACCGCGAAGATCAGGATCATCATCATGCCAAGGAAGAAAGACGGGATCGAAATGCCCAGCAGAACCGCGAAGGTGATCGCCTTGTCGGCCCAGCCATACTGCCGCGCGGCCGATATGACGCCGGCAAGAATGCCAAAGAACGAACACAGCACGAAAGACGTGCCCGCCAGCACCAGCGTTGCATTGAACCGCTCCAGCACCTCGTCGATGACCGGACGGTCCAGGGAAAAGGATGTGCCGAAATCACCTGTCAACATATTTCCGAGCCAGATGAAATACCGCTGCACCACCGGTTTGTCCAAGCCGAGTTCGCGGTTGATCCGCGCCACGTTTTCCGGCGTGGCATAGCTGCCCAGGATCGCCGTGGCCGGGTCGCCGGGAATCAGTGTCATGATCGCGAAGACGATCACCGTGATGCCCAGCAGCACCGGGATCGCCGACAACAGCCGCTTCAGGATATAGCCGCCCATCGCCGGCCCCTTCATCTTGTTGGAAATACTCCCGCCGGAGGCATGAAACGCTGCGCAGCGGCCGGTCGGGCCGGGCTGATGCCCGGCCCGATCCTTCTCAGTTCTTGACCACGTCGTCGAGCAGCAGGAAGAAGGACGGCTCCAGCTGGAAATTCTTCACCGCGTCACTGGTCACCGCGTTCTGCTTCCAGTTCGCAACGAAGACCCAGGGCGCGTCCTCGTGCACGATCACCTGCATTTTCTTGTAAAGTTCGGCACGGCGCGCCTGGTCGGTGGCCACGCGGGCCTCTTCGAGCAATCTGTCCACCTCGGGGTTGGAATAGTAGCCCGAGTTGAAACCGCCATTTTCCGGCCAGGCCTCGGTGCGCAGCGTCAGAAACGGCAGCGTGTCGGGGTCATTGGTCATCCAGGCCATTTCGGCCATGTCCGCCTTGCCCTCCAACCCCGGGTTCACTTCGCCCAGGAAAGTGTTCCACTCATAAGTCTCGATCTTCACGTCGAAGCCCACGGCCTCCAGGTCCGCCTGGATCGCGGTGCCCATGGCAACCGGATCCAACATGCCCGAGCCGCCCTCGGTCACATAGAAGGTCAGCTCGGCCCCCTCGGCGCCCGCCGCGGCGATAAGTTCACGCGCCTTCTCGGGGTCGTAGGGATAGGGTTCCAGATCGTCGTTATGCGCCCAGGCAAAGGCCGGCGGCGTCGGGCCCGCTGCGACCTCGGCAGTGCCTTCCAGCACGTCATTGACCAGCGCCTTCTTGTTCACGGCATAATTGGCTGCCTGGCGCACGCGCTTGTCTGCGAAGGGGCCTTCCTTTGCGTTCAGGATCAGGAACCACACATGCGGGCCGGCCTGTTCGTGCACGGTATAGTCGTCGGTATTCTGGAATTCCGACAGCGAAACGGGCGGCACCTCGACCATCAGGTCGATTCCACCCGCGAGCATCTCGGCGGTGCGGGTGTTGGAGTCGGTGATCGGGCGGAACACGACGGCATCCAGCGGCGGCGCGCCGTCCCAGTAATCGGGATTCTTTTCGACGACCACGGCCTCGTTGCTGCGCCACTCGACGAAGCGGAACGGCCCGGTGCCCGACGGGTTGCGCCCGAAATCGCTGCCATGTTCCCTGACCGCGGCGGGCGATACGATCAGGCCGGTCGGATAGGCCAGGTTCGACAGGAACGGCGCGTAGGGCGCGTTCAGCGTGAATTTCACCGTCAGCGGATCGACCACCTCGACGGTCTCGATCGCCGAGAAGAAGAAAGCCAACGGAAACGGCCCGGTGTCGTAGAAGGGATGGTCTTCATTCAACATGCGGTCGAAGTTGAATTTCACCGCCTCGGCGTCGAAATCCGTCCCGTCATGGAACTTCACGCCGTCGCGCAGGTGAAAGGTGTTTTCGGTACCATCTTCGCTGATTTCCCAGCTTTTCGCCAGGGCCGGTTCCACCTCCAGGGTGCCGGATTTGTAACGCACCAGCCCGTCATACACGTTCATCAGGATGCGGAAGTCGTTCACCGCGGTATCCACGGCCGGGTCCAGCGACTTCGGCTCCGCGATCTGGCCCACGACCAGAACGCCCGGTGGGGTCTGCGCCACGGCGGGAAAAGCGAAACCCAGCGCCAGCGCCGCGCCGGCGGCCGCGCCAAGTGCGCCCCGGCGGGTCCATTGCATCAGTCTCATTGTCAAACCTCTCTGTTGGATGGACATTTTTTGATTCTGCCCGAATTTATCATGATAAATTGGATTGGTCGAATTTTTCGTGATAGACGAAAGCCGGATTCGGACCGGGACGGTGAAATGACCTATTCAATTCTCGCGCGTGATGAAAAAACCGGCAGGTTCGGCGGCGCCGCGGCGACCGGCAGCTTCTGCGTCGGCGGTTGGGTGCTGCGCGGCGATCCGCGCTCGGGGATGTCCGCATCGCAAGGCACTGCGCCCAGCACGCTCTGGGGCGAGGCGGTGCTGGCGCGGATGCGTGGCGGGATGGAGGCCACCGCCGCAGTCGAAGCGACGGTCCGCCCCGACACGGGCCGCGATTTCCGCCAGCTCGCCGCGCTGGATCCGGCGGGCGGAACGGCGGCCTTCACCGGTGCGCAAAGCCTGCCGGCCTGCGCCCATCGCAGCGCGCCCGGCGTGATCGTCGCCGGCAACATGCTGAGCGGCGAGGCCGTGCTTGAGGGCGCGCTGGAGACGTTCCTTTCGACCACCGGCGCGTTCGAGGACCGCCTGCTTGCCGCATTGGACGCGGGCGAGACCGCAGGCTCCGACAGCCGCGGGCTGCTTTCATCGGCGCTGCTGGTGGTGGGCACGGACATTGCGCCGTTTACCCTTCGGATCGATTACAGCGAAACGCCGCTCGCCGATCTGCACACGCTGCTTGGACGGGTCCGCAATGCCCCGTATCATGGCTGGCTGGACGGGGTGCCAACGCTGGACGATCCATTTCGCGCCAAGGTCTGACCCGGCGCGCCCCGGCACCGCCGCCGCTTGCCAGACGATGCGCCCCGTGCGACCGTTCGAAACGCAGCCGACGGAAAAGGCGGACACCGTGCAGACCGAGCCACAGACCCAGGAAAACGCCGCGGCAAAGGCGGCCACCCTGCCGCAGGTCAGCCACGCGCGCAATCCCGGCATGGCGCTGGACATGGCCTGGCTGAACGAGGTGCAGGCCAACAGCTCGGCGATCGAACGGCGGACGAAGACCCTGCCGGGCCGCCGGTCGGTCAAGAATGAATACCAGGCCGCCTGGCTGCTGAAGGCCGTGACCCTGATCGACCTCACGACGCTCTCGGGCGACGACACGCCAGGCCGCGTGCGCCGCCTCTGTGCCAAGGCGCGTCAACCGGTGCGCCAAGATCTGCTGGACACGATGGGCATGGGACCGATCACCACGGGCGCGGTCTGTGTCTATCACGAGATGGTGCCGCCCGCCGTCGCGGCCCTGGCGGGGTCCGGCATCCCGGTCGCCGCCGTCTCGGCCGGTTTTCCCGCCGGGCTGTCGCCGTTCCGCCTGCGGGTCGAGGAAATCCGCGAAAGCGTCAAGGCCGGGGCGGATGAGATCGACATCGTGATCTCGCGCCGCCATGTCCTGACCGGGGACTGGAAGGCACTTTACAACGAGATACGGCAATTCCGCGAGGCCTGCGGCGCGGCCCATCTCAAGACGATCCTGGCGACCGGCGAGCTGGGCACGTTGCGCAACGTGGCGCGGGCCTCTCTGGTCTGCATGATGGCCGGTGCCGATTTCATCAAGACCTCGACCGGGAAAGAGCCCGTCAATGCCACCCTGCCCGTCAGCCTGGTCATGATGCGCGCGATACGGGAATATCATCAACAGACCGGGTATCGCGTCGGGTTCAAGCCCGCCGGGGGCATTTCGACGGCGAAGGACGCGCTGGCCTATCTGGCGCTGCTGAAGGACGAACTGGGCCCACGCTGGTTGCGGCCCGACCTGTTCCGCTTCGGCGCCTCATCGCTTCTGGGGGACATCGAGCGGCAGCTGGAGCATCATGCGACCGGTCGATATTCAGCCGCATATCGCCACCCCGCCGGATGACACCGGCGCCGGCGTCACGATTCGAGTATTTGGGGCAAGATGAAGCCATGAGCGATCGAAAAAAATGAAGGATTGGGTCATTGAAGCCGTTCAGCACGCCGGGCGCCCGGTGGCGGTTGTCGAGGTGGCCAGACACATCTGGGCCAACCATGAGGACGATCTCAGGGCATCGGGTGATCTCCTTTACACCTGGCAGCACAAAATGCGTTGGGCCGCACAAGTGTTGCGTGAGGGAAACCAGCTGATTTTGGCCGGGCGAAAATGGGCCGTGAAATGACCATTCCCGAGATCTTCGACAACATATCCTATGGCCCCGCCCCGGAAAGCGCGTCCGAGGCGCTGGCCTGGCTGGTGGATGGCGGCGACCGGTTCGGACATTTCATCGGCGGCGAGTTCACTGCTCCCGGCGCGGGGTTCGAGAGCCGCAACCCCGCCACGGGCGAGGTGCTGGCCACGCTGACGCAGGCGACGCAAGCAGACGTGGATGCCGCCGTTTCCGCCGCGCGCGCGGCGCAGCGCAAATGGGCGAAGCAGCCCGGCCATGCCCGCGCGAAATACCTTTATGCGCTGGCCCGCCTTGTGCAGAAACATGCCCGCCTGTTCGCGGTTCTGGAAACGCTGGATAACGGCAAGCCGATCCGCGAATCCCGCGACATGGATGTGCCGCTGGTAGCGCGGCATTTCTATTTTCACGCCGGGATCGCACAACTGCAGGAGAGCGAACTTCCGGGGCAGGTCCCGCTTGGCGTCTGCGGACAGATCATCCCGTGGAACTTCCCGTTGCCGATGCTGGCCTGGAAGGTCGCGCCGGCGCTGGCCGCAGGCAATACGGTCGTGCTGAAGCCGGCGGAATACACCTCGCTTACCGCGCTTCTGTTTGCGGATATCTGCCGGGAGGCGGGGCTGCCCAAGGGTGTGGTCAACATCGTCACCGGCGACGGCGCGGTGGGCGAGATGATCGTCGGCCATCCGGGGATCGACAAGATCGCCTTCACCGGCTCGACCGAGGTGGGGCGCAGGATCCGCGAGGCCACGGCGGGCTCGGGCAAGGCGCTGACGCTGGAGTTGGGCGGCAAGTCGCCCTGCATCGTCTTCGAGGATGCCGATATTGATTCAGCCGTCGAAGGACTGGTCGATGCGATCTGGTTCAACCAGGGGCAGGTTTGTTGCGCTGGTTCCCGGCTGCTGGTGCAGGAAGGCATTGCCGATCGGTTCCATGACAAGTTGAAGGCCCGGATGGACGGGCTGCGCGTCGGCGACCCGCTGGACAAATGCATTGATGTGGGTGCGCTGGTGGACCCGGCGCAGCTGGAAACCGTCACGCGGCTGGTCGATGAGAGCGGCGGCGAGGGCGAGGTCTATCGCGCAAAATGCGAGATTCCCGAACGGGGATGTTTCTATCCGCCGACGCTGATCACCGGCCTCGCGCCCGCGGCGCGGTTGATGCAGGAGGAGATCTTCGGCCCCGTGCTGGTGTCCTGTAGTACCTTCCGGACCCCGGCCGAGGCGGTGCAGCTCGCCAACAACACCCGCTACGGCCTGGCCGCCAGCGTCTGGACCGAGAACGTCAACCGCGCGCTCGACATCGCAGCCAGGCTTGCGGCGGGCGTGGTATGGGTCAACGCAACCAATCTTTTCGACGCGGCGGCAGGTTTCGGCGGGGTGCGTGAAAGCGGCTTCGGGCGAGAAGGCGGCTGGGAGGGGATGCACGCCTATTTGCAGCCCGCGCGGGGCAAGAAGGCGCTCGACAGAATCGTTCCGCATGCCAAGCCGGAGGAACCCGAGGTCGTCGACCCGCTGGACCGGACGGCCAAGCTCTATATCGGCGGGAAACAGGCCCGCGCCGATGGTGGCTATTCACGCCCGGTCCACAACCCGCGTGGACGGTTGCTGGGCCATATGGGGCTTGGCAATCGCAAGGACATCCGCAACGCGGTCGAGTCGGCGCAAAAAGCCGCAGGATGGGGCCAGACCAACGGTCACCAGCGGGCGCAGATCATGTATTACATCGCCGAAAACCTATCGGCCCGCAGCGACGAATTTGCCACGCGCGTTCAAGCCCTGTGCGGCTGTCAGCGAAAATCCGCGCGGGCCGAGGTCGATGCCGCCATCGCGCGCCTCTTCACCTATGCGGCCTGGGCCGACAAGTATGACGGCGCGGCGCATTCGGTGCCGATCCGCGGCGTCGCGCTGGCGATGAACGAGCCGGTGGGTGTGCTCGGCGCGCTATGCCCCGACGAGGCGCCGCTGCTCGGCCTTGTCTCGGTCATGGCGCCGGCCGTGGCGATGGGAAACACCTGCGTGCTGGTGCCGTCCGAGCCCTACCCGCTGGCGGCGACGGATTTCTATCAGGTGCTGGAAACATCGGACCTGCCCGCCGGGGTGGTGAATATCGTGACCGGAAGCCATGCCGCGCTGGCCCCGACACTGGCGGGGCATCTAAGCGTTGACGCGGTTTGGTCCTTTTCGTCCACCGATCTGTCACGAAGGATCGAAGCCGAAGCCGCCGGCAACATGAAAAGAACCTGGGTGAATTACGGCACGGCCCGCGATTGGCATGCCGCCGAGGGCGAGGGGCAGGAATTCCTGCGCGCGGCGACCCGGGTCAAGACCGTCTGGGTGCCCTATGGCGAATAATATCGAGGGTCAAAGGAGGACCGCCTTCAGGACGGGCCGAAGGTGGTGCATTCGGCACCGCGCGACGACAGGCGGCGGCAGGCAAGCGCGGCTTCCTGTTGGGTCATTCCGACGAAATTCGCATCAAAGCCGGCATTGCTCCTGCTGACCTTGCGCAGCGCATTGTCGAGCGTTCCGAGTTCCTTCAGTGCCGTCTGCAGCAGGATCTTTTCCGCCTGGAACCGCGATCCGTAGCGGCCCACGTTGATACCCCACTGACGTCCGCCGGACGAAGACATCCGCGTGACGACCCGGGACTGGTCCGCGATGGCGGGCTCCACCGCAGCCTGGATCAGGGATTGTGGCCTTGGCTGCGGCACAGGCACCTCTTGCGGTGAGGGGGGCGGCAAGGTGCTGTCCGTGCTGCCCTCGGCGACCGGTGCTGCGGCGATTTCGGCGGTTACGGCGGCGACGCTGTCCTTGATCGCGACCAGAAGCTCGGGCGCCGGGGCAGCGACGGGGCGCGCCCTTGGCACCAACGACCGGCCGATCAGCGTCGATACCCGCACCGTCTTGCCGACACGCCCATCGTCGGCATGGCCAAGATAGGGTGGCTTCTGCGGTATTCGAGACGCGACGCGACGCGGGGCCCTTGCAAACCCCATGTCCATCAGCTCCGCAACCTTGGCATTGCGGGCGGCCGTGGACGCGCCCCCGAATACCGTGGTGATGATCCGTATGCCGCCCCGCTCGGCCGAAGCCACGAGGTTGAAACCCGAAGCGCTGGTATAGCCCGTCTTGATGCCGTCGGCTCCGCGATAGGAGCGAAGGAACCTGCGGTTTGTGTGATAAACCGTGCGCGTGCCGGCATCGGCCGTTATGCGTGAGAAAAGATTGTAGTAATCGGGGTAGTCGTAGAACACATGCCGCCCCAGAATGGTCATGTCGCGCGCGGTGGACAGGTGGCCCGCCTCGGTCAACCCGTGCATGTTCCTGAACGTGGTGTTGGACATCCCCATCGCCTTGGCGGTGCGATTCATCCGCTGTGCGAAGGCGTCTTCGCTGCCCTCGATTGCCTCGCCGATCGCAGTGGCCGCGTCGTTGGCGGATTTCACGGCCGCAGCGCGGATCAGATAACGCAGCCGGATCTTCTGGCCTGGCCGGAGCCCCAGCTTCGAGGGTGGTTCGGACGCGGCATTGCGCGAGATCGTGACTTCGGTGTCCAGGGAAATCTCGCCGTGCTCGACCGCCTCGAAGGCGATGTAGAGGGTCATCATCTTGGTCAGCGAGGCCGGGTGAAGCCGCGTATCCGCATTGCGTGAATAAAGAACCTCGCCCGACCGCGCATCCATCACCATCGCCGCATGGGGCGCGGCAAACGACATGACCGGCGCCGCCGCCAGCATCAGCGCAAAGATTATGTAAACAAGCCCATTTCGGACGCACTGCCCCGGTTTTTGCACGTCACTCGCCCTTATATGCCTCGTGCCGCCGGATTATCCTCCGGTCAGCCTGCCGTTATTACGTTAACCATAACACAAGGCCGTGATGCAGAAAATAAGGAATTTCAAATGGTTTGAGCATGAATTTAAGGCTCTCCCCACATCTCGTGGCGCATTGGAGCAAAGCCACAAGATGTCAGGACAGCGTGGCGGCGAGCTTCGGTAACCCCGCCAGATCGCCAAGCTCGTGAAAACGGTCGTGATCGCGCGGCGCTTCGGCCTGTTCCAACGCCCAGGTCAGGTCATGCGGCACGTACACGCCCCAGCCCCCCGCCCGCAGCGCCGGAATCACGTCCGAGCGCAGCGAATTGCCGACCATCATTGCCTGGTCGGCGCCGTCACCGTGCCGCGCGAAAGCCCCGGCGTAGACCTCTGGCGTCTTTTCGGACACGATCTCGACCGCGTCGAACAAGTCGCCAAGCCCGGACTGCGCCAGCTTGCGTTCCTGATCCAGAAGATCACCCTTGGTAATCAGCAGAATCCGGTGGTCCCGGGCCAGCGCCTCAACAGTGGCGCGCACATGCGGCAGCAGTTCGATCGGGTGCGCCAGCATCTCCTGCCCCGCTTCCAGCAACCGACCTATGACTGCCGCGGGCACCTTTCCGTCGGTCACCTCGATCGCGGTCTCGATCATCGACAGGACAAACCCCTTCACCCCGAATCCGTAGTGGCCGAGGTTGCGCCGCTCTGCCGCCAGCAGCCGATCGTGCAGATGATCCGGCGCGGCGAAATCGGCCAGCAAGTCGGCGAAATGGTCCTGCGTCATGCGAAAAAAGCGCTCATTGTGCCACAGCGTGTCGTCTGCATCGAAGGCGATCGTTGTCAGTTGCCTGGCCATGGCCCTTGATCTCCGTCCGTTCTGCCCCCTTTTCACGGGGCTTGTCCGGCATATATAATCATGTCCGAGAAGAGGCCACTGAAACATGCGGAGGGCGAGCCCCGTGCAGCGCCGGACCCACATGATGTCGGACGAGGACGATCAGACCCAGGACGACGCCGGTGTCGTCACCAAGACGCGCGCGAAGACACAACGCCCGCCGCTTTACAAGGTTTTGATCCTGAACGACGATTACACGCCGATGGAATTCGTCGTGCATGTGTTGGAACGGTTCTTTGGCCTGAGTCACGCGCAGGCGTTCGAGTTGATGCTGACGGTCCACAAGAAGGGGCTGGCCGTGGTCGGCGTGTTCTCCTTCGAGGTGGCCGAGACCAAGGTCGCGCAGGTCATGGATTTCGCGCGCCGCCACCAGCACCCGCTGCAATGCACCATGGAAAAGGAATAGGGCGCCGCGGCCCGCCCATGCCCCAGAGCCGCCTGAGCCGCCTGAGCCTTGCGCTGGAAACCGGCGCCGTCACGATTCCCGCGACCGGCCTGGTGGCGGTGTTGCGTCCACGCGCCACGACGGACTTGTCGGCCCTGCCCCGTGACCGCGTGCGGATCATCCAGGGGTTCCGGCCCGATCACGACGCATGGGCAGCGCGCGAATATGTTTGTGCCGTCGCACCCGAGGGGCGCTATTCCGCCGCGCTGGTCTGCGTGCCCCGCGCCAAGGCCGAGGCACGCGCCCTTATCGCCGAGGCCGTCGCGGTGACCGATGGGCCGGTCATCGTGGACGGTCAGAAAACCGACGGCATCGACAGCCTGCTGAAAGCATGTCGGCAAAGGGCCGACGTGCCGATGCCGACATCCAAGGCGCATGGCAAGCTGTTCGTGCTTGAGGCCGCCAATGACGCGACCTTCGCCGACTGGCGCGTCCGGCCGGCTGCCGGCCCGGACGGGTTCCGGACCATGCCCGGGCTGTTCTCGGCCGATGGTATCGACCCCGGATCGGCGCTGCTGGCCGACGCCCTTCCGGCGCAGATGAAAGGCCGGGTGGCCGACCTGGGCGCCGGCTGGGGGTATTTGTCCGCCGAGGTTCTGAAACGCGCAGATGTTACCGAGCTTCACCTGATCGAGGCCGAACATGCCGCACTGGAATGCGCGAAGGTCAACATCACCGACCCCCGCGCCCGATTCCATTGGGCCGATGTCACACGGTTCACCCCGGATGAACCATTCGACCTCATCGTCACGAACCCGCCTTTTCACAGCAGCCGCGCGGCAGAGCCCGCGCTGGGGCAGGCATTCCTGACGGCTGCGGCGCGGATGCTTGCGCCATCGGGTCAGCTTTGGCTTGTGGCCAATCGGCATCTGCCCTATGAGCGCCCCCTCGCGCAGGTGTTCCGCGAGGTTGCGGAAGTGGCCGGCGACAACGCCTTCAAGGTGCTGCAGGCACGGATGCCGCTGGCCCAACGTCACGGGCGGCGGTGATCGAAACCCGAGCCGAGGAAAACAGGAGCACACCGCATGAGTTTCTCGATCTCCGGAAAGACCGCCATCGTCACCGGTGCGGCCAATGGTGTGGGGCTGGCCGTGGCGCGCCATTTCGCGCGCCAGAATGCGCGTGTGATGTTTGCCGACATGAACGAGGCGCGTCTTGTCGAAGAGGTCGGCGAAGATGCAGAAAAGCACGAAAACATCGCCTATTTCGCCGGCGATCTGCGCGAACGGCTGACCATCGCCAACTTGTTGTCCGCGACGCTGGATCGGTTCGACCGGGTCGATATTCTGATCAATGCGAGCCGGCAGATGGTCGCCTCGGATCCGTTGAACCCGGACGATGACGCGGTCGAGGAACTTTTGCAGCAAAACCTCATGACCAGCCTGCGCCTGTCGCAATGTATCGCCAGGCGGATGATCAAGCAGGCGACCGAGGACGGACAGGAAGAGGGCAGCCAGGGCGCCATCGTCAACCTGTCCTCGATCGCGGCGCGGCGCACCCATCCCGAGCTTCTGGGCTATTCGGTATCCTGTGCGGCGCTGGACCAGATGACACGGTCCCTGGCCGTAGCGCTGGCCCCGCACCGGATTCGGGTGAACTCGGTCGCGTTCGGCTCGGTTCTGTCCGCCAGTCTGAAGGACACGCTGAAGGATAACAGCGGCTATCGCGCGGATATCAAGGACCACACGCCGCTGAACCGGATCGCCCAACCCGGCGAGGTGGCCGAGGCGGTCCAATTCCTGGCGTCCGAGGGCGCGCGATTCATCACCGGTCAGATCATGACGGTCGATGGCGGCCGGACCCTGCTTGACCCGGTCAACGCCCCGGCGCATTGACGCCGAGCCGAACGGCCGGAACGCAGATCAAGACCCCAATAACAAAGCGCGCCCTTCCAGGCGCGCTTTTGCCGCGTTTGCAGCGGTTCTATTCGGTCCAGTGAACCTCGGTCAGGTCGTTGGCCTGGGTTGGCGCATTTTCCCAAAGCCCCTCGATCCTGGCATTCGCCACGCCGGTTTTGGCCAGTTGGAACAGGAATCCGTTGACATAGTCTTCGGCAATCATCCGCTGCGCCGCCTTAAGGATCTCCGAGCGCGCTGTCGCGTCGGTGGTCACGTTCAACTTGTCCATCAGGGCCACGAATTCCGGCTTTCCATACTGGAAATAGTAATCTGGCCGCGCGTAGATGTTGATATCCATCGGTTCGGTATGGCTGACGATGGTCAGGTCGAAATCCTTGCCCTTGAACACCTGTTCCAGCCACTGGGCCCATTCCATGTTCGTGATCTCGGTCTCGATGCCGACGTCGCGCAGTTGCGCGGCGATGATTTCGCCCCCCCGACGGGCATAGCTGGGCGGCGGCAGGGCCAGGCGCAGCTTCAGGTCGGTCTGGCCGGCCTCGGCCAGCAGGGCCTGGGATCTTTCCGGGTCGAAATCCGAAAGGTCGGTCAAATCGACGTAATCCGGGTTGTGCGGCGCGAAATGCGTGCCGATCGGCGTTCCATAACCGAACATCGCCCCGTCGATGATGTCGGGGCGGTTGATGGCATGGGCGATCGCCTCGCGCACACGGATATCATCCAGCGGCGGCATCTTGTTGTTCATCGCCAGAATCGTTTCACCCTCGGTCGAGCCGACGATGACCTTGAAACGCGGATCGGCGCGGAATTGTTCCAGCGTCTCGGGGGCCGGGAAATTGGGAAAGGCATCGACGTCACCCGCCATCATCGCCGCGAAAGCGGCGTTGGGATCCGAGATGAACTTGAACGTGGCCCTGGCCAGCGCCGGCTGTTCGCCCCGGTAATCGGGGTTGCGGGCGATTTCCACCCGATCCCCCTGCACCCATTCGACAAATTCGAACGGACCGGTGCCCACCGGGTTGGTGGCCAGCGTGTCGGCAGAGGCCGGATCGACAATCACGGCATCGCCCCAGGCCATCTTGAACGGGAATGCGCCATCGGGCGCGGACAACGTCACACGCACGGTGCGGGGATCGACCGCCTGGATCTTTTCGATCCCGGCGAAAAGCGACTTCTGAGCGTTCTTGCTGTCTTCCGCACGCGCACGATCGAGCGTGAAAACCACATCTTTCGCCGTCATCTCGGCGCCGTCATGAAAGGTCACGCCTTCGGCCAGGTGGAAGGTATAGATGGTGCCATCCTCGCTTACATCCCAACTGCGGGCCAGGGCCGGCACTACGGATCCATCGGACGCAAAACGGGTCAGCCCCTCGAAAATGTTGGCATAGGTGACCTCATCAATCGCCGCCGCCGCCCCGGCCGTGGGGTCCAGGTTCGGCGGTTCCAGCACCATCCCGATGGTGATGCTGTCCTGCGCGGCGAACGCCGTTCCGGCCGACAGGGCCAGCGTGACGGCTGCGTTTCGGATGATGCGCATGGTCTTCCCTCTCCCTCATGCTCCCGCACGGCGCGGGTCGGCGCCATTCAAACGCGTCTTGCGATCGCATGGCAAGGCCCAAGCGGGCGAAATCAACCACGCGCGATCCGCCCCCTGGCACATATCTCGCGGCGCGATCACCCGGCCAGAAGCTCCGCCAGGGTCAGCGCCATGACGCGGGCGCTGTCGGTCATGTCGTCGATTCCCACCCATTCGTCGGGCTGATGCGCCAGATCCAGAATGCCGGGCCCATAGGCAATACAATTCTTCAACCGGCCGATCCGGTCGATATGTTTCTGGTCATAAGTGCCCGGCGAAACGACATATTGCGGCGCCCGTTCCAGAACCTTCTCGATCGCCCGAGCGACGGTCCGGACCACCGGCGCATCCCGGTCTGTCATCGTCGGCCGGACCTCAAAAAGCTCTCGGATTTCATAGTCAAAGCCCGGACGCCGGGCCTTCACCCGTTCCATCATCGCCGCGATCTCGGCCTTGACCTCTTCGGGGTCTTCCTCGATCAGAACACGCCGATCTATGGTAATCCGGCAGCGATCGGGCACGCAGGGCGCCGGAAGGCCGGTATAATCCGCCTGCTGCTCGGGCTCGCCGCCATGGACCGAATTTATGTTGAGCGTGGATTGCCTGGCGCCTTCGGGAACCACGGGCATGTCGGTGCGGCGGCCAGCCAGAAGTGGAAACAGCACCTCCTCCATCTCGGCCAGCACCGCACCCATGTGCCGCACCGCGCAATCACCAAGAAACGGCATGGAACCATGCGCGATCCGGCCCTTCGTCTCGATCTCGGCCCACCAGACCCCGCGATGACCCAGGCAGATCCGATCCTTGTTCAGCGGCTCGGGAATGATGACATGCTGAACGCGCTCGGGCGCGAACCAGCCGTTCTCGGCCAGATACGCCACGCCGCCATATCCGCCGGATTCCTCGTCCGCCGTCGCGCTGATCTCGATCGCGCCGCGGAAATCCGGGCAGGCAGCGATGAAAGCCTCGGCAGCGATGATCGAGGCGGCAAGGCCGCCCTTCATGTCGCAGGCGCCGCGACCGTAAACGCGACCGTCCTTTACCACACCGCCGAAGGGATCCACCGTCCAGCCGTGCCCGACCTCGACCACGTCGTGATGCGAGTTGAAATGCACG
>JADQCD010000226.1 GCA_016278285.1 Actibacterium sp.
CCCGGGTGGCCGCGCTGATGGCGGCCGATCTCTCGGCCTCATGCAGCGAAGCGTCAGGCCAGGAAATCGTCGTCGAGCCCGCCGCGATGCAGAAGGCTCTGGAGACGCATGTCCGATCCCAGCTCGACGATCTCGCCGAGATCCAGCCCGATCTCCGCTGAGGACGCGGACACGCTGGCCTTCGACGGGGCTCGGGATGTCCTGCGGGCGTGGCTCGCGGGGCTGCGGCCCGACCCGGATCTGACCGTGTCGGAATGGGCCGACCGGCATCGCAAGCTGTCGTCCCGCGCCTCGGCCGAACCCGGGCAGTATCGCACGGCCCGCACGCCCTACATGGGCGAAGTCATGGACCGGCTGTCGCCCGGTGATCCCACCCAGCGGGTGGTGTTCATGAAGGCCGCGCAGGTGGGTGCGACCGAGGCCGGGAACAACTGGATCGGGTTCGTCATCCATCAGGCGCCGGGGCCGATGCTGGCGGTCCAGCCGACGGTGGAACTGGCCAAGCGCAACTCGCGCCAGCGGATCGACCCGCTGATCGAGGAAAGCCCGGAGCTGCGGGAGCGGATCAAGCCGGCGCGCTCGCGCGATGCCGGCAACACGATGCTGTCGAAGGAGTTCGCGGGCGGTATCCTGATCATGACGGGCGCGAACTCGGCCGTCGGGCTGCGCTCGACTCCGGCGCGCTACATCTTCCTCGACGAGGTCGACGCCTAGAGGGACGGCTACATTAGAAGCTGCAGCGCTTACAGCGGACGCCGAAAACGGTGACAGCGGTTCAAGCGCTCTGATCGACGGAGAGATCGAGCAGGTTCCGCACTGCCCTGGCCTTGATGAAGTGAACTAGCCCATTGCCAGATCGATTGATGATCCCGGCGAACTTCAAGACGACTTCGTGGCCCTGCAGCACTGTCGCGAAGACCGGCCCGCCCGAAAGACCGTTGGGATCGAAGTCCATTGGCGACAAGAGTCGGCAGAGCCCCAAAGCCGGGTCTGAGGGTTGATCCTGCGGCTCGCAGGTCATGGACCGGATCACGGTGCCCACGTGGTTCTCATCAACGACGTTGTATTTCTGGTCAGCGAACGGGCAGCCGTATGCCAGATACGCGACTACATCATCTTCATCGTTCAGGAAGTCGTCCGAACCTAGCCGGAAAAATCGCTGCACGAGTTCCCGGTTCGCAGTCGTCTGCGGCGTGAAATCGAACGCACATAAGTCCTCGGCATCGCTTTCCTGCGGAGAAGCAGGCGCACGAAAACGCGTGTATCCCGCCGAGCTGATGTAGTTGTTCTTCACTGGTACGATGATCCCAACGTCCTGCCCCGAAACGTTGTTCACTTGGTGAGCAGTGCAGACGAGGAATTTTCTGCCACGATAGTGCAGTCCGGTCGCTGATCCGATCAGCTGGACCTCGTAATCCTCGACGTGTGTGAACAGAACTAGGTTCTGACCAAACCTGTGGAGGCGGGACTGTAGCGCGCTTGCAGGGACAAAAAGGCCATGCACTTTCACACTGGACCATACGCTCCGACCGACCAACGTTTCGAGGTCGGCGCGTCTGCTCAGGAGCATATCCAAATCATTCATCAGCAAGAGTTCTTCCAGCACAAGACCCAAGAGATGATGTTACCGAAATGCTGCGCGCCGGATCAATGATCGCTCTTTTGCAGCATCGCTGGAAAGAGTTCGAGGCCGCTATTGGTCTCCTGGCCTGTCGCCCGTTGTTCAACGCTTATTCAGACTGCAGTCATCGTCATGCCCACCCCACGCGAAACCATCCTCGCCGCGCTGCATGCGCGGCTCTCGGCGCTGCCCGCCACTGTCCTGCGCGGCGACGTGCTGCCCGAGCGCGTGCCGGTCGAGGGCCTGCTGATCCTGCGCGACGGTGAGCCGGGGGAGCCCGAGGTGACGCTGTCGCCGCTCACCTACCACTACCAGCACCGCGCCGAGGTCGAGGCGGTCGTGCAGGGCGCCGCCCGCGACGCTGCCTTCGATGCATTGACCGCCAGTATCGGCGCGGCGCTCGCCGCCGACCGCACGCTGGGCGGGCTCTGCGACTGGGTCGAGGCGGAAGCGCCGCGGCCTGTTGACCTGCCCGTCGAGGGTGCGGCGAGCCTGAAGGCAGCGGTGATCCCGGTGGTGCTGCACTACACGACGGACGATCCTCTTGGTGGATGACTCAGTTGGCGTTGAGCCCGAACGGCTGCCGGGAGTGAAGGCGTAGCTTCCAGCTATTTTCTCGGGCGATGACGTCTTCTGGCGCCAGGTCCGGCGCGAGGCGTTCGAGAATGCTGAACCGAAAATCGCGTGGGTCACGACCGCGGAGTTCACGGTTTCCACCATGACCATCCCGGGCGTAGGCCTGCCACCGACCGAGGATGTTGTCGCGACCATAGGCGGAACCGACATAGGTGTGGCGGTCGCTTTCATCAAAGATGAGGTAAATCCCGCGCCATTCGGCCAGCCGCGCCCGCCACGAGCCTGGCAGGGTTGCGAGCTCTGCGAAGGTAAGGTCGATGTCACGCCAGTCGGGCGGTGGGGCCGCGAACGCGCTTTCCTCGAGGATCGCGCTCACGGGGAACGTGCCACGGTCCACCCACCGGAACCATGAGCGCTCTGGCGGCGGAAAATCGATGACCAGCCGCCCGCGCCAGTCGCTGTAGAACGGCAGGCGTTCCAGGTGGAACTGAAGGCGCGAACCCAACCTGTCGACCTCTTCAGCGGTGAACCCCTCGTATCCCATGTCCCTGAGGATCAGGTTTTCCGGAATCCGCCAGAAGGCGTCATGGTCGAGCTCGCGGGCATCACCGATGCGATAAAGCCCGACAAAATGCGCTTTGCCCGGCGATAGGCCGAAGAAGCTTGCCACGTACTCGGCCCGACGCAGGGAGGTTTCGGGTCGGCCGGGGACGGACTGATAGGTTTCAAAAAGCTCTGGGCGTTCCTCTATTATCCAAGGCATCGCGCGGGCGAGACGGATCTCGAAGGGCCGGTGGCGCAGCAGGACAATGCGCTCCCTGGCGTCCGGGTCATACCCTTGAATGCGCAGCAGTTCCTTGAAATCCATAGTAGCTCTGCTCCTGGCCCTTTGGGTGCAGACTACGCCCGGCGCAAGCCGGCAACAACTTAGCCTTGTGCGATCCGTCCAACGAGCCAAAGAACAGGAGAAACCACCATGGCACGAGCCCAAGGGGCGCGGGCGCTGATGGCGCTTGCGTTCGAGACGACCTATGGCACGCCGCCGGCGGGCGGCTACACGCGGATGCCGTTCGCCAGCACCACGCTGGGGGCCGAACAGCCGCTGATCGACAACGAGCTTATCGGCTTCGGGCGCGATCCGCTGGCACCGATCAAGGACGCGGTGACCGCCGACGGCGACGTGATGGTGCCGATCGACGCCGAGACCTTCTGGTTCTGGCTCAAGGCAGCGTTCGGCGCGCCGACGACCACCGGGACGGCAGCGCCATTCACGCACGTGTTCCAGTCCGGTGGCTGGAACCTGCCCAGCATGTCTGTCGAGGTCGGCATGCCGGAGGTGCCGCGGTACGCGATGTATTCGGGCTGCAAGCTCGACAAACCGCGGCCTGGGCATCGAGATTGCCGGGCGGGACATAACGGCCGTGCTGGGGCGGGATGCGACCCCCGACACGCTGGCGATCCGCGACGTGTTCGCGCGCGATTTCCGCGTCGCCTTCTCGCACGAGAACGGCACGCTGCGGCTGGCCGTGGACGGCGAGACGGCAAGTGCAACATTCCCCGCGCAGGCGCTGGACGAGCAATGGGAGATGCTGTTTCTCGGCGCCTTCAACCCGATCCTGTCGGGCACGGCGCGCCCGTTCTCCGGCCTCGTCTCCTTCTGGCGCTACATCCCCGAGGTGCTCGACGAGGGCGCGTTGGCCAGGCTGACCGCGCCGGATCGGCCCATGGCGCCCGGCGAAAGCACGGCGGTGATCTTAGACAGTGTCGGGCAGCAGGTCATGAGCGCGGACGGCGCGGGTCGGCTGGATTTCACGCCGGGCCGGCGCGCCCTGATGGCGCTCACCGACGCCGCGGACCCGGACGGGATGCTGCCCGCGGACGCGATCGCCACCCGGCTCATGCCCGGCGGCGATGTCCACTTCCTGGCATCCAGCTATGGGGAGCCTTTCGGCGAGCACCTCCAGCGTGCGACGCGCCTTGCATCCGAGGCCGGGCTCACTGTCGGCAATCGCGGCCTCGAATTCGAGGCGCTGTGGGGCAACGGCCAGTCGCTGATGTATGCCAACACCTACGGCGCGCCGGTCAACTGGCCGGATCATCCGTGGTTCCTGGACGTCGATGACGACCTGTCCAACTCGGTGTTCGGCTTCTCGTCTGCGGGCCGATATTCCGACCGCCTCAAGTATCCCGAGCTGAGTCAGGACCCTGTGGGCGGCGCCGGCGGCGTCGTGTATCCCGTGGCGCACGCGCTGGCGCGGCTCGACTGCGCCAAGCACGACAGCCCGCCGCCGCGCATCGCCAAGTCGATCGGCCAGTCGGGCGAGCAGATCAGGCAGCTCTGGCCCTGGGGCGTCTACAACCCCGACGGCACGGTAAAGACCGGCATGAACGAGCAGCATTGGCTGAACGTCCGGCGCTGGCACCAGAGCGTGGTCGATGCGGTGACGCGGCTGGGCGGCAAGGTGACGATGCCCGCGCATGTGTGGGTGCAGGCCACGGCGGACGAGAACAACCAGCACTACTATGGCGACCTCGACAAATCCCGCGCGGACCTCGCCGCGATCACGGACGAGTTCTTCGGCCCGTTCGGGCAGACCAGGCCGCCACTGTGGGTGATGACGCAGGGCGGCGGGCGGGTGAACACGGCGTCAACCCGCTGGCCCGTGGTCATGGAGGAACTGCGCTATGCCGAGGATCACGTCGATGACGGCGTTGTCCTCGCGGCGCCGCTTCATGCGCCCGACATCACGCTGGCAGACGGTAACGTGCACCCCGACTACGCCTCGACGACGCGGTTCGGTTAACTGATCGCCTGGGCGATTTCCGAGGTGCGCGCCGGGCGGCGCTGGACCATCGGACGGCCGGCAATCAGCTGGTCCGGGGCGCAGGTGACGCTGGACTATTCGGCGTGGCTTCGGCCGGGTGAGACGCTCGAAGTTGCCGCCGACACCTTCTACGGCGGCGCGGGCATCAACGCGGGCAAGGGAGTCGAGTGCCTGCAGATCGTCGATACCGGCACGGTCGGCCCGGGGCGCTACGGCAGCCCGGCCGCGACACCGCAGCTGGTCGAGGTGCTGCCCGGCGGCACGGCCTATCGGGTCACCTTCGACGCAGCCCCGTCCGGCCCGCTCGGCTACGTCCTGCGCTACGCCTTCCAGGCGCAGGACATGAGCACCCTCGACCCGCTGCACTACGGCCATCGCGGGCTGCTGCGCACAAACTGGAGCGCGCCCTCTGCCATCCTGCAGGGCGAGACGCTGCGCCGCTGGCTGCCATCATGGGAAGTGGAGGTCATCGTATGACGATATTGGTAAAAGGACAGGCGGCGCCGGATGTTGCCGCAACCGCCGCAGCGCAATCTGCGCGCGACGCGCTCGGGGTTTTCGGCGAGGCGCTGATCGGTGTCTGGGCAATCCATCTGTCGCCCGAGCGGCTGCCGGGCGTGGCGGCTGTGGGCGACGCGATCGGCAGGATCGACGCAATGGCCGCGAGGCGTGACACCTTCGGCCGGGCACCTGCGGCGGACGGGCGCGGGGCGCCTCTCGCCATCAAGGATGGCGCTCTCGCGGCCGACTGCACGACCGTGCCGCTGTGGACGGATGCCCGGCCGGTGGATCGCACCAGCTTCGGGCTCGGCATGCTCTACAACTTCACGCCGGCGGCGCTCGCGAGCACGTCCTATCACATGGGCAACGATGACAGCAACGGCGGCTCGGTGCCGGCAACGCTTCGGCGGTCGGTGGGCGGCAGCGTCGACCAGCTCGTGACCTGGAAGGGCATCACCTCTGCATGGCTCCGCGATACCGCAAGTGCGTCGGCGCAGGCCGACGCGCGGATCGAGGAAACGGGCTGGCGCACCATCGCCGTGGACGAGCACGGCGGCAACTCGGCGATGGCCATTGATCGGCGCGACCCGGTTATCGCTCCAACGGACGGGCAGGTGCCGACGCTGAATTCCGTGCGGTTCGGTGGCAGCTCGGATGCCAACCCCGGCAAGGGGGCGGTCGCGGCGTTCATGGTCTGCGACGGCCCGCTCGTGCAGGACGCCGCGCGCCGCGCCGCGTGGCAAGACTTCTGCGCGGCATTGCTGCGCGATCTGATGCAGTGAGGAAGAATGTCGGACGACAAGCATCTCCTGGCCATCCTTGCAGGTCAGGCTGGCGCCACGATCATTGCAGCCTTGTGGGGCGCGCTCGGCGGCGCCACCAATGCGCTGACCACGCAGATGCGGCTGCGCGACGCGATACGCCACATCGTGCTCGGGGCGCTGATCGCGGCCGGCATGGGCAGCCTGTCGATGGCGGTGATCATGGCCTGGCTTTCGCTGCCGATCGCGGCGATACCGGCCGGCGGCACGTCTGGCGCCGCGTCCTATATCATGGGCGTGTTCGGCCCGGCGATCATCGAACTCATCCTGGCACGCCTGCGGGCGCGGAAGGAGAGGAACGATGAATGATCTCGTGCGCCACCTCCGCAACATGCGTCGCAGGAGTTGCAATCCATGGGTCGTGTTCCGCCGCCGCATGGCTGTGGGCCTCATCGTTGCGACGCTGATCATGATGGTTTCTGTTCTGAGGTGATATCATGCAAATGACAGACCGGGGCCTGCTGGCCCTGGCCCGGCACGAGGGACTCGTGCCCCGGCCTTACCGCGATGCCACCGGTACATGGACCTTCGGCGTCGGGCACACGGCCGCGGCCGGGGCGCCAGACCCGGAGGCGATGCCCCGCGGCATGCCGGACGATCCGGATGCCGGGATCCGGGAGGCGTTCCGCATCTTCCGCGCCGATCTGGCCGCTTACGAGGCGGACGTGCGCAACGCCGTGACGGTGCCGCTGGCGCCGCACGAAGTCGATGCGCTGGTCTCGTTCCACTACAACACGGGCGGCATCGCCCGCGCGGCGCTGACGCGGCACCTGAACGCCGGCGATCGCGCCCGCGCCGCCGACGCCTTCATGGGCTGGCGCAAACCGGCCTCGATCATTCCCCGCCGCGAGGCCGAGCAGCGGCTGTTTCGGGACGGGGTCTATCCGGGCGGGACAATTCCAGTCTGGGCGGTGGATCGCACGGGCCGCGTGGATTTTGCGCGCCCGGTCCGCAGCCTGACCGAGTGTGAAGCGCTGGCGATGCTGCGCCCAGCTTCGCCCGACGCCCCGACCGGCTCGCTCGCCCAGCTGATCGCCCGCATGATCCGGGGGGGCTGATCCCCATGCGCTACGTTCGCCCAAACTCCATGACCTGGTGGGCGGGACTGCTCGCCATGCTGACCGGCGTCGCGTCCATCGCGCTGCCGGCCACCGGCGCGCTTGCAGCGCTCGCCCGCCTTGTCGCGCTGCTCGCAGGCAGCGGCGATGCCTCGCCAGCGGGGCTCATCTTCCTCGGTCTCGGCCTGATCGGCCTGCGCGACCGGATCGAGCGCGGGTTCCGCGGTGATGGCTGATCTTCTGATCTGGCTGGTCGCGGCGCTCGCCGCGGTCGGGGGCGCCGTCCTCGGCCGCGTGTGGGGCCGCGTGGAAGGAAAGCGCGCGGGCAAACGGGAGGCGGAACGCGATGCCATGGAAGACAAGAACAAGCGTGTCGAGCGCGGGCGCGATGCGGTTCGCGATGGCCGCGGCACTGGCGATTCCGCTGACCGGTTGCGCCGCAACGACGGGCGCTGGTGACGCCGGCTGTGCCTCCTATGCCGAGGCGCGACTCGCCCGGCCTCCCGCAGAGACTGTCGGGGAGGTGCCGCCCGCATGGGCGAACTGGATGGCCGATCTCGACGACCGCATGACGGGGACCTGCCGATGAAATCCCTCTCGCCCGCCCTGCAGGCCCATCTCGAAGAGGGCATGACCACGCTCGCCTGGTGCTGGCGGATCGTGCGGGCCGACGGCGTCACCTTCGGTTTCACCGATCATGACCGGACGCTGAGCTTCGATGGCACCGACTTCGAGCCCGAGAGCGGGCTCAAGGCATCCGAGGTGCGCTCGGACTCGGATCTGTCCGTCGATGCGCAGGATGCCGAGGGTGTGCTGACCTCGGACCGGATCACCGAGACCGACATCCTCGACGGCCGCTGGGACAACGCCGAGGTCGAGGTCTGGCGGGTGAACTGGGCCGACACGGGTCAGCGCGTGCTGATGCGCCGCGGGGCGATCGGCCAGATCCGGCGCGGGCGGCTGGCGTTTGTGGCCGAGGTGCGCAGCCTTGCCCATGTGCTCGGCCAGACGGTCGGGCGGACCTTTCAGGCGACCTGTGACGCCGCGCTCGGGGACGCGCGCTGCGGCGTCGATCTTGAGGACCCTGCCCACAAGGGCGTCGGCGTCGTGATCGATCTCCTGCGCGACCGGGCTTTCACCGCCTCGGGGCTCTGGCTGCAGTCGATGGTGTCGCTCATCGCCGGCGACACGGTCGAGCTGCAGGGCAGCTTCCGCGCCGCGGACGGCGACTTCGCCGCCGACCACACCTCGTTCTGGGGCGCGAAAATCGGGTGAGGGGCATCTGTCACCTCAACCGTCTCGTTCAGGCATGTCGCTCGAAGATCTCGGTAGGGCCGTCTCGGAGCAGCAGTGTGTCGAACGCGTCACGCTGGTTGCCCATCTCCATTCCCGGAGAGCCAGGCGGCATGCCGGGAACCGTCAGGCCGAGCGCGTCGGGCCGCTCGGTCAGCAGTCGCTCGGCATCGCCGGCGGGCACGTGACCTTCGACGACGTAGCCGTCAATGAGCGCCGTATGGCAGGAAGAAAGCTCCGGCGTGATCCCGGACTGCGCCGTGAACGCATAAAGGGCGTCTTGGTCGCCATTCCGTGCGTCCACGACGAAGCCTGCGCGCTCCATATGCTCGATCCACGTTGAGCGGCATCCGCAGGTCGGCGACTTGTAGTCTTCAAGGCGCGCGGTCTGGGCACGGACCCGGCCGGCCAATCCAGTTGCTGCGGCGCTCGCAACAAGAAAAGCGCGTCTGTTCATTCGTGTGTCCATTCCCAAATCCTTTTCGGTTTCCGCGGCTGCATGACCCATGATCGTTAATCGGCTCGTCAGGCCGGAGTGGCGGGATAGCCGGCCTCCGTCAGCGCGGCCTGAAGCGTGGCGGCATCCTGCGCGGACACGATCGTGACGATCTTCGAGGTCAGATCGCTATCGACCCTCGCGTCCGGATCGATCACCCTGAGAGTCTTGTCAATGGCTGCGGCGCAGTGACCGCAGCTCATGTCGGGCACATGGAACTTCATCTCGATTTATCCCTCCACTTCAGGCGCCAACTGCATTCGTTTGGTCGCATTGGCACGGGTGGACGGCGGCGGTTTCCTTGCCGCGGCTCATCTCGCGCGTCAGCCAGAACCCGGACAGGAGCAACAATCCTCCACCGAAGATCATGCCCTGCGCCGGAACCTCGCCAAATACAATGTAGCCAAGGGTCGCTGCCACGATCGGCGAGACGATGATGTCGACCAGCGAATAGATGTTCGCCGAGATCTTCTTGAGCACAAGCGAAATGCCGAAATAGGCGAAGCCCGTCGAGACGACGCCGAGGCAGGCCGCCCAAAGCATCACCGGAAGCGACAGGCCCAGGGCGGGATAGGCATTGAACTTGCCGATCCCGCCCGGCCCGGCCAAAAGCAGCGCCGGCGAGAGCAGGATCGCGCCAACCGCCATGGACCAGAAGATATCGTTGCCCGTCTCTTCGCGTCCCTCGTGGCGCATGTATGTGACCATGGCGGCATAGATCGCACCGGTGCTGAGTGCGACAAGGTTGCCGAACCAGTCGCCTCCCGCCAGCGGCCTGGCCAGCACGATGCCCACCAGCGCCAGCCCGAAGATCAGCACATAGCTTTTTCTTGCCGGCTCGCCGAGAAACACCGCCGAGAAGATGAACACGAAGAACGGCGCCACGCTCCAGAACACGACGGCATTGGCGATCGGCACGAGTGTCATGGCATAGTTGAACATGCTGATCTGCGCGGCGATGAGTGCACCGATAATGACCGTGTCCTTCACGTTGCCGGAGGGAAAGCGCAGCGGCCGACCGGTCACGCGTGGAATGGCCAGCCCGAGGAAGGCGGCAGCGAAGGTGAGGGCATAGAAATTCAACGTCTGGATCGGGATCGCGTCGCCGGTCAGCTTGACGAAAACGCCGATCGTCGCCTCGGAGAGGGTGACAAGGGCAAGAAGAAGGACGACCCGCATCAGCGCACTTTTGCCCCGTCATCCTGCGTGATATCGATTTTCTCCGCCCCGCTTTCGTCAAGGCAGATTTCCTCGACCTGCAGCGTCACGAAGAAGAAGCCGAAGCGTTCGCGCAGCATCCCGTGCGCGGTCTTCAGGACCTTCTGCGGGTCATGATGATCCTGAACGCGCAGATGCGCCGAAAAGACGTATTTGCCGCTGGTCAGCGCCCAAGCGTGGACGTGATGGGTATCCGCCACGCCGTCGATCTCTTCCAGCGCCCGCATGACATCGCCGAGGTTCACATCGTCCGGGGTGCCTTCCATCAACAGATGCATCGAGTCGCGCAGGATCCCCCAGCTTGCCCAGATCAGCACGAAGCCGAAGGCCATGCCAAGGATCGGGTCGATCAGCAGGAAACCCGTGAACCTGATGACCAGCGCAGTGACGATGATCAACAAGCTGCCGACGAAGGTCTGGATGATATGCCAGAGCGCCCCTTTCACGTTGAGGTCGGTCTTGCTTTGCTTCCAGATCAGCCCGAGCGAGATGAATTCGGTCACCAGCCCGCCGGCGGCAGCCAGCAGCATCGGACCCGTTGGCAGGTCGATCGGATCCGACAGGCGCATGGCCGCCATCACGATGACGACGAGCGCCATGCCCAGAAGGAACCCGCCGTTGACCAGCGCCCCGATGATCTCGGCCCGATACCAGCCGAAGCTGCGGTCTTCGTCGGCGGGACGCCGGGCAAGTCGCGCGGCGATGATCGCCACCAGCACGCCGCCAACGGCCGAGAAGGTGTGGAACGCGTCGGAAATGACCGCGATCGACCCGGTCCAGAGGCCGATGCCCATCTCGAAAACGAAATAGATCCCCGTCAGCCAGGCGGAGATCGCCATCCCGCGCCCGCTCGACGGCATGTGTCCGTGATGTGAACCGGCCATGGCGGTATCCTTTCGCTCAGAGCTTTACGCGCCGTAGCCGCAGCGCGTTCGAGATGACGGAAACCGACGACAGGCTCATCGCCGCCGCCGCGATCATCGGCGACAGCAGCAGGCCGACGACCGGATAGAGGATGCCGGCCGCGATCGGCACGCCCGCCGCGTTGTAGGCGAAAGCGAAGAACAGGTTCTGGCGGATGTTGCGAAGGGTCGCTTTCGCGAGTTTCCGCGCACGGACCAGCCCCACCAGATCGCCGCGCATCAGCGTGATGCCCGCGCTCTCCACGGCGACGTCGGCGCCGGTGCTCATGGCGATGCCCACATCCGCCGCCGCCAGCGCAGGCGCATCGTTCACGCCGTCGCCGGCCATTGCCACCGACGCGCCCTTCGCGTGCAGTTCTTCGACCAGCTTCTGCTTGTCCTCGGGCAGAACGCCGGCGCGCACCTCGTCGATGCCCAGTTGCCGCGCCACGGCCTCAGCCGTGCGCCGGTTGTCGCCAGTCGCCATGATGATGGTCAGGCCAAGCGCGTGCAGGTCGCGGATGGCGCCCTCGGTGCTTTGCTTGATCGGGTCGGCCACGGCGACGATCCCGGCCGGTGCCCCGTCGACGGCCACGAACATCGCCGTCTTGCCATCGGCGCGGAGCGTGTCGGCCCGCGCTTCTGCCTCTGTGGTATCGAGCCCGAGATCCTGCATCATCGCCGAATTGCCGAGCGCAACGCGGCGTCCATCGACGGTGCCGCGCACGCCCTTGCCGGTGACCGCTTCGAAATCGGCCGCATTGCCGAGTGACAAACCGCGATCCCGCGCGCCCGAGACAATCGCCTCGGCCAGCGGATGCTCGGAGCCGCGCTCGAGCGCAGCGGCAAGGCCCAGCACTTCCGCCTCGCCGCCTTCCAGCGCTACGACATCCGTCAGCTTCGGCTTGCCCTCGGTCAGCGTGCCGGTCTTGTCCACGATCACGGTATCGACGCGGGCCATGCGCTCCAGCGCCTCGGCGTCCTTGATCAGCACACCTGCCTGCGCGCCGCGCCCGGCCGCTGTCGTGATCGAGATCGGTGTTGCAAGGCCAAGGGCACAGGGACAGGCGATGATCAGCACGGAGACGGCCGAGGCGATGGCAAAGGCCAGTGCCGGTTCGGGACCGAAGGCAAGCCAGGCGAAGAACGCCGCGATGGCCACCGCAACGACCGTCGGTACGAAGATCGACGAGACCCGGTCCGCCAGCCCCTGGATCGGCGCGCGCGAGCGTCGGGCACCGGCCACCATGTCCACGATCTTCGCCAGGACGGTGTCGGCGCCGACCTGAGCCGCCCGGATCGCCAGCGTGCCGTTCTTGTTGATCGTGCCACCCGTGACACGGTCGCCCTCCGCCTTCTCGACGGGCATGGGCTCGCCGGTGATCATGCTCTCGTCGACCGACGTGCGCCCCTCGATCACCTCGCCATCTACCGGCACGCTGTCGCCGGGGCGCACGCGCAGGCGGTCGCCCTCGACAATGTTCTCGAGCGGTGCGTCATATTCAGAGCCGTCGGGAAGGATTCGCCGCGCGGTCTTGGGCGCGAGATCCATCAGAGCGCGGATCGCGTCGCCGGTGCGTTCCCGCGCGCGAAGTTCCAGCACCTGGCCCACAAAGACCAGTGCGATGATGACGACCGCGGCCTCGTAATAGGTGCCGACCCCGTCGCCCATCCGGTATTGCTCGGGGAACACGCCCGGCGCGAAGGTGGCGACCAGCGAATAGACGTAGGCCGCGCCGACCCCGAGCGAGATCAGCGTCCACATGTTGGGGGACAGGTTCCGGAACGAGTCGAGGCCGCGCCGGAAGAACGGAAGCGCCGCCCAGAGAATAATCGGCGTGGCAAGGACGAATTCCGCATAGACCGACAGCTGGTGCCCCATCCAGCCGCGCACGTCGAGCCCCACGAGCTCGCCCATGGTGATGACCACCAGTGGCACGGCCGCCGCGGCGCTGATCCACATCCGGCGGGTGAAACCCGTCAGTTCCTCGCTGGGCTCGTCAGAGGGCACCATCGGCTCCAGCGCCATGCCGCAGATCGGGCAGCTTCCGGGTTCCTCGCGGACGATCTCCGGGTGCATCGGGCAGGTGTATTGCGTGCCGGGCTGTGCCCGCTGCCCGGCCTTCCGCGCATTGCCGGAGGCGTAGAACCAGGGGTCGGCGTTGAACTTCGTCTCGCAGCCGGCAGAGCAGAAATGGAACGTCTCGCCACCGTCGTCGCGACTTCGCGTGCCTTCCTTGACCTCGACGGTCATCCCGCAGACGGGATCGGTCGCGGTATCGGCGCCGGGTGTGGGTTCGCTGTGGTGGTGATGGGCGTGGTCGGACATGAGTTACCCCCTGTAAAGCATCAATATGGAGGTTCCGGTAATTGGAAGGTCAAGGGGCGATTAGTTGATGTTCATATTTCCACCGGCGCCGATCATAACGCCGGTCCCCATCGCCACGGCATTGGCGAGGCTGAGGCTGAGGCTGTTCTTCTTGTAGTGGGAACTCATGGTCGACCGGCCTCTGTTGCGTTTTTCCGTGGGCTGTCGGCTTTCGCGGCGTAGCCGCGCCTAAGCGCAAGGAACAGAAGGGGAAAACCCGTCATCAGCCCCAGTCCGAGTGCGACCCATTCCGCGCTGCCGAAGGTGCCCTCCATCACCGCACTTCCGAAATGCGCGAGCACGAAACTCGCGGGCAGGATGCCGGCCAACGTGGCCAGGGCGAACCGCCAGAAGTGCAGCCGACTGAGGCCAGCGGCATAGCTCATCGCGTCAA
The DNA here is from genome assembly GCA_016278285.1 of Actibacterium sp. GTDB lineage: Bacteria > Pseudomonadota > Alphaproteobacteria > Rhodobacterales > Rhodobacteraceae > JADQCB01. The sequence goes on from JADQCD010000226.1 coordinate 14,074, forward strand.
AAGAGACGAAGGGCAGAAGGCGGCTCGCGAAGACCGTGGGCGTCAGCGCGTTCTGCGACCCCAGCAGGCCGTAATCTGCCTTGTCGCCAAGAAGGCGCTCGACCGGTCCACGTCCCAGCCCGCGGGCGATGAGGAAGGCCGCAAGGGCGTCGATCTCGGAGCCGAGGGCGACATAGGCCGTTCCGGCATAGTGGCCAAAAGCGGCCCCCGAGGCGAGCGCGACCGGCGCGCTTGGAATGGGGCTGGCAATGACCGCAACCGTCATCAGCGCGACGACCGCGAGCAGCCCCAAAGGTCCGGCGCTTGCGACCCACGCCTCGACCGTCGCCCGGTCCAAGTCGAACGGCCACCATCCTGCGACCCAGCCAAGGAGGCCCAGCCCAAGGACGGCGCCGACGACAAGGACGGCGCCCTTGCCGAGCGACAGGTCGCTGTTTCTTTTTGGGTCGCTCTCTTCGGGCACGTCAGGTGAGTTCCTCCGGCATCGAGGCAAGCGCCGCGTCCAGCGGAACCACGGGCGTCCCGGCCGCGAGCCAGCCGGGACGCCGGCGCGATCCCAGCATTCCCTCGGAAATGTCCACATAGCCCTCGTAGCCAGCTTGCCGGAGCGCACGGAGCAGGGACGCCGAACGCCCTCCTGTCCCGCAGATCAGGCCGACATCGCGGGAGCCGGCCAGCGCCTTTGCCGCGAAGAGGCGCTCAGGAAAACGGTCCTCGTGCATGCTGATCGGCCAGACGCCAGCCCGGACGCCGGTTTCCAGCCACTCCTCGCGCGACCGCACATCGATCACGCGCGCGCTGTCTGCCAGAAGGGCGTCATAGGCCTCGTCCGCCGACCAGATCGTCCGGCCCTGCGCATTCAGGCGAGACGTGACGAAGGTGACAGGCAATGCCGCAAGCCCCAGAACGAAGGCGCGCCGACCGTGATCCATTTTCATCGACGGCCTCCTTCAGGCTGCATCGACAGCACGCACGAGCATGTCGCGGACCTGGCTGGCGACCTTGTGCAACTCGGCATTGTCCACCGCCTGCATCGATGCCACCGGGTCGATGGCGCTCACCTCGGTTCCACCCTCGACGGAGCGCAGGATGATATTGCACGGCAGCATCGCGCCGATCCGCGGTTCGAGGCCCATGGCTTCCCAGGCCATGTTCGGATTGCAGGCGCCGAGGATCTTGTAGCCGTCCATGTCCTTGTCGATCTTCTTCTTCATCGTGGCCTTGACGTCGATCTCGGTCAGAACGCCGAAGCCAGCGTCTGCCAGCGCCGCGCGTACCCGCTCTTCCGTTTCGTCCATGCCAATGTCCGCGATCAGTCGGTCATGCGTGTATGCCATTCTGTCTGTCCGTTCATGGTCGCGGCCCGGTGGCGCAGGATGCGCAACCGGGCAAGGGATGACGGCAAGGTAGGCTCAGTTGTCGCCCAGTCGACCCTGGCCGCGTGTCCCCATCATGTCACCGTCGCGCTGCATGCCGCCCTTCGGTCCGGGCATCATGCCGTCGCGCATGGTCTCCATGCGCTCCATCATGTCGGCCGGCTTGACGATCTCTGCCATCGAAACCGCGCCGTCGCCATCGTCGTCGAGGAACTGGAAGCGGTCCACCATGGTTTCCCGGATCAGGGCGCTGTGAAGGGTTTCAAATTCCGACAACGAGAGAGTTTCGTCACCATCGGCGTCGTATTCCGCCAGCAGGGCCTGCAACCCTTCGTGGGCCTCCTGCGATGCGACCGTGCCATCGCCATCCGTGTCGAACCGCTCCAGGCCCATGCCCATCAGCGCCGTGCCGCCGCCGATCATGCTCATGCCCCGGCCCATGCCTGCCAGGGGGCCATTGCCCCCCATCATCTGCCCATGCATGCGCATCATCATCGGCATCATGTCGTGATTGCCGGCACCCTGTTCCTGGCCGCCTCGGCCAAAATTGCCGTGATTGCCCGCGGCCAACGCGGCCCCGCCGATCACCAGAAGGACAGCTGTCGCTGTCGCCAGTTTCGTTCGCATCGTCATGTTCCGATCCTCCATTAACCATCGATCCATCAACCGTCGATCGTCCGGTTGACATGGGTCATAAGAAAGGACGGCAAAAGGCGCGTCATTCCCCGGTTTGTATCCGTTCGTCGCAGGATGGGCTTTTGATACAAATGATTACATGCGCGATGCTGACCGTGCCGCAGCACATTGGCTAAACACGAGGGATGACAATCATGCCGCATATCCTTGTCGTCGACGACCACCGGCAGATACGGGACTCGGTCAAGCGATTCCTGGAGCGCAACGGCATGCGGGCGACGACGGCGAAGGATGCCCCGGACATGGACGCAAAGCTGGCAAACGGTCAATATGACCTGATGGTGCTCGACGTCATGATGCCGGGCGAGGACGGGCTTTCGATCTGCAAACGCCTGTCGGCCGGGAAACGGCTTCCGATCATCATGCTGACCGCGCTCGGGCAGGAGACGGACCGGATCGTCGGGCTCGAGCTTGGCGCGGACGATTATCTGCCCAAACCGTTCAACCCGCGCGAGCTTCTCGCCCGGATCAAGGCCGTGCTGCGTCGCGCGCCCGAGGAGAGGATCGAGGCCGGAACGCTTTCGGGGCGCATCGTGGGGTTCGGCGGGCTGACGCTCGATACCGACGCCCACGTCATTACCGACCGGGACGGCAATCGCGTGCAACTGACGACGGCGGATTTCCGGCTGTTGACGGTCCTTCTGGCGCGTCCGCGCACGGTTCTGAGTCGCGAGCAGCTTCTCGATCTCACTGCCGGGCGCGGGGCAGGGCCGCTCGACCGCACGATCGACAACCAGATCAGCCGGCTGCGGCGCAAGATCGAGGCCGATCCGTTGCGACCCACTCTGATCGCGACGGTTCGGAACCGCGGCTACAGTCTGAACGCGGATGTCGAGGTGATCGCGTGACCCGGCCGCGCATGGGCAGCCTGCGCGCGCAGCTCGTGAACCTGATCCTCGGGGCATTGGCCATCGCGCAGGCGGTGAGCCTGTGGCTCTTCGCGGACGAACGCAGCCTGGCCGTCCGTGCCGCCCTGGGCTTCGAGGCGGCGGGGCGTGCGGCCAATGTCGTGCGCCTGCTGGAAGAAGCGCCGCCCGATCTTTCCGCTTCCATCGTGCGGGCGGCGAATTCGCCGCTCGTGCGGTTCGACTTGGCGCCCGCCCCGCGCGTCACCGCGCCCGACCACCATCACGCAGCCTACATCGAAACGCGCGTCCGGGCCTTGCTGGGCGACGGCTTCAGTCGCGACATCCGGGTCAACCTGAAGGAAACCGCCGTCCCCCTTCATCCGATCCCGAACCTGTCCCCGCAGATGGCCGAAATGCATCAGCAAATGATGCGCGGCCGGATGCAGGCGGTCCAGATGACCCTGTCCATCGCGCTGGCCGGCGGTCAGTGGCTGAACGTCGCCACGCGGTTCGAACGCCCGCCCCTGCAATGGCCCCTTTCCTCTTTCCTGACTTTCGGACTGACGGCCGCGCTCATCCTCGTCGCGGCATTCTGGTTCGTCATGGCCCGCCTGACCGGCCCCCTGCGGGATCTTTCGCGCGCCGCCGAGGACCTGGGTCGCGGCGATGCTGTCGATCCGCTGCCGGTGGCCGGCCCCACAGAGGTGCGCGACCTCACCCGCGCATTCAACCGCATGCAGGAACGGCTGACGCGCTTTGTTGCGGATCGCACCCGGATTCTCGCCGCGGTCAGCCATGATCTGCGCTCCCCTCTCACGGCGATGCGGTTCGATGCCGAGCTGGTGGAGGACGACGAAATCCGCGAGAGCCTGATCGCCTCCATCGACGAGATGCAGGCCATGGCCGAAGCCACGCTCAACTTCGCCGAGGGACTGGCGGGACGCGAAGCCTCGGACGTTGTAGACGTGTCCGACTGGCTCGAGACGCTGGCAGGTGACAAGGCCGCGCCGTTCGAACTGACCGGTGGCCCGTCGACGGCGGCGCGCATTCGCCCGCTCGCAGTGCGCAGGGCCGTTCGCAACCTGGTCGAGAACGCCACCCGCTACGGGGACGGCGCGACGGTCGGCTGGCACCGCGCGGGTGACGATCTGGTGATCGAAGTCACCGATCATGGCCCTGGAATCCCCGAGGAGGAGCTCGAAGAGGTCTTCGCGCCGTTTCACCGGCTGGAAACGTCGCGCTCGCTCGAAACGGGGGGGCACGGGCTGGGCTTGGCCATCGCGCGGGCGATCGTGCGCGGACATGGCGGCGACATCCGGCTCGAAAACCGTGCCGAAGGCGGGCTGAAGGCATCCATCTTAATCCCGCTGGCGGAGGACGCACCCATCAACAACAGGAAACAACGGAAGGAGACCTGAAATGAGACGAACGGCAATCTGGGCAATCATCGGTATTGCGGCGCCGACACTGGCCGCCGCCGACCCCGGGGAAAACTGGCAGGGAGGATATGGTCACATGATGTGGGGTGGCGGCTATGGCATGTTCGGCGGGCTGATGATGATCCTGTTCTGGGGCATCATCATCGCGCTGATCGTTTTCGGCGTGAAATGGATGTCCGACAATCGCGGGCCGGGCGGGAACCGGCGCGATGCGCTCGAGATCCTGCGCGAACGCTTCGCCGCGGGCGAGATCGACGAGGAAGAGTTCGACAGGCGGCGCAAGGCGTTGGAAAAATAAACCCTTCGAGGCTTTTCAGCGGCGGGCATCGACCGTGCCTGTTGTGCCCGCCGCGCGCGACAGAGCCTCCATCACCGCGTCGCTCGACAGCAGTTCCGGCAGGACGATGCCGTCCGGCGCGGCCGGGCCATAGACCGCGTTGAACGGAATACCGTAACGCGCGAAGGTTTCCAGATAGCGCGAAATCGCCGGGTCGGGCCGCGTCCAGTCAGCCTGCATGGGGGTGACGCCCGCTGCCGCAAGCGCCGAGAGGACCGGTTCGCGGTCAAGCACAAGCGCCTTGTTCGCCTTGCACGTCAGGCACCAGTCGGCGGTGACATCGACGAACACGACCTCGCCCCTCGAGACGCGGCGCGCAATCTCCGCCCTGTCGAAGCGCACCCAGTCGGTCACCTGCGCGGCCAGCGCGCGGGGCTCCGATGTGTCGGCGAGATACCCCGCTCCGAAGAGCATGATCCCCAGGAGAGGCAGCGCGAGCCCGGCGCGAACCGCGCCCCGCAGCTTCGGCCACGACAGCAGCAGGACGAGGCCGGCCGTCATCCCGACAACCGCGAGCATCGTGGTCGTGCCGGCCACGCCCTGCAGCACCCAGACAAGCCAGGCCGCGGTGACGGCCAGCAGAAGGCCCAGCATCACGCGCAGCGCGATCATCCACCGCCCCGGCCTGGGCAGGTGACGGACCAGACCCGGGCGGGCCGCGACCAGTAGATAGGGAGCGGCGAGTCCCAGCCCGAGGAAGGTGAAGACCAGCGCGATGTCCACGCCGCGCCCGGCCAGCGCGAAGGCGATGGCCGTCCCGAGAAAGGGCGCGGAGCAGGGCGTGGCCAGCACTGCGGCGAAGGCCCCGGTCAGGAAATCACTCACATGCCCCCGGGCGCCCCCGGCCCGGGCAAGCCGGGTTTGCAGGCCGGCAGGCAGGGTGATCTCGAAGGCGCCGGCGAGATTCGCCGCGAAGACGGCGAGGATGCCAACCATGAGCGCAAGGAAGACCGGGTTCTGGAATTGCAGCCCCCAGCCGACGGTGACCCCCGCCTGCCGCAATGCGAACAACGCAAGCGCGAGGCCCCACATGAATGCCATGACCCCGGCGGCCGAGGCAAAGAACCCCCATCGGACGGTGGCGTGCCCGGCGCCCTCCAGCTTCATGGCCGAGGACAGCTTGATCGACAGCACCGGCAGCACGCAGGGCATGACGTTCAGGATCAACCCGCCCAGGAAGGCCGTCAGGGCGATCCAGACCATGCTGGAAAGCGGCGCGGTGGCGCGGGCTTCGGTGTAGGGCGGGGGCAGCGCGGTTGCGACCCTGTCCGGCGTCACGGTCACGGCCCAGCCGTCGGCGTCGGTCGCGGTGACCGATAGCGCGGCCGTCGGA
>JADQCD010000106.1 GCA_016278285.1 Actibacterium sp.
GTGGCCGATGCCCTGCCGATGGCCGACAGCCCCCGGCTGGCAAAGCGGATCGACCATGCGCAGTTGAAGGCCGCCGCGCGCCGGGTCGCGACCTATCTTGAACGCATTGACCCCAAACAAAGGCGCATCGACATGGCGTTGCGAATTCTGGGCGGGATCGCCATGGGCCTGCTGGCCGCCACCGCGCTGTTCGTGGGCGCGCTGGTCTGGAAGCAACTGATCTAGGCGCGGCCCGCCCTTTTGGGGGCGGGCGCCTGATCATGCAGGGATTTGTGCCAGTCGGTTCAAAGTCCGGGGTAGATCGGGAAGCGGCCGCAAAGCTCGGCGACTTCGGCGCGGACTGCGGCCTCGACCTCGGCGTTGTCGTCCTCGCCATTGGCGGCAAGCCCGTCGACGACGCGGGTGATCCAGTCGGCGATCTGACGGAATTCGCCCTCGCCGAAGCCGCGGGTGGTGCCGGCCGGGGTGCCAAGGCGCACGCCAGAGGTGACCGTGGGCTTTTCCGGGTCGAAGGGAATCCCGTTCTTGTTGCAGGTTATTTGCGCACGCCCCAGTGCCTTTTCGGTGGCGTTGCCCTTCACGCCCTTGGGCCGCAGATCGACCAGCAGGACATGCGTATCGGTGCCGCCGGTGACGATGTCCAGCCCGCCCTTCATCAACTGATCGGCCAGCGCCTGGGCATTGCGGATCACCTGCGCCGAGTAGTCCTTGAATTCGGGGCGCAGCGCCTCGCCGAAGGCGACGGCCTTGGCCGCGATCACATGCATCAGCGGGCCGCCCTGTATGCCGGGGAAGATGGCGGAATTGATCTTTTTCGCGATCGCCTCGTCATCGGTCAGGATCATGCCGCCGCGCGGCCCGCGCAACGTCTTGTGGGTGGTCGTGGTCGCCACATGCGCATGCGGGAAGGGCGAGGGATGCTGCCCGCCGGCCACCAGCCCCGCGAAATGCGCCATGTCCACCAGAAGATATGCACCGACGCTGTCGGCGATTTCGCGCATCTTCGCGAAATCCACCTGGCGCGGAATGGCCGAGCCGCCGGCGATGATCATTTTCGGGCTGTGCTGGGTGGCCAGCGTCTGCACCTGGTCATAGTCGATGCGGCTGTCCTGCTTGCGCACGCCGTATTGCACAGCGTTGAACCACTTGCCCGACTGATTGGGTTTGGCGCCATGGGTCAGGTGGCCGCCGGCGTCCAGGCTCATGCCAAGGATCGTGTCGCCGGGTTGCAGCAGCGCGGTGAACACGCCCTGATTGGCCTGGCTGCCCGAATTCGGCTGAACATTGGCGAAGCCGCAGCCGAAAAGTTCCTTCGCGCGGTCGATCGCAAGGGTCTCGGCAATGTCGACGAATTGGCAGCCGCCGTAATACCGTCGGCCGGGGTAGCCTTCGGCATACTTGTTGGTCATCACCGATCCCTGCGCTTCCATCACCGCCGCAGAGACGATGTTTTCCGAGGCGATCAGCTCGATCTCGTCGCGCTGGCGGCCTAGTTCCTGTTCGATGGCCTTCGCGATTTCCGGGTCGCGGGACGCGAGCGATTCGCTGAAAAAGCCGTCGTCACGATGCGGTGCGTTCATTGAGTATCTCCTGAATGCAGCGGAATTGCGCGGTGTGTAGCCCGAAAAGCCGTCACAAAAAAGGGCCGATAGCGACCAGTCGCCGACCGGCGGCGAAATGCGCACCGAAGATGGCAAATTTCGGCGCTGGTCCTGGGTGGCGCCAAATGGCTTGAGTTCCCGGCCATGCGCGGCGAACAATGCGCCCGAGGAAGGACCGTGCCCATGCCCGACACGAAAATCGCCTTCATGGCGAGCGAAACCGAAATCGCGCAGGCCGCGCGGCGCCACCTGTCGGGCGAGTACGGCGAGGCGCCGCTGGAAGAGGCCGATGTCATCGTGGCCCTGGGCGGCGACGGGTTCATGCTGCAGACGCTGCACGGCACGCAGCACCTGGACATCCCGGTTTACGGCATGAATTGCGGAACGGTGGGCTTTTTGATGAACGAGTACCACGAACCCGGCCTCATGGATCGCCTGGCGGCCGCCGAGGAAGAGGTGATCCACCCGTTGCGGATGCGGGCGATCGGGGCCAACGGAAAAGTGCATGAGGCGCTGGCGATCAATGAGGTATCGCTGCTGCGCGCGGGACCGCAGGCGGCCAAGCTGCGTATCTCGATCGACGGCAAGCTGCGGCTGGAAGAGCTTGTCTGCGACGGGGCGCTTGTGGCGACGCCCGCCGGCTCGACCGCATACAATTATTCCGCGCATGGGCCGATCCTGCCGATCGGGTCCGACGTGCTGGCGCTGACGGCAATGTCGGCCTTCCGGCCACGGCGCTGGCGCGGCGCGTTGCTGCCCAGTGACGCGAAGGTGCGGATCGACGTGGTCAACCCCTCGAAACGGCCGGTGATGGCCGATGCCGACAGCCGTTCGGCCGGGATCGTCGTGTCGGTGGAAATCGAGACCGCGCGCGATGTGCGGCACAGAATCCTGTTCGATCCCGGCCACGGGCTGGAAGAGCGCCTGATCCGAGAACAGTTCGTCTAGACGTCGTTCTTGCGGTCTTTCGCCCATGTTTCGCGCTTGCGATAGAGCGTTGACGGAGACACGTTCAGTTCGCGCGCGGCCTGTGGCACCGAGCCGCCGTGTCGATCGACCGCCCTCTCGATCGCCAGCCGTTCGATCTCGGCCAGGGTCTTGCCTGCCAGCCCGTCCAGCACACGGCCGGCACAAGGCGGTTCGGCCGGAACGCAGCTGGCGCCATCCGCCCCGGTTTCGCTTTTGCGGAGCAATTCCGGCGGCAGCATGTCCGATGTCAGCACCGGCCCGTCATTCAGCACGACGGCGTGTCGGACGGCGTTCAACAGTTCGCGCACGTTGCCTGGCCAGTCGAGCCGGCGGAACAGGGCCTTCACGTCGTCCGAAATCGCGGTAAAGCTGCGCCCCTCTTCGGCGGCGAAGCGGGCCAGCGCGTCCTCGGCGATCATGACCGCATCTTCGCCGCGCTCGCGCAGCGGGGGCAGGTGGATCGGCACCACGTGCAGGCGGTAATACAGATCCTCGCGGAACCGGCGGCGGCGGATCTCGTGCATCGGGTCGCGGTTGGTGGCGCATATGATCCGCACGTCCACCTTGTGCGGATGGGTCGCGCCCACGGGCTGAATCATGGATGTCTGAAGGAACCGAAGCAGCTTGGTCTGCAGATTCATGTCCATCTCGCAGATCTCGTCCAGGAACAAGGTGCCGCCATCGGCAACAGCCGCCGCCCCGGGCTTGTCGGCGATGGCACCGGTGAATGCCCCCTTGAGGTGGCCGAACACCTCGGACTCCAGCAGGTCGGACGGGATCGCCCCGCAATTTATCGGGACGAACGGTCCCGATGCCCGGAGCGAGCTGTCATGGATCGCCTGGGCGCACAGCTCTTTGCCGGTGCCGCTTTCGCCGGTGATGAAGACGGTGGCCATCGACCGCCCGACCGAACGGATGCGCGCGAAGACCGTTTCCATCGCCTGGGAATTGCCGGTGAAGACGCTGAAGGTGGCCCGTCCCCGGTTGGCGTCGCCGCGTTCCGCGTCCCGTTCGTGGAGAGAACCGGAAAGTGCGCCTTCGATCGCGTTCAGAAACCGCTGGTCGTTGAACGGCTTTATCAGGAAATCATGGGCGCCCAGGCGCATCGCCTCGACCGCGCGGTTGATCGAGCCGTTGGCCGTGATGACGATGACGCTGGTATCGGGACGCTCCTCCATCATTTCGCGCATCAGCTCCAGCCCCGGGCGGTCGGGCAGCATCAGGTCCAGCAGAACCACCTGTGGCGCATGCTTGCGGAAGGCGATCAGCCCGTCCGCCGCGGTGCTGGCCGAGACCACCCGGTGGCCAGCTTTGCGCAAGACCGTTTCATAAACGAGTTGCAGCGAAGGCGTATCCTCGATCAACAGCAGCGGCGTCATGCGGCACCTGCCGTCAGCCGGTGGGCATATTCGGTCTCGATCAGGCCCAGCACCGATCCGATCTGGCGCACCACCCGATGGCCTATATCGGCGGCGCGATCGCTGTCCCGGTCATGGGCGGCGCGATTAAGCGTTTCGGCCATGGCCTGAAGGTGGTCGGCGCCAATCGCCCCCGCAAGGGAAACCAGGACATGGGTGCGTGCGCGCAACAACGCGAAATCAGGCTCGCTGAGCCCCGCCTGCACCCCGGTCTGGACCATGCGGAAATCCTGCGTGAGCCGGCCCAGCAGTTCCGCGCCGTTGTCATCGCCGGCCAGCGCAAGCAGCCGGTCCAGGTGCAACGTGCTGAACGGCGGTCGATCGGCGGGCTGTGATTCGGCCTGGGCGCGGTCGCGCCGGTGAAGCACGCCGTTGATCGCGTCGCCGAAGGATTCGATGCTCATGATCGGCTTGGCAAGGATGCCGTCGCCCCCGGCCTGATAGATTTCGACCCGGTTGGCATTCAGCACATAGGCCGTGATCGCCAGGACCGGCAGCGGGGCGGTGCGCCCTGTCCGTGCCTCGTGCCGTCGCAAGCCGCGGATCACGTCCAGCCCGGACAGGCGCGGCATCTCGATGTCGATCAGCGCCAGGTCGAAATCTCCATGTTCCAGCAGGTCAAGTGCCTCCTGACCATCATCGGCCAGCTGCGGCTCTGCGCCCAGTGTCCCAAGCATCTGCTGCAACAGCAATTGATTGGTCTGGTTGTCCTCTGCCACCAGAACGCTGAACCCGGTCAGGTCCGGCAGGGCCGCACCACCGACGGCGGTGATGCCAGGCGCCCAGGCCGCGCGTGGCAGGCGCACGGCAACCTCGGCCCCGCCGGCGGGGCGGTTGGCGACATCCATCCGCCCGCCGATCTGCCTGACCAGGCCGCGCACGATATGCAGCCCCAGGCCACTGCCCGGCGTGTCGCTTTCCGGGGCGCGTCCGCCGAACTCGAACAGCTGGGCCATCGCGGCGTCGCTTATGCCCGGCCCGGTGTCGCGCACCGTCAGTTTCAGCGTCTCGCGCGGCTGTATGCCCACGCTCAGCGTCACTTCGCCCGCCGCGCTGTGCTTGATCGCGTTGCCGATCAGGTTGGCGAGGATGCGTTCCAGCGCAGTGCGTTCAGTGCCGATCGCCGGGGGCAGATCGCCCGTCCGTTCGACCGTGAAGCGCAAGCCCTTGCCGCTGGCGTGCGGTGCCCAGCGGGCTTCGATGTCGTCAAGAAATTCCGGCAGATGCAGGGAGCCTTCCGCAGGATCGCGCGATGTTTCGCCCGCGATCAGCGACAGCACCTCGTCGCTGAGGCGGGCCAGCTGTTCACCGGCGCTGCGCACGCGCTGAAGTTGTTGGCGCGAAGCCTCGTCCAGCGGGGATAGATCGGCCAGCGCCAGACCGCCCAGAATATCGCTGACCGCATTCCCGATGTCATGCCCCAACAACGCGGCGCGCTTGCCGAATTCACTGTCGTCAACTTCAGGTTTTGATCGTTGGGTCTTGCCGTGCTTCAAGATGGCGCACCCTTGCCAGAAAAATCCCATGGCGGGTCACATGCCCGTCAGGGTTGCACTCGAACTCATATCGCAAGGGCACCATCGCCCCAACCTGTCGATATCGGCAGGTCACCCGATTGTCATGCCCTGTTGCGTGACAGGGTAACCCAAATCTTTAAGCGCGTCAGCGATTTCATCGAGGATTGCCGGGTCGTCGATGGTGGCGGGCATCTTGAAATCCTCACCATTGGCGATCTTGACCATCGTGGCGCGCAGGATCTTGCCCGACCGGGTCTTGGGCAGGCGATCGACCACGCAAGCCAGCTTGAAAGCGGCGACCGGGCCGATCTGGTCGCGGATCATGGCGACGCATTCACGGGTGATTTCCTCATGCGGGCGGTTGACGCCCTTGGTCAGACAGATGAAACCCAGCGGAAGGTTGCCCTTCAACGCATCCGCGACGCCGATCACGGCGCATTCGGCCACATCGGGATGGTTCGACAGCACCTCTTCCATGCCACCGGTGGACAGCCGATGTCCGGCCACGTTTATCACATCGTCGGTGCGGGCCATGATGTAGAGATACCCGTCCTCGTCCATATAGCCGGCGTCGCCGGTCTCATAATAGCCGGGGAAATGTTCGAGATAGGATTTGCGGAACCGGTCCTCGGCATTCCACAAGGTGGGCAGCGTTCCCGGCGGCAGCGGCAGCTTTACTGCCACCGCGCCAAGCGTGTCGGGTCCGAGCGGGTGGCCCGCCTCGTCCAGGATCTGCACGTCGTAGCCGGGCATCGGCACGCCGGACGAGCCGATCTTGACCGGCATCCGTTCCAGCCCCATCGGGATCGCGGTGATCGGCCAGCCGGTTTCGGTCTGCCACCAGTGATCGACCACCGGCACCTTCAGCTGGTCCTGTGCCCAGTGGATCGTGTCGGGGTCCGCCCGCTCGCCGGCCAGATAAAGCACGCGCAGGCAGCTCAGGTCGTATTTCTTCACGAACTCGCCCTTGGGATCCTCGCGCTTGATCGCGCGGAATGCCGTGGGCGCGGTGAAGAAGCTGCGCACCTGGTGATCCTCGATCACCCGCCAGAAGGTTCCGGCGTCGGGGGTGCCCACGGGCTTGCCCTCGAACACGACGCTTGTGTTGCCGTGGATCAGCGGGGCATAGGCGATATAGCTGTGCCCCACGACCCAACCCACGTCGGACGCGGCCCAGAACACTTCGCCCGGATCGACGTTGAAGATGTTCTTCATCGTCCAGTTCAGGGCGACCAGATGCCCCCCCGTGGGGCGCACCACGCCCTTGGGCTGTCCCGTGGTGCCCGATGTATAGAGGATATAGGCGGGGTGGTTGCCCTCGACCGGCACGCAATCGTATAGCGCGACACAAGGTTTGACAAATTGAGACATTGGGATTGATCACTACTTTTAGTTAGCAATCCTCTTGACGTTTAGCGCCCACGCGGTGCAGTGTTTGGTACAGTCAGGAGGCACCCATGCCACACCAAATCCACGAAGCCGCAGACCTGCGCGGCATCGCCCGATCCGAGATACTGGAGGCCCTGAAGCGGTTCAGCGCTGCCGTCGAGAAGCTCGGCGGCAAGCCCACTATAGCCAGCTTCACGGAGGCATATAACACCCGCAAGGTGAAGGTCTCGCCCGCCGTCAGGGATGTCTTCCCCACAATGCACCACTCCAGCTTGCGTCGATGGCTGCGCCTGGAAACCCTCCAGCCGAAGTATCGCGGCCCCGACAGTATCATCGACAGAAACCCCGAACTGGGGGCGCTGGTAGCGGCGATCCAGTCCGCACACCCCAGCCTAAAAGCCTCCGAACTCCACGAGAAGCTGGTCGATGCCGGGGCCGATCCAATGCCATCATTACGCACCATTCAAAGGCACCTCAAACGCTCTTAAACGTTGCTGATAATGAGCTCTCCGACCCGCTTCGCGCCGCCCTTGGCGACGGTGTAGGTGGTCTCCACGGGCTCGATATTGAACCCGGCAAACAGGTCCCGAACCTCGGGTCGATCGTTGATCGAGAACAGGAACCGCCCCTCGATCTGGTGGAGCAGGATGACCAGCTTCATGAAGTCCGGGCGACCGAACATGGCCTTGCCATAGTCGCCCTCGTTGCCCCAGTAGGGCGGGTCCAGATAGAACAGGGTGCCCGGCCGATCGTACCGGGTGATGAACTTCTCATAGGACAGGCACTCGATCACCACGCGCGCCAGGCGGCTGTGAACCTCCTCCAGCATGGTGCCCAGTTTGGTGATGTCGAAACGCGCCGGGCGGTCGGGCGCGACCCCGAAATTCCGCCCCGAGACCTTGCCGCCGAAGGCCGTGTTCTGCAGGTAAAGGAACCGGGCGGCGCGCTCCAGATCGGTGAGGGTTTCGGGGTCCGTGGCGACCAGGCGTTCGAACTCCACGCGGGTGGTCAGCTGGAACCGCATCATGTCCATGAAGGCCACATAGTGCCGCTGCAGGATGCGGAAGAACGTCGCCACGTCCCGGCTGTAATCGTTGATCACCTCGGACTTCGGGGCCTGATGGCGGCGCAGGAACACGCCCGCCATGCCGACGAACACCTCGGCATAACAGTCATGCGGGACGGCATCGATCCGATGGATGATATGGCGCGCAAGGTTGCGCTTGCCGCCCAGGTAGGGCGCGAGTGGGGTCAGGGGCTCGACGGCCGTCAGCTTGGTCATTTGGCCCTCCTTTGGACTTCAAGCGGTGGGGGAATGAACGGCACATCGCACAGGACGCGGGTGCGCAACTTGTAGGTGTTGGCGTGCCCGGCATGGCCGATCCAGCTCATGATGACCTGATGAACCTGATCCCAGGTCATCTTGCCCTCGTGATAGAGCCGCGCCATGCGCTTCATCTTGCGCCGCATCCGGCCTGCGCTGTCCTTCCTGATCTTCCGGTGGGTTGGCCAGATGCGGTAGCCGAGGAAATCGAGGGCACGGCCGTTGCTGGGCGCGACCGGGAAGATCTGGGTCTTGTGGTTGCAGCGCAGTCCCAGGCGGGCATGCAGGAAGTCCTCGATATCGCGGCGCACCTGGTGGAGGTGGGCCTTGTCATGCCCGATGACCGCGAAGTCGTCCATGTAGCGCAGGTACTGCTTTTCGCGGAGGTCGAACTTCACGAACTCGTCCAGCTCGTGCAGGTAGATGTTGGCGAAGAGCTGCGAGGTCAGGTTGCCGATCGGGATCCCGCGCGGCAGCGGATCGCCCGCCTCGGCCGTGCTGTCGATGATGTTGTCGATCAGCCAGAGCGTGTCGCTGCAAGCCACGCGGCGGCGGATCAGCCGCTTGAGCACGTCATGACAGATCGAGGGGAAATACTTGGCGATATCGGCCTTCAGGACGAACACCTGCCCGTGCTCGCGCAGCGTGGCGCGCAGGAACGCCTGGGCGCGATCGGCACCCGCATGGGTGCCCTTGCCGGGCCGACAGGCATAGGTGTCGAAGATGAAGCGCGAGGCCCAGATCGGGTCGATCGTCTCGACCAGCGCATGCTGCACGATGCGGTCCTTGATCGGCAGCGCGGCGATGTCGCGCTCCTTGGGCTCGAAGACCTTGAAATTGCGGTAAGGCCCGGTCTGGTAGGTCTTCCAAAGCAGGCTGTTCTGGATCTCGATCAGGTTGCTTTCGAGGTTGGTCTCGAAGCGGATCACGTCCATCTGATGCCGCCGCCCTTTCACGACACGGCCATAGGCGCGATGCAGCGCCTCGAAGGTTGTCAGATGCTCGAACAGGTTCTTGTAGGTCTTGGCCATTATCGTCGCCCTTGCGGGGTTCGGCCGGAGCGAGGGGTCACCACCAGCCGATGGCTACTGTCCCGCTCCGGCCTGTTCACTTCTTTCGGCACTTGGCCGAGGAGCACAGGTCCTTTCGAAGGTGCACTGGAAGCAGCCCCATGAGGCTGCGACTTCTGGCGTTCCCCGAGAGCGGGCCGGAAGCCGATGTTCGTGTTCGCGTTCGAACGCGCGTTGTTCAGGTTGAGGGCGAAGACGCCAGCATTGCCGCCGTTGTTCCAGTTGCCCCCACGGATCGGCAGACGCTCAAGCCACATTACCCGCGCCCCTTTCCTGCAAGCTCTTGAACCAGCCGCCGATCATGCGGCCGATCTCATCAAGATGACGGCTCCAGACTTCGTAGCTTTTGAATGAGAGGTATCCGAGCTTCTGGGCCATCCTGACCTGGCTGCGCAGCAAGTCGAGCTCCGCGTCCAGGTCTTGCATCGTGGTCTTCTTGAAGTACCGCTTGTTGCAGATGATGATCAGACGAAGCAGGTTCCACATCGTGTTGCGGATTTCCTGGCTGAGCACGTGGCGCTCAGCCTTGGGAAATTGCCGCAATACGACATAGCCATATGCGATCATGTCCTCGCATTTACGGCGGATTTTAAGGTCCTCCACCGCACCCTCCTTCGTTGGTTCAAGGGCAAGGGGCGGGCTATCGCCCGCCCCGGCAGAAATCAGGTGATCAGATGTCAGATCACGAAAGCGGGCCGGAAGCCGAAGTGCGGGTCCGCGCTCGAACGCGCGTAGTGCAGGTAGAGGGCGAAGACGCCAGCATCGCCGCCGCTGCTCCAGTTGCCCCCACGGAGCGGCAGACGCTCGCCCTCGTTGCGCATGTAGAAGCGCCCGCGCTCGATCGTGGCGTCATGCGGGAACATGCCCAGAAGCTTCAGCAGGTTCGGCACGGTGACGCCCGAGGCGGCCGTAAGGTCCTTGTATTGCTGAGAGGCCGAGGTGGTTCCGTCCGACTGGCTGGTCACCGAGGTAGCCAGCTGCGGGCTGCCCGTGCCGGTCGCGCCGGTCGCGTTCCATTTCAGGGTGCCCGAGGTGCCGGGCGTCACCAGGGTGCCGTCCGGCATGATCGCGCGCCAGAGCGTGCTGGCGTTCGAATGATCGGCATCCGTGGCCGCCGCGTTGTTGTCGGGGATGATCTGGATCTCGCCATCGACCAGGCGAAGGCCGCGCTGCCATTCCCAGACATTGCCGGTCAGGTCCGCGATGCCCGCCGGGCTGTTGTCGTGGAACCAGCTGGCCGGACCCGAGCCGGTCAGGGTGCGGGCGGTGCCGGTCGCATCGCCCGGCGCGCCGCCGTCCTGCCGCCGCCCGGTCTCGTAGGTCTGAGCGTGATCGCGGCCAAAGTTGGTGTTGCCGCGCGGCATGAAGCCGTTCTTCCAGCACCACAGCGCGACAGCCGACCATTCGGCATTCGTCATCATGTGCCAGCCGGGACCTTTGACCGAGCAGCGCGCATCGGCGGTGTCGAAATTGATCGAGGCCGAAGAGTCCTGCCCAGGCATCGACAGGGCGTGGTTGTCGTGAACGCGCGCCAGGAACTTGCCGACAAAGATCTCGGACTTCTGGACGCCGCCCACGATGAAGGCCGGGTGGGTGCCGGAACCGAGCGCCGGGTCGATGTCCTCGATGTTGAAGCGCGGCACCACGCACATGACCGAAGGATATCCCTTCGCGTCATAGAGCACGGTATTGAGGCCGCCCGATGCGGCCTCGACAGACTGGCGCAGGGCGTCAGGCGTGGAAATGGTGATCCCCATGAAGGTCACTCCTCTGTTTCAGTGGGTTCGTTTGCCTCGGGCACCGCCCAAAGCTGCAATGTCACGGCCGAAACC
The DNA here is from genome assembly GCA_016278285.1 of Actibacterium sp. Classification (GTDB taxonomy): domain Bacteria; phylum Pseudomonadota; class Alphaproteobacteria; order Rhodobacterales; family Rhodobacteraceae; genus JADQCB01. The sequence continues at coordinate 11,121 of JADQCD010000106.1, forward strand.
TGACAGGGCTGCGGAACCGAGACGGTCTGGGTCACTTCTTCCCCGTCGATGGTCTCGGTCACCTCCTCCTCCGCATAGCGGCGCGGCGGAATGATGATGACGGCGGCGAAGGTGTCGCCCTCGAAAGACAGTGCGCCGCTGGCATCGGCAAAGACGGTGATCACGCGCTCGACGTCGCGCTGCTCCTCGTCGATGTCGATCGTCAGGCTGCCGCCCAGGGTCAGGATGTACTCATCGAGCGATGCGGTGATCTTGTGGCCCTCGTTCATGTGGATGATGTTCATGGTGCGTCCTCACTGGTAGCGCGGATTGAGAAGGGTCCAGCGGACATGGACATTGTCCGCGCTGCCCGTCTGGCGAAGCTTGAAGCCGTTGCGGGCCTTGTCGTAGACCACGAGCGTTCCGACCGCCGCCGGATCGGTGGCGCTTTCGACCTCCAGCTCGACAGCATAGTCGGCCGCCGGAAGCGCCTCGGGGAAGGGCACCGATGCCCAGGGGTCGAAGGTGGTCAGCCAGGCGTTCGCGGCCTGGATCACGCGCAGATCGGTCAGCGTGACCGCCGACAGGCTGTTGCCGGTGTTGTTGGCGGGCACGGTCACCCGGTAGAGCGGCAGGCCGTTGTCGGGCACCTCCTGCGCGATCTGCACCTCGTAGCTGCTGCCCGAGCCGATCAGGAAGGCGTAGTAGTCCAGCGCCTCGCTGGTCTCGTTCGAGGGCACCGAGACGTGATAGTCGTCATCGGCCAGCGACACGATCATCCCGTCGATCTTGGCGCGGCTGACGCCGGTCCCGACCGTGCCGGATTGCGACAGATGCAGGGCGCGGATGTCGGACTTGCTCAGCACCATGCCGGTGATGAAGTGCTTGTTCTTGATGACCACGGACCCCTGCGCCAGCACCCGCTTGCGCAGCACCTGCATCTCGCGCGCCAGGACGCCGCCGAGGCCGAGCGCCTCCTGCATGCCCGCGAGGATCGCGACCTGCTGTTCGGGCGAGAAGGCGTCATAGCCCGCCAGCCGGTCGCCCAGGTTGGCAAAGCCGCCGCGCGCGGTGACCAGCTCGTCGGCCTTTTCCTTGAGCCAGGCGGTGCGGTTGGCCAGCTGCTTGGCCTGGACGTTCGAGATGCCGTCCGGGCCGCCGACCACCGGGTCGGTCAGCTCGATCTGGTAGATCCCGGAGGGGTAGGTTGTGGTTTCGGGCAAGTTCGCCATGGGTGCGGCTCCTGTTCTTAGAAGATGATGGTCCAGGTCCCGTCGAGGCTGATGTCGTCGGCCTTTTCGATCGGGGCGCGGGTCTTGCGGGCGAAGAGGGTGCTGTCGGCCGCGATCAGGCCGAACTCACGGATGACCTTGCCGTTCGCCTCGGTGGTCTCCAGTCTCCAGTCGAACTGCACCCGGCCGGGGCCGGGGTAGCTGTGGCCTTGCAGGTTCTTGATGAAGGGCGCGGTAAGGGCGGTGTCGTCGGGCGTTGGCCCGCTGCCATTGGTGCCGACCCCGATGCGGTTGATGGTCTTGCCCGCGCCGTCGCCCGCGATCAGCTGGGCCAGCGCGGTGCGCGCGCCCACCATGATCATGTTGTCGTCGCGCCAGCAGTCGATCAGGACCCCGCTGCGGCGGATGTTGATCAGAAGCGAGCCTCTCAGGGCGATGGTTTCGGTGGCGTTCATGGCACCCTCAATAAGCGGTTAAATCGGTGGTAACGGGGCCTGAATGGAACGCGCCGGTGTAGAACGGGCGCGCGCCCGAGTGCCCGATCGATCCATCGTAGAGGTCGCCCGCGTGGCGATACCGGCCATCATGCCGGATGTGGCGCGTCAGCCCGATCGGCATGGCCAGATCGGCCATCGGCGGCTGGTCCGCGCCATAGTTGATGGCCGAGTGCAGGTAGTGGCCATTGTAGGAGGGCGAGACCTCGATCCGGTCCTCGGCCGCAAGGTCGATCCCCATTGCCAGCAGGACGCGCTGGCTGTCATGGCGCTCGCCCGCCTCGCCCCAGCCCGAGTAATCGGCCGAGGCGTCATGGGCCAGAGCCGCATCATGCAGGTGCCGGGTGCCGTGATCATGGCGGATCGCGCCGTCATAGCGCCGTCCCCAGGGCAGCACGTCTTCCGCGAAATGCCGAACCGTGGTGTCGGCCTCCTCGCCCGGCTCAAGGCTGTCCTCGACGCCTGCGCGGAAGCCGATATCCACCAAGTGTGAACGGGCATTCTTCCAGCGCTCGATCAGCGCCACGAGGCGGGTGATCTGGGCGGCATCCACCCCCTTGTTCTCGCCAAGGTCCAGCAGGACGCGAAACAGCGCCCAGCGGGTGCCGCCGCCATAAGTCTCGACGGCCGAGTAGGTCTTGTCTCCATCATAGAGCGCGATCGGCAGACCCTCGACGATCTCGGCATCGGCATAGCCGAGCGCCTTGACCGCCTCGCGGATGGCCCAAGGTGTGCCGCGATGGCGGTGCAGATCGAGAGCGCGGCGGATCAGGGCGCGGCGCTCTTCGGGCGTGGTTGCCAGATCCCAGCCATCGTCGCCCAGGATGTTGAACTGCCAGGCGAGCAGCGACAGGGCGTCTTCGGGCAGATCGTCGATGCGGTAGACCAGAAGCGTGGTCAGGTCGAGATTGTCGAGCCGCCCGATCAGCTTCAGCAGGGCGCGGCTGCGCTCGTCATCGATCCCGGCGGGCAGAAGGCGCAGATCGTCAGCCATCGGCGGACCCCGCCAAGGTGATCGCGATGCCTTCGCAATCGGCCCATTCCTCCGCGCCCAGCTCGCGCCAGGCGGGCGTGGTCAGCTCGACGCGGTAGACGCCCGCAACCGACAGGGCCGAGATGAACTGGCTGGGCACGAGGTCGCGGCCAAGCCCGGCGCGCCGCTCGGCCGCATAAGCTTCGGCCGCCTTCTGGACGGCGGCCATGGTGCTGGTCGGATCGGCATTGCGATAGAGCGTGACCTGCGCGGCGATCTGGTAGCCCACGCGCACAGGAGCCGCGACCTCGACTTTGTCAGTGAGCGGGCGGACCTTGTCATCCGAGACCACCTCGGCCACCAGGTCGAGCATCTCGGATCCCGGCAGGCCGGTGTCGGTCAGGATGTGAATGCGCACGAGGCCGGGGCGCGGGCTGAGCACGGCCGCGTCGATGATGGATTGATGCGCACTGACCGCATGCCAGCGGTAGGCCCCCACGGGACCCGCCACCGAAAAGCTCTCGGGGACCTGCTGGATGCGCGCGCGCAGGCGGTCATCGGTTTCACCGGCGCGCCCGCCATAGGTCACCGACACGTTGGTCGCGGTGACACCGGGCAGCGGATCGAGGAGCGACGACACCTGCCCCGGAATGTAGCCGTTGCCCGCAGGCCCGGCGGTTTCTGCCTTGGCCCCGATCTCGATCGACAGCGCCCCTGCGGGGATCTCTGCGGCGGCGTCGGTGACAAAGACCACGCGACCATCGCCGGTGCGCACCCGCGTCCCGGCCGGAATGACGGTGACCGAGACGCGCGGCTCGGCCAGCGTGAAGGAGAGCGTGACGATCGCCGGGGCCTCGGCCAGGCGCTCGACACCCAGAAGCTCGCCCAGGTAGTCGAGCATCGGGAAGGCGGCGAAGGCCAGCAGGTTCTGCTTGGCGGCCTCCTGGATGGCCACCCGGATCAGGCTTTCGCGATAGGCGATCAGGTCGATGATCAGGCGCTCGACCTGGGCGGGCTGCAGCTTGCGGCCGGTATACGCCTGGTAATCGGCCACCATCTCGGCGGTGAGCGCGGCCGGATCGCGATCGACGAAGTTCGGCTCAGGCAGCGACATCGCGCACCTCCGTGGCGATCATCTCGCCGCGCCCGTCCAGCCGCCACTCGACCGTGATGTGCAGATGCGCCGACAGCTCGATCGGAACTATCCGCACCACCTCGATGCGCGGCTCCCATTGGCGCAGCGCATCGATCCCCTCGCGGATCACATGGGGAACGGCCTCGCCGGTCGGCAGGTCGATGTAGCGCCACAGGTCCGAGCCGAACTCGGGCCGGTGCGGGACCGAGCCCTTGGGCGTCATCAGGATCGTGCGGATGCACTGGTTGATGTCGTCGATGCCCGCGACGATCTCGCCATGTGCATCGAGACGCGGCTGCCAGTCTGCGGCGGTTATGTTGCGGATATCCTGAACCATGGCCGGACCATGGCCCACGCCCGCGCGAGGTCATACCCGGACAGGTGTCCGGGTCAGGTGCCGCAATGTCAGGGATGGCTAACCGTAACCGCCTTTTGCGCTCACGCCAAGCACCCAAAGGCTCACTGGGGCGGCCCGGTGACAACCCCGATGCTTTCGGGGTGGATATGGGTGTCGCCCACATTGGTGCCGTTATGGGTCAGGCTGGGGGCGGTGATCGCCACCCCGGCAGGCGATATCTCGACCGTGGTGCCACCGACCGAAAGGGTGAAGGTCTGCCCGCCCTTGTCATAGGTCAGCGATGCGCCGTCGCCATAGACGATGGTGTGAACATTCGGGTCGGACGAGGGCGGGGCATCGGCGGCCGAGTAGATCGCGCCCGCGATGACCCCGGCCTCTTCGCCCTGATCCATGATCACCACGACATGCTCGCCCACGGCAGGCATCCAGTAGGTCCGGTCGGTGCGGGTACGGCCCTGCAGCACCTGCAGCCAGTAGGATTGCACGTTGTCATGGTCGGGGAACTGGACCCGGCCCTTGGCGGTCGCCGGGTCGATCTCTGTCACGATGCCAATTCTAAGCGACACGACGCACCTCGATCTCGGTTGTGTAGCCCGCGCCGCGCTCGATGCGGTGGCGGGAGGTTTCGACATAGTAGCGCCCCGACAGCTTGCCCATCAGCGCCACCTCGATCACGTTGCCCGCGATCATGCGGTGATCGCCCACGATCTCGATGCGCCCGCGCAGGCGTTTGGCATTGGCGCGCTTCAGCTCGGCCTCGGCGCGGGTGCGGGCCTGGGCTTCGCTCTCGACCCGCGCGCGGACCTTCAGCGTGTCGCCGGTGGTGATGTCCTCGGCCTGGACCGTGACCGAGATCAGCTGCGCGGTCTCGGGATCGTGGTAGGACAGGGTGCATTCCTTGTAGACCTCGTGGGTCTTGTCGGTAAACGAGAACCGCTTCATCTCGGTGCGCGGGATCAGGGCCACCGGGTCTTGCGCCTCAAGGCTGGCGATGGTCGAGAAGAACAGGACCGTGTCGCGCACCGCGAAGACATGGGCGTATTCATCGGCAACACGGCGCAGGAACTCAAGGTCGCGCTCGTCGTTCTGGGTCACCCGCTTGATGGTGATGTCCTCAATCTCGCCCTCGACGGTCAGACCGTGCTCGCCCGCGATCTGCTCGGCAATCTGGCGCAGGGTCTTGTTCTCGAAGGCGCGGGTCTTGGTGGTGCGCAGGCTCGCGGTCACCGGGGCGGCCAGGCCACGCACCGTGACGGTGTCGGGCGGGCCGTCAAAGCTGATCTCGTCCACCTCGAACTTGCCGCAGGGCAACAGGCCCCGGCCGATCCAGCCGATCATGATGTCCATCACGTCGCCCTTCTCGGGATACCAGCTGCCCTTCCAGCGGTGCATGCGGTCCTCAAGCCGGACCTCGATCTCGTCGGACTTGCCGTGGTCGGCATCGGTATAGACGATCATCAGCGCGTCGCCCGCGATGTCGCCGGTGATGTCCGCCCCGGAATAGGACAGGACCCATTTGGCCTCGGGGACGATCATGCCTGGCGGCCCCGCTTCCAGGGCGGCAGATCGCGATCGAGCACCACCTCATCCGCGATCACCGGGATCCGCAGGCGCAGCCCGGCCTCGATGAAGGGCCGGATCGGCACGGTCGGATTGGCCAGGATGATCGGCTCATAAAGATGCGGGTCGCCATAATAGGTCCAGGCCAGCAGGTCCCAGCGGTCATTGTCCGAGGTCAGGTGCTCGACATAGTCCATCTCAGGACCTCACGATGCTGGACGGCGGCACCGACGAGGGCGAGCTGGAGGGCGGTGCGGCCGCCGGTGCGGTCTGGACATTCGACCCGGCCCCCGAGGCGCGGGCGGCATTGTTGACCACACTGATGATCGCGCCCAGTAGGCCGCCCAAGCCCCCATGCTCCATCAGGGTGACCTTGGCCACCACCGCCACCAGCCCGCCGCGCCGGTCGGTCTGGCGCGTGGTGGACTGGATCTGCTTGATGACGAACATGCCGACATACTGGCCCGAGCCGTAGATGAAGGGCAGCGCGGTGCGCATGGTGCCCGCGATGCGCAGCTTGGCAAGCTCGGCCTCGGGGTTGCAGTAGCTGACATGGAACACGAGGTCGATCGTGACCTCCTCCAGCGCCTCGCCCATGTATTGCAGGCGCGGCTTGCCTTCGATCACGTCATGCTTGGCGTAATCCCAGGACCGCTTGTTGGTGACCCCCTCGAAATAGGTGATGAGGCGGAAGCTGATCGGGCCGAGCATTGCGAACATGGGGTCTCTCCTCAGTAATCGCGGCGGGACTGGCGGGCCAGCTCGTCCTGGACCAGCTGCACAAGCTCATGGCCCATCGACCGCAAGAGCTCCTGCATCTGCTCGCGCGACTGGAAGCCGTCGCCGCCGCCCGCGCCGCCCTGCATCGTGATGGTGGGGTTGAAGTTGATCTCGACCCGCGTCCCGGCATCGGCCCCGGCTGCGCCGGTCGCGGACATGGCGGGGGCGCTGCCCGGCTCGCCGGTCAGGCCGACCTGCGGCAGGGCGCTGGCGGCCTGCAGCACCGGCAGGTTGGTCCGGCCGATCTCGGGCACCTGGGCGGCCATGGCGGGCAGGCTCATGGTGGCCCCGGCCAGCGCCGCCGCCATCCCGGCGGTCAGGCGATGCACGGCTGCCACGGCGGGCGCGGGGCGCACGGCCCCGGCAACCGTCTCGGAGAACCGCACCCGGTCCAGGTCGGACAGCGGGCCGACCTTGGCGGGCGAATGGGGCAGGTGGTCGCGCATGGCCTGGACGGTTTCGCGCGTGGCCTCGATCGCCTGTGCGGCCCCGGCGCGGATGCCTTCGGCCAGGGTGCGCATGAAGGCGATGCCATGCGAGCGGAAGGACACGCCCTGCAGCACGGCCGTGGCCGAGCGGATCGCGGCTTCGGCGGCGGCGGGGATCCCGCCCGCCTGGGCGATGGACTGCCCTGCGGCCACACCCACCGCCTCGACGCCCGCCTGGGCAGGAGCGAAGTCCACGCCCTCAAGGCGCTCCAGCGCGGCGGCCAGCGCCTCGACGGCAGCCTGCGCGCGCTCGATCGAGGCCGGATCGCGGATCGCCATCTCGGCCGCATCGCCGCTTGAGAAGATCGTGGTCAGCCGGTTCCAGGCGGCACCGGCCATGTCGGCCGCACCCGAGATGATCCCGACCACGGTTTCCCCGATGCCGCCGAAGGCTTCGCGGATCGTCTCAAGGGGCGACCAGGCAAAGAGCGCGCGCATGCCATCCCAGATCGCGGTGATCGCGGCAAAGGCGGTCTCGAACGGGGCCTGCATGGCCGTCGCTACCGTCGACCAGTCGAGCGCAGGCATCTCGGGCAGCACATCGGACCAGCTGAAGGCCGGGATGTAATCGAGCCAGTTGAGGGGCGAGATCCATGTCAGCCAGTTCACCGCGCCCGACACCGCGCCGGACAGATCAAAGCTCGGCACATAGGCCGACCAGTCCAGCGCGGTGATCCAGTCACTCCAGGCCAGCGCGCTTCCGATCACCTCTGCCCAGCTGAAGCCGGGGATGAAGTCGAGCCAGCGGATCGGCAGCACCCACGAGGCCCAGTCCAGGGCGGTCAGTGCGCCCGACCAGGTAAAGGCGGGCAGATAGGCGGACCAGTCGAGCGACGTGATCCAGTCGCCCCAGGCCAGGGCACTGCCGATCACCTCGGCCCAGCTGAAGCCGGGGATGAAGTCCAGCCAGCGCAGGGGCGAGACCCACGAGACCCAGTCGAGCACCTGCAGCGCATTGTCCCAGGTGAAGAGGGCGACGAACTCGGACCAGCTCAGCGAGGTGATCCAGTCGGCCCAGTCGAGTGCCGCGCCGAACACGGCCGACCAGCTGAAGCCGGGAATGAAGTCCAGCCAGCGGATCGGCAGGATCCACGAGGCCCAGTCCAGCACCTGAAGCGCATTGTCCCAGGTGAAGAGCGCCACGAACTCGGACCACGAGAGGCTGGTGATCCAATCGGCCCAGTCGAGCACCGCGCCGATCACCTCGGCCCAGCTGAAGCCGGGGATGAAGTCGAGCCAGCGCAGCGGGATAAGCCAGCTCAGCCAGTCGAGCACGGTCAGGAAGTTCTCCCAGGTGAGCAGCCCCACGAAATCCGCCCAGGACAGGCTGGGGATCATGCGCGCCCAGTCGAGCCCCTGCGCCAGCCAGCCGGTGACCCGCGACCACCAGCTTGTCACCCAGCTTGAAAACCCTTCAAAGGCCGTTTGAACGTCCGCCCAGAGATCCACGAAAAACTCCGAGATCGGCTCCCAGTAATACCAGACCAGCAGCGCCCCGGCCGCGATCGCGGCCACCGCCAGCCCGATCGGGTTGGCCATCAGCGCCAGCCCGAAGGCCCGCGCCGCCACCGCCGCCGCGCGCAGCCCCGCCACCACCCG
>JADQCD010000020.1 GCA_016278285.1 Actibacterium sp.
GCCGCGATGGCCGCGCCTGACGCCCGAGCTCAGGCGGCTGGCCTATATCGCGGCTCCGGCGGCGCTGGCGGGCGGCGTGGTGCAGGTGAACCTGCTGGTTGGCCGGCAGGTCGCCAGCTTCTTCGAGGGTGCGGTCGCCTGGCTGACCTATGCCGACCGGCTGTATCAGCTTCCGCTGGGCGTGGTGGGCATCGCCATCGGCGTGGTGCTTCTGCCCGACCTGTCGCGCCGGCTGCGCGCCGAGGACGAGGCCGGCGGGCGGGACGCCTTCAACCGCGCAAGCGAATTGTCGCTGGCGCTGACGGTGCCCTCGGCAGTGGCGCTTGTCGTCATTCCCGGCCCGCTGATCAGTGTGCTATTCCAGCGTGGTGCATTCGACGCCGCCGACACCGTGGCCACCGCCGCCGCCGTGGCGGTCTATGGCCTGGGGCTGCCGGCCTTCGTGATGCAGAAGGTGTTGCAGCCGCTGTTCTTCGCGCGCGAGGATACGCGGCGGCCGTTCTACTATGCCCTGGGCTCGTTGGTGGTGAACGCCGCGGTGGCGATCGGGCTGGCCCCGTTCCTCGGCTATATCGCGGCCGCCTTCGGCACCACGCTGGCGGGGTGGGCGATGGTGTTGCTGCTGTGGCGCGGATCGCGCGGGATGGGCGCGGCCGCAGCCACGGATGCGCGGTTCCGACGGCGGCTTTGGCGCATCGTCCTGGCCTCGGTGGCGATGGGGGCGATCGTTTTCGCGGCGGCCGGTCTGCTGGCGCCCTGGCTGGTGGGGGGGCGCATACGCTATCTGGCGCTGTTCTTGCTGGTGGTGCTGGGTATGGTCAGCTATTTCGGCACAGGCCACCTGATCGGGGCCTTCCGCCTGTCCGAGTTTCGCCGCGCGATGCGCCGCGGCTGACCGCTCAGCGGTGACGCAACCGCGCCCGTACCCGCGCCAACCCGCCGGGGCTGACGACGAAGGACAGTGCGAAACCGGCGACGAAACCGGTGATGTCGGCCACCCAATCCCGGCCCCCGCCGAACAGAATGCCGAAAATCAGCTGTATTCCCAGCAGGAACCCGATCAGCGTGAAGGCGCGGTACCGGTTCTCGCCCACCGCGCCCAGCCGCACCCAAAGCAGGAAGGTGAAGGCACCGATCATCCCGTAGACGGCCGGATAGCCGCCCACCAACGGCGGCGCCTCGGGCAACAGCAGCCCATAGACCAGCGCCCCCGCGATCGCCGATCCGAAGAATACCGCGAGGACAGCCCAGGCGCGGAACACTTCGCCCACCATCTTGCCCAACGCCAGCAGGAACACCACGACGAACAGCGCATGGGTGAAATTGGCGTGGATGAACGGGTAGGTCACCAGGCGCATCAGTTGATCGGGCGGATAGCGCCCCGTGCTGATCATCCAATGCAGCACCTGACCGGAAAAGGCATGATCCTGGAACGCCGCAAGCCGCCAGCCCACCGCCTGCGACCCGCCGACGAACCCGCGCGCGCCGGCCCCGAAGGCCAGTTCGATCAGCACGATCGGAGCGACAAGCAGCCAGACCACCGGCGGCAGCGGGTTCAGCGGGTGGGCATCGGGATCCTGGGTCATCTTGGTCGCCTTCGGTTGACGGGCACTGCGCGCATGGGTAAGCGAGCGGAGCAGTAATTTCCAGACGGAGAACGCAGCATGACGGAGGTGGTCCACACACCGCGCGTCTTTTCAGGCATCCAGCCGTCAGGCGGGCTGACCCTGGGCAACTATCTTGGCGCGATGAAGCGCTTTGTCGAATTGCAGGATGCGGGCGAAATGCCCACCATCTTCTGCATGGTCGACCTTCACGCGATCACCGTCTGGCAGGATCCCGTCCGCCTGCGCCACGCCACGCGAGAGCTGTGCGCGGGCTTCATCGCCGCCGGCATCGACCCGGAAAAATCCATCCTGTTCAACCAGAGCCAGGTGCCCGAGCACGCGCAGTTGGCCTGGATCTTCAACTGCGTCGCGCGCATGGGCTGGATGGGGCGGATGACCCAGTGGAAGGACAAGGCCGGCAAGAACAGCGAAAACGCCTCGTTGGGGCTTTTCGCCTACCCGGCGCTGATGGCCGCCGATATCATGATTTACCATGCGACCCATGTGCCCGTGGGCGAGGACCAGAAACAGCACCTTGAACTGACCCGCGACATCGCGATCAAGTTCAACAACGACTATGACGTGAATTTCTTTCCCGTCGTCGAACCGGTGATCGAGGGTGCCGCGACACGGGTCATGAGCCTGCGTGACGGATCGAAGAAGATGTCGAAATCCGACCCCTCGGACATGAGCCGGATCAACCTGACCGACGATGCCGATACCATCGCAAGAAAGATCCGCAAGGCCAAGACCGATCCCGCCCCATTGCCCGACAATGTCGAGGGGCTGGCCGATCGGCCCGAGGCGCGCAACCTGGTCAATATCTATGCCGCGCTGGCCGACACCACCCCCGAGGCGGTGATCGCCGATCACGCCGGGCAGCAATTCGGCACGTTCAAGCCGTCGCTGGCCGATCTGGCCGTGGCCAAGCTGGCGCCGATTTCCGAGGAAATGGACCGCCTGATGCAGGACGTCGACCAGATCGACCGTATCCTTGGCCGCGGCGCCGAACGCGCCCGCGAAATCGCCGCGCCGATCCTGGAACGGACCTATGACATCGTGGGGATGGTGCGCGCACAAGGGGCCTGAGGCTTGCGCGCGGACGGCGGCGCCCGCGGAATTTAACCGAACATTAACCATTCGCGCGCCACGGTTGTGTCAGCTGACACGGGACCGGGCGCAGAATGACCCCAGGTGACGCACTCCCAATGGCCGTCGCTCCGCCGGTTTCGCAACCGGCGGGGCGGCCGGCGCGCCGCCCCGCGCAGGGCCCGCCGATCCGCCGGCCACTGGGACAAATCCTGGTCGAAAGCGGTGCTGTCACGCCCGAGAACCTGGAGCGGGCCTTGTCCCTGCGCTCGCGCGAGGCATCTCGGCTTGGCGACATCCTGCTGGCGTATGACTGGGTGCGCGAGGCCGATCTGACCGCCGCCCTGTCGCGCCAATACGGTGTGATGCCGATCGACCTTCGGAAATTCCCGCCCGACGCCCGCCTGATCGAAGAGATGGGCGTGACCGCCTGCCTGCGCGCGGCCGCTGTTCCGGTGCGGCGGTTGGGGGGCGCCACGGTCATCGCCACGGCGCGCCCCGACGCCTTCGCGGCGCTGAGCCGCCGGCTGCCCGCCGGTTTCGGCCAGCCGGTAATGGCGCTTTGTTCCGAAACCGCGCTGCACGACGCGATCCTGGCCACGCGCAACCGCCACCTTGCCGCGCGGGCCGAAACCCGCGTGCCTTGCACGGAAAGCTGTCGCCACTGGTATGGCACGCAACCGCGGCGCAATCTTCTGGCCGGAATGCTGCTGCTCGGCGCCACCGCCGCATTCCTGCCCGTCGTCATCCTGACGATACTCACCCTGTGCGGGCTGTTCAGCCTGGTGGCGACCTCGGCGCTCAAGGCCGCTGCGGCCTGGACCACGCTGCGGCGGGGCCGGCATCAACCGCCCCCGGATCGGCCGACGATCGCCCGCATGCCGGTGGTATCGGTTCTGGTGCCGCTGTTTCACGAAGACGATATCGCCCCGCGCCTCGTGCAGCGCCTGCAACGGCTGACCTACCCGCGGGAACTTCTGGATATCTGCCTGGTGACCGAGGCGGACGACGACAAGACGCAAAACATGCTGGCAAGGTCCGACCTGCCCAGCTGGATTCGGGTGATTACCGTTCCCGCGGGCAGCCTGAAGACCAAGCCCCGCGCGCTGAACTTCGCGCTGGATTTCTGCCGCGGGACGATCGTCGGTGTATGGGACGCCGAGGATGCCCCCGCCCCCGATCAGCTGACCCGTGTCGTGCGCCGCTTTCATGAGCGCGGATCCGACCTCGCCTGTCTGCAAGGGGTGCTGGATTTCTATAACAGCCGCTCGAACTGGTTTGCCCGTGCCTTCACCATCGAATACGCGACATGGTTCCGTCTGGTGCTTCCGGGGCTGGACCGGTTGGGACTGGTGGTGCCGCTGGGCGGCACCACCGTGTTCTTCCGCCGCGACGCGTTGGAAAAGCTGGGCGCCTGGGACGCCCACAACGTGACCGAGGATGCGGATCTGGGATTTCGCCTGGCCCGCCACGGCTATCGCACCGAATTGATCGACACCGTAACCTTCGAAGAAGCGAATTGCCGTTTCTGGCCCTGGGTCAGGCAACGCTCGCGATGGTTGAAGGGCTATGCCATGACATGGACCACGCATATGCGCGCCCCGCGACTGTTGTTGCGACAGCTTGGCTGGTGGCGATTCACGGGGGTGCAGATGCTGTTTCTGGGCACGCTCGCGCAATTCCTGCTGGTGCCGTTGATGTGGTCCTTCTGGCTGGTGGTGCTGGGGCTGGGGCACCCGCTTGGCGGGGTCTTCCCCGGCTGGGCGATGCTGACCGCGGGGTTGCTGTTCGCCATTGCCGAGGTCCTGAATATCGTGCTGGGCATGATCGGCAGCGCACAGGCAGGCAAACGCTGGCTGTGGGGCTGGGTGCCGACACTGCATTTCTATTACCCGCTGGCGGTACTGGCCGCTTACAAGGCGTTGTTCGAAATGGTGGTCAGGCCGTTCTATTGGGACAAGACATGCCACGGACTGGAGGACCGGGCCGAAGTCACACCAAATCCGGACGCCACACCAGACCAGGGCGCCTAGATCTCGGTTCCGTAATCGGCCGCGTCCAGCCGGAGCCGCGCCTCGAAGGCGGTCGAGATATGCGATTTCAGCGCGCGATAGGCCGCATCACCGTCATGCGCCGCGATCGCGTCCACAATCGCGGCATGCTCGGCCAGCGCCTTTTCGCCGCGCCCCTCGGCTGCCAGAGAAGTGGTCGCCATCAGCGCCATCGAGCGATGCACGAGGTCCAGCTGCTGCACCAGGAACCGGTTGTGCGATGCCAGGTGAACCTGTTTGTGAAACCGCCGATTGGCTCTCGACAATGCCGCCGGATCGTTCAGCAGCGCCCGATCCTCCTCGACCATTGCGCGCAGGACGTTTATTTCCTCATCGGTGGCGTGTCGCGCGGCCAGCCGGGCTGCCAGCCCCTCCAGTTCGCCCCGCACGACGTAAAGCTCGGCAAGCTGGTTATGGCTCAGCGAGGCCACGATCAGGCTGCGCCCGTCGCGTTCCAGCAGCGACTGCGTCTCAAGCCGTTGCAGCGCCTCGCGGATCGGGGTGCGCGACATGCCGAACCTCTCGGCCAGTTCGCTTTCCACCAACCGGTCGCCAGGCTTGTAGACGCCCACGTCGATCGCGTCGAGGATCAGCGCATAGGCGTCCTTCTGGCTGGGTTTCAGGTCTTTCATCGGATGCTCCAGTCTGCGGGTGCACCACGCTATCCCCTGGGCGCGCTGCATATCAACCCCGCCCCATTGAATCGGCCGCCGCCAGGGCCTAGGTGACGCGACATGAACGCGCGAAATTTCGATCACGTCACCGGCTGGGTCTTCGACCTCGACAATACACTCTACCCGCCCGAGGCGCGGTTGTTCGACCAGATCGAGGCCCGGATGACCGCCTATGTGATGGATACGCTGAAGGTTGACGCGGCCGAGGCCAGCCGATTGCGCAAGCTCTACTGGGCGGAATTCGGCACCACGCTGGCCGGGCTGATGGACCTTCACGGCGTCGATCCGGCCCCCTATCTGACCCATGTGCATGAAATCGACCTGTCACACCTGGCGCCCGACCCGGAGTTGAAGGCGCGGATCGCCGCCCTGCCCGGTCGCCGCATCGTCTATACCAATGGCTCGGCCCCCTATGCAGAACGCGTGATCGCCGCGCGCGGACTTTCGGGCGCCTTCGACGCGATCTATGGCGTCGAGCATGCGGGGTTCCGCCCCAAGCCCGAACAGGTGGCGTTCGAGACGGTCTTCGCCGCTGACGGGCTGACCCCCGCCAGCGGAGCGATGTTCGAAGACGACACGCGCAATCTGGCCGCCCCGCACGCGATGGGGATGCGCACGGTGCATGTGGCACCCAGGGCGCAGCCGGCGCCGCATATCCATCATCACACCGACGATCTGAGCGGGTTTCTGACGGGCCTTTCCAACTGATGCGAATTGCCGCACTGCGGCAAGATGTTGCCTTCCCGCCCCGGAGGGTTCGGCCCATATCATCCCTGACGAAAATCAGGAGTCTTTCATGAGCATTTCAGGATCCACCGTTTCGCGCCCGCTGTGGCTGCGCGTATTCTATACCGTGCCGGTCATCGGATGGATGGCCCGGGACGTGATGGAAGGTGACCGCGCCAACCTTTATTTCCTTCTTGTGACACTAGTCAGCCTGTGGGGGATATCGACCCTGACATGGGGCATTCCCGGTCTCTACATCCCGGCACTCGCCAGCGTTCCGGTCGTGTTCGTTGTGTTGCTGCTGATTACGCGGGGATAGGTCGTTGCGGTCTGGCGCAACGCACCGTTTCATCCTATCTGCGAATAGAGGAGGAAGGGCCCGCATGGACCGCACCCAGACCGACATCCTGATTTCCGGTGGCGGCGTCGCCGGGCTGACCGCAGCGGCGGCCTTTGGCGCCGCAGGGTTTTCCGTGATCTGCGTGGACCCCGTCCCGCCGGCCACCGACGAGGGTGATGCTGGGGCCGACCTGCGCACCACGGCCTTTCTGCAACCTTCGATCGACGTCCTGCAGGACGCGGGCCTGTGGGCCCGACTGGCGCCTTTTGCGACCGACCTTCAGGTGATGCGCATCGTGGATGCGGGCGGCGCCGTGCCCGAGCCGCGTCTGACCCGTGATTTCGACGCGGCCGATATCTCGGAGCAACCCTTTGGCTGGAACTTTCCCAACTGGCTTCTGCGGCGCGAGATCGTGGCGCGGCTTGGCGAATTGCCCAACGTGGATTTCCGGCCCGGCACCGCAACGCGCGACGTGCTGACGCGCGAAGGCGCGGCGCTGGTGACCCTCAGCGACGGCGACCGTATCGCCACGCGGCTTCTGGTCGCGGCGGACGGCCGCAATTCGCCGGTGCGCCAGGCGCTCGGGATCGGTGCCAAGACAACCCGCTATGGACAGAAGGCGCTGGCCTTCGCCGTTACGCATCCGCGGCCTCATGGCAACATCTCGACCGAGGTGCATCGGTCTGGCGGGCCGTTCACGCTGGTCCCGTTGCCCGACCGCGACGGACAGCCCTGTTCGGCCATCGTCTGGATGGATCACGGGCCCGAGACGTTGCGCCGGGCGGCGCTGCCCGAGGCGGCGTTCGAACAGGAGATGACCAGCCGGTCCGCCGGGCTTTACGGGTGGCTCAGCCTGGCCTCCCGCCGCACGGTCTGGCCCATCATCAGCCAAATCGCCGAGCGCATGGCGGGAGAGCGCACCGCCCTGATCGCCGAGGCCGCCCATGTGGTGCCGCCGATCGGGGCACAGGGCCTGAACATGAGCCTGGCGGATCTGCGCGTCCTGGCGGCGCTGGCGCGCGCCGCGCCCGACCGGCTGGGCGACCGGCAGATGCTGGATGCCTACCACAGCCGCCGCTGGCCCGATGTCAAGGCGCGGGTGACCGGCATCGATATGCTGAACCGGGCCTCGATGACGGACGCCCAGGGGCTGCGCGATCTGCGGGCGGGCGTGCTCAGGGCGCTCTATTCAGCCGCCCCGCTGCGCAAGTCGCTGATGCGCGCGGGTCTAGGCGTGCGTTAGACGGGGCAGGGTGTTTCGGCAAGGTCGCTACAAATCCTGAAATTGTTCAGAGAACCGCGTCCGCCGCCGTTTGCAGCCGCGCCACCGTGCCGTCCACGTCAGAAAGCTTGTCGAGGCCGAACAGACCGATGCGGAATGTCGAAAACCCGTCGCCCTCGTCGCATTGAAGCGGCACGCCCGCAGCGATCTGTACACCCTGCGCCGCGAACCTGCTGCCGTTCTTGACCTCGGGATCGTCGGTAAAGCCGACCACCACGCCCGGCGCGCCAAAGCCTTCGGCGGCGACCGATTGCACGCCCTTGGCCGCCAGCATTGCGCGCACCTTTGCGCCCAGCTCGAACTGCGCATCGCGCAACCTGTCGAAGCCGTAATCGCGCATTTCCACCATCGTGTCGCGGAAGGCCCGCAACGCGTCGGTCGGCATCGTCGCGTGATAGGCGTGGCCACCGGATTCATAGGTTTCCATGATCTGGAGCCATTTCTTGAGATCCAGTGCGAAACTGTCGGATTGCGTATCGTCTATCCGGCGCCGCGCCGTGTCGGACAGCATGACCAGCCCGGCCGAAGGTGAAGCCGACCAGCCCTTTTGCGGCGCCGAAATCAGAACGTCCACGTTGCATTTTTCCATGTCCACCCAGGCGCAGCCGCTTGCGATGCAGTCCAGGACGAACAGCGCGCCCACCTCATGCGCTGCTGCGCCCAGGGCGGCAACGTATCCGTCGGGCAGGATCACGCCCGCCGAGGTTTCAACATGCGGCGCAAAGACGATCTCGGGGCGGTCTTCGCGGATCTTCGCCACGACTTCGTCGATCGGCGCGGGCGCAAAAGGCGCATGTGCGCCGTTGCCCTGCCGCCGTGCTTTCATGACGGTCGAGTCCGACGTGAACCCCCCGGCCTCGAATATCTGGCTCCAGCGATAGGAAAACCAGCCGTTGCGCACCACCAGCGCGCGGCGGTCGCGGGCGAACTGTCGCGCCACGGCTTCCATCGCAAATGTGCCGCCGCCGGGCACCAACACGACCGAGCGGGCCTTGTAGACATCCTTGAGCATGCCCGAGATGTCGCGCATGACCTGCTGGAACGCTGCGCTCATGTGGTTGAGCGAACGATCGGTGAACACCACCGAGAATTCCTGAAGTCCGTCGGGATCGACCGTATTCGGAAAAGCGGGCATGAGAATTCCTTCCTGGGATCGGGAAGGGCCGGAACCGGCCGGCCCGTTCCCGTCGTTCTACGCCGGCGGGCCGCAATGTGGAACCGGAATTTCCAGGCTCTGTCCCGCCAGGTCGCTCAGAAATCGAACAGCTCGGACAGGAAGCCTTCGCGTTTCTTGCGCTTGCGCGGTGGTGCGTGATGGCCGTGCCAATCCTCGACATGGGCGCGCGGCGGCGGGGCCGTTTCCTCGGGCGGCGGCGGGGCCATCTGATCGGCCGAGCGTTCGATTATCTTGTCCAGCTCGCCACGATCTAGCCAGACGCCGCGACATTGCGGGCAATAATCGATCTCGACCCCTGCGCGTTCGGTCATGTTCAGGTCGGACCCATCGACGGGACATTTCATGAAAGGCACCCTCCTTGTTGCTTTCCCCCGACGATTTGGGCATCGCACCGCCGGTCTGCAACCATGGACCGGTCGATTGGCGATTGCGACCGATCCCGCCCTATCCGTAGCTTGCCATCACGTCATACATCACCGGTTCGAAGCTCTTGCACAACTCGTTGATACGACGGTTGCGCGCGCGCATCTCGTCGGTGCGCAGCATCGCCTGGAAATCCTGCCGCTGGACCCATTGCGAATAGCTGGCCACCCGGGTCTGCGCGTCGTTCACATGCAGCGCCGCGCCGATAAAGCCGGGCTGGTGCGAAATGAACGCGTCATAGGCATCCTTGAGCTCGTCCAGCAGATCCTGGCAGGTGCCCGGCGTCACATCGAAAGTGGTAATGACGGTCTGAAGCTCCGCCTGCGTGGAAATGGTCGGCATTGCATCCTCTCCCGTCCTGTGTTCCGCGCCCCGGTCAGCGGACGACATGCACCGCACAGGGCGTATGACGCACCACCCAGGCCGCGGTGGACCCGAGGAAATAATCCTGAAATCCCGGCCGGTGCGACGCAATGACGATGCAGTCCACCTCGTGTTTCTGTGCGTAATCCAGAATCTCGCGCCCCGGATGGCCGGTCAAGACTACGGGGATCACGCCTTCGGTTCCGGCAAGCTCCTTGTCCAGCGCATCGCGCACATCGCGGTAGGATTTCTCTTCCTGCCCCTCGGGCAGGTAACTGCGGATATAGGACGGGATCGCCTCTATCACGCTGAGGGCGGTGATCTTGCCTCCATCGCCCAGAAGCGTCCTGGCCACGTCAAGCGCGGTGGCCGTGTTCGGCTCATGTCCGATGGCTATCGGGACCAGAATGTTCTTGTACATGCGATGCAGCCTCCTGTGTTTGCCGCAACAGATTGTCACGTACAGCCGGCGGCAACAATGATTCAGGTCATGCCGGCAGGATCAAAGCGCTGCCAGAATCTCGTCGGTCAGCGCCTGGACCTCGGCAGCGGCAGGACCCTTTCGCGGTGCTTCCAGCACGCTCAGCCCGCGGCCCAACGTCTCGGCATAAACCACGCGATTGGCCAGGACGCATGACGCGAGCGCCGCATCCATCGCCCCGGCCGCCGCGGCGACTTCGCCCGACAGGCGCGTGCCCGCGCGGGCACGGTTCAACACCACCATCGCCGGGCGCCCCTCTCGGCCGGCCAGGTCGAGAACACCTTCGGTGGCCCACAAATCAACATGCGAACTTGCGACCGGAACCAGCACCAGCGTTGCCTCGCGCAGCGCCGGGCGCAGGTCGCTGTCGGCCTTTGGCGGCGTGTCGATCAGCACGAAATCATGTGCCGCAGCCAGTTTGCCGCTTTCATATCCCACCCCCCAGGCCGAGGCCGTCGAAAGCGTCATACCCGGATCGCCCAACGCCTCGACGCGGGTCATGAACCAGCGGCCGAGGCTGCCCTGCGGATCGGTATCCAGCAACGCCACGCCAAATCCGCGTCGCGTCAGGGCGACAGCCAGATTGGCTGCAAGCGTGGTCTTGCCTGATCCGCCCTTTTGCTGCGCGATGGTCAGAATGCGACCAGCCATGTGATTCCCTTGCCTTGCTGCGCCGCAGCATTGCACGAAAAACAGCCAAGCGCACGGAGATTTGCAGGCAAGCTATCGGTGCTTGCCAACCTCCCAGCCGGACCCGGTCAACAGCCGTTCGGCCGTTTCGACCGGCAGATCCTCCAGCGCCGAGCCCATCGAGTCGTTCCAGCGGTTGAGATAACCGAACAGCGCGATCACCCCCATGATCTCGACGATGTCCCCATCGGACCAATGCGCCCTAAGCCGCGCCTCGATTTCCGGCGTCACGCCATTGGGCACCTGCGCCGCAGCATGGGCAAAGGCAAGGGCCGCCTTCTCGCTTTCGGTGAAATGCGGGCTGTCCTCGAAGTTCCAGGCGTCGTTCAACCGCTCTTCGGAAGCGCCGAAGCGTTCAGAGCCCAGTATCGTATGCGCCTGACAGTAACGGCAGCCGGACACGAAACTGGTGACATAACCCAACAGGCGCTTGAGCTCGCCGGTCACGGCGCCGTGGTTCGTCATCACCGCGATATTCAGCGCCGTGAAGGCCCGGGCGATTTCAGGGCGATGGGCCATGGTGCGCACCGAATTTGGGACCACGCCCAGCGGCCCCTTGAAGAACTGCACCGCGTCACGCAGCCCCGTTTCCATCTCGTCCTCGTCCAGCGGCTCGACAACGGCCATTCTGATCCTCCCGGTTGCTTTGCCCGAAAATGCCCATATTCGGCGATGCGGTAAAGGCTTCTGCTCAACTCGGATTTACGGGTTTTTAACCATCCGCGCGCCAGCCTTCGGGAAAGGCTCCATCATGCGCATTTTTCTTGCCGTTCTGATCCTCATCGCCACAACGGCACCCGCGCCTTCCGGGGCATGGCTGCGCGAGCCGGGAACCGCGCTCCTGACATTTTCCCGGACGGCGGATCAACAGGGCAACACGCACGACTCCCTCTTCGCGGAGTTCGGGTTGACGCCGCGGCTGACGCTGGGGCTGGATGCGGGAATGGCACGAAACGGCGACTGGACCGCGGTTGGGTTCCTGCGCCGCCCATTGGGCCGGACCGATCGGCCCACGCATCTTGCCTGGGAGATGGGCCTTGGCCGGGACCGGACGCAAACCATTATCCGCTCGGGCCTGTCGGTCGGCCGCGGGTTCAATTCACGCTGGGGGTCGGGATGGGCCGCGATCGACACCGTGGCGGATTTCGGAATCTCCACGTTTCGGACCGATTACAAGGCCGACCTGACACTTGGCTGGCATCGAGACCGGGCAATGCTGATCATGCAGATGCAGGCAGGCGACCCGGCCTTCGGGACGCCCTATGCCAAGTTCGCTCCTTCCTATGTGCGCCCGCTGGGAAAGCGCATGAAGCTTGAACTGGGACTCAGCCTGGGCCTGGTGAACGATGACACACGCGGCGCCAAGCTGGGGATCTGGCTGGAATTCTAACTGCCGGGCACGACGACCGTCAGCCCCAGAAGACGCCAGGCCTGCATCCCGCCGCGGTAATAGAAAATCCGCTCGGCCGGATAGCCCTCGGCAATCATCGCCCGGATCGCCGTGGGCGACTGTCCGCACCACAACCCGTTGCAGAACAGCGCCACCTTGCGCGCGGCGGAACAATCCCAGCCCTCGAAATCGGGCTCACAGCCCAATTCGCCCAACCGATCGACCACTTGCGTATAGGGGATGTGTATCGCGCCGGGGATGGTGCCCTCGGCATACCATTCCGCCACGCGCGCATCGACCACCAGCGCCTCCGGATCGGCCAACAGGTCAAGCAGCTCCAGTTCGCCCACCGTGGTCACCCCCGGCGCCGGGGTCATCGGCTGGATGCAGAAAGGCGGACATGCGCGTGCCGTCTTGGCCCAATCGCCCTCCAGCCGGCTTTCCGGATCCTGCTCACGCATGATCGTCACCGGCCCGTCCGGCGTAGACACCTCGACCGAGGGTCGATCCGCCGCAATCATCACTTCGATATCTTCGGCCTGAGCCCCCCCCGAAAGGGCGGTCAGCATTGCGGCCATAACAAGTTTTCGCATGATCGTCTCCTTGTCCATTTGCCGGCAATTCTGCATCACTGCGGCGATCCTGACCATGACGTGGATCAAGCCGGTCGAACCGCGAACGCCCCGCCAAAGCGGGGCGCCCGACCCGAGGTCGATCGTTCAGACCGGCCGGTCCATCCGGGCGGTCACATGGATTCGCCCATGGCAAGGCTCGGGCCAGTTGACCTGCACCTGGGCGCCATTTGTCCCCTGCTCCAGCTTGACGAAAGGCATCGCGGTAATTCGGGCGTTCGCCGGGTTGCGGATCTCGCCTTCGGCGATCACCCCCATCACCTCACGCGCATGGCCGTTGAAGGGCAGGAACCCGACGAAATCGCAATTCCAGACACCGGCATCGGCATTCTGGTCGAACTGGACCGTGACGGGGTTGGCAATGAACTGGTCGATCCCGGTAAACGAATTTCCCTCGGCCACGATGTTGCGCATCCGGGTCATGTCGAGGTTGGCAAAGGTCGTGTCCACATAATCCACCCGCTCGATACTGCCGTTGATCGACTTGAACGTGTTTCCCGACAAATTCAGCCCATGGATATAGTGTCCGGCGCCCACCGGCTTGACCACGAAAAAACGGAACCACGGCGCCACGTCGTTGCAGGTGAAGATATTGCCGCCGACGGTCAGCCCGCCAAAGGAGTATTCGCTGGAATGCTCCGGCGCCTCATCATGCTCGTTCGTCCATTCAATGAAAGAGTTGTCGATATAGTTTCCCGTGATCGTCGATTTGACATTGGTCCGTGTCATGATGAGCCCCGGCTGGCGTATACCGTCGCTTTCATTGTCGTCCTGGAACCAGTGGTTCGCGCTCAGCAGGTTCCCGGTGCCCCCGAGCACGGCGAAATGTGCGAACCGGACCGCGCGGTTGTCACGAATCTTGATGTCGTTGGCGTTGGTGTTCAACCCGATCGACACGCGGTCCTGCGCGCGCAAGCTCTGCTCGTTCGACAGGAACTGGCAGCGATCCACCATCATGCCCTGACATCCGCGCCCGATCGAAGTGATGCCACGATCCCTCGGGCGCGTTATGAAGCAATCCTTGACGTGAAAGATCAGCCCGTCGCGCGGCAGCATGACGGCGCTGGCCTCTCCACCACATTCAAAGTCCATGTCCGACAGCACGAACCGCGTGAGCGAGGCGAAACCGCTGAAGTCCAGCAGATACTTGAACCGCTTGAACGTGAAGACCTGCGTTCCGGCCGCATCGAACAGCGGCATGCTCAGCGTCACGGTTCCGGCGCCGATGTTCCTTTCGCGCACATAGACTTCACGCCCCACGCCCAAGCCTTCGACCAGCGCCCCGATCGGAATGTTGGCAACATTGGTCACGTTGCTCAGCTCCGTCGGGTTGGCGGTGGAATAGGTGGCCTGTGATGTCACGGTGTCGGTGTTCCAGTGGATCGACTCCACCGCATTGATCTGACCGTTGCGGATCACCCGGCGAATGGCGAAAGCATCCTTGTTTGCCACCACCGCCTGCACGTCGATTGGGCGATCAATGTCAACCCGGCGGCCTTTCATGTCCAGGCTGTCATGATCCGAAAAGTTGAACAGCGCCGCGATCGCGCGCTTGAACCCCTCCAACTCGTCGCCGAATGCGTCGATATAGCTGGGCAAGTCGAAATTGCGGGTCAGCGTCAACCGTTTGTCGGCCGGCATGGACACCGTGCCTTCGAAACGCACCGGGCTTTCGAAGGTGACGTGGTTGCCCAGATGATAGCTGCCCGACGACACAAGAACGCTGCGCCCGCCGGCGGCGGCATCCGCCGCTTCAAAGGCGGCCGTGTCGTCGGTGACGCCATCTCCGATCGCACCGTAATCGCGCACATCGACCCAATCCATCATGTCGCGCAGGAAGACGCCGGTCACATCCTCGACGACCAGATCGTCGATCCGCACGACGCCGCCATTGGCGCCGGTCAGGTCCAGTCCTACATGCGCATAGGCCGGTGCGGTGCCCCAGACCATGTCCACGCCCCCGCGCAAGCCAGAGCCGATGATCGCGGTAACGGTACGAACTTCGCCATAACCTGTCAGCAGAACCGCGGGCCCGCTCTCGGGCAATCCCGGCACATGGCTATCATCGGCCGCCCCTGCCCATGCGGCAATACGCACCGACGGCAGGTTGCCGCTGATCGCTTTCACCCGCACCGTCACCCTCAGATAACAGCCCGGCAGGATCGGCGTCTTTCCCATGTGGCGCAGGCGTTGTGTCGTCTCGGTCTTCGTAAGCTCCAGACATCCGCCGAAATCCTGATCCGCAGGAACGAACGCCGCGTTCGAGGCGCCCTCGTAAGTGGCCGTGCCCGCTGTGCCGTCCTCGCTCGACCATATGTCCAACCCATCGGCGAATGCCGGCGGCATCAGGATCAACCCGTCGGTAACTGCCTTGTTCATGCGAACCCCTTTCCATTTGCGCGCATTGGCGCAACCCGGCCCTGCGAAGCCCGCCTCGGGCTTCGAAACGCCGCTCGATTATCAGCTTTTCACTTGGCAAGACGGGCCATCCACCCGAACGGGCAATGTTCTAGCAACCGAATGTTAACCCGACATGAGACCACCGTGCGCATTACCGGGATTGACCCAGCGTGGATCGGCAGCGCACCCTGTCGCCGAAATTCCAACGGAGGCATGATCGCATGACCCAGGTTCTTGTCATTCTGCATTTTCTGGGCTTCGTCGCCGGGATCGGCCTTGGCATGGCCAACATGATCACGGGGATTCGCGCCGGTCGAACAGATCCGGCAGTCGCCCCGGCACTGCGCCAGTTGCAACCGGTGTTCAGCAAGGGCGCGGCTCTGGCGCTGGCATTGTTGTGGCTGACCGGCGTGCTACTGATCGTCACCGGACCCGGCGCGGCGGTCCTGGCACGGCCGCTGTTTACGATGAAGATGCTGGCGGTTCTGCTGCTCACCGGTTTGACCGTTGTCGCGCTGCGCCAAGCAGCGCGGGGCAAGGCCGCCGGGACACCGCCCGATCCGCAACGGATGAAACGCTTGGGCATGGGCATGCTGACCGCGGCGATTGCGGCGCTGATACTTGCGGTACTCGCCTTCCGTTAAGAAGCGGAACCTGTCGCGGGCTGGGGCGAGGCATTCCCGGACAGGACCGGGACCGTCACTTCGGCCACCCGGTCAATCCACCAACGCGCCGCTAAGCCCTTTCTCGATCAGGACCACCGTTTCGTCCACGCCGTAGAGCGCGATGAACCCGCCGAACCTCGGCCCTTGACTGGCGCCAAGAAGCACCTCGTAAAGCGCCTTGAACCAGTTGCGCAGCGGATCGAAACCATGATCCTTGCCCACCGAAAAGACCAGGGTCTGCAGCGCCTCGGCGTCCTGGCCGCCCTCCCATTCCTTCAGGCGGGCCACCAGATCCTCCATCGCTGCGCGTTCCTGCTCCGTGGGCAGCCGGAACTGGCGATGCGGCGCGACGAAATCGCGGAAGTAACGGACCGCGAACCCGGCCGCCTGGTCGAGGTCCGGATGCGTTTCGGGGCTTGCCTCGGGCGCATAGCGCCGGATGAACCCCCAAAGTCCGTCCTTGTCGGTCGCACCCGCAACCGATGCCAGGTTCAAAAGCATCGCGAAGGGCACCACCATATGGCTTTCGGGCGGGGCGCCGTCGTGGATATGCCAGACCGGATTGTTCACCTGCGCAGCCGCATCCTGCGTCGGGAAGGCGCGCAGCTGCTGATGATACTCGTCCACTGCCTTGGGGATCACGTCCCAGGACAGCCGCTTTGCGGTGCGCGGCTTGAGATACATGTAATAGGAAAGGCTCTCGGTCGAGGCATATTCCAGCCACTCGTCGATGGTCAGGCCGTTGCCTTTCGACTTTGAAATCTTCTCGCCGTTTTCGTCCAGGAACAGCTCATAAGTGTAATGCTCGGGTTTCCTGCCGCCCAGGATCTCGCAGATCCGGTCATAGATCGGCGTGTTGGTGGAATGATCCTTGCCGTACATCTCGAAATCCACGCCAAGCGCCGCCCAGCGGGCGCCGAAGTCGGGTTTCCACTGCAACTTGACCTGGCCGCCCGTAACCGGCAGCGTCATTTCGCGCCCGTCCTCGTCGTCGAAGGTGACCGTGCCGGCCCTGGCGTCGACATGCTTCATCGGAACATAGAGAACGCGGCCCGTCTCGGGGTGGATCGGCAGGAAGATCGAATAGGTTTGTTGTCGCTCTTCCCGCAGCGATTTCAGCATCACCGCCATGATGTCGTCATAGCGCTCGGCGGCACGCAAGAGCACCTCGTCGAAACGCCCCGAGCGGTAAAACTCTGTCGCGCTGATGAATTCGTATTCGAAACCGAACGTATCCAGGAACCGCCGCAGCATCGCGTTGTTGTGCGCCCCGAAACTTTCATGCGTGCCATAGGGGTCGGGCACGTCGCTCAGCGGTTTTTGCAGATGTTCGCGCAGCGCGGCAGGGTCCGGCACATTGTCGGGAACCTTGCGCATCCCGTCCAGATCGTCGGAAAAGCACACCAACCGCGTCGGAATGTCGCTGATCGTCTCGAAGGCGCGGCGGATCATCGTGGTGCGCGCCACCTCACCGAAGGTGCCGATATGAGGCAGGCCACTGGGGCCATAGCCGGTCTCGAACAGCACATGCCCCTTCTCCGGAGGCGTCTTCTCATAGCGTTTCAGCAGCCGCCGTGCCTCTTCGAAAGGCCAGGCCTTGGACGACATCGCCGCGTCGCGCAGTTCGGACATGATACACCACTTTTCCCTTTGCCCGGCCCTGTGCCCGGCAAGGTCCGGTTCCTATTGTGCGGGGGCGCCCGCGTCAATATTCTGCACCGCAACAACAAGGAGCCCCCGATGAACCAGTCGCCCGCCCTGACCCTGACCGCGCAGGACAGCCTCGTTGCCATCATGATCGCCGTTTCTGCCTCGGACGAGAACATACGCACCTCCGAGCTGGTCACGATCAATCGCATCGTAAACCACCTGCCCGTTTTTGCGGATTTCGACGACGACCGTATTTCCACGGTCGCGCAGATCGTATTCGACCTGCTGGAAGAGGTGGACGGCCTGGACGCCCTGTTCGGGCTGGTCCGCGCGGCCCTGCCGGAAAAGCTGAACGAGACCGCCTATGCCATGGCCTGCGACGTCGCCGCCGCCGACGGAACGCTGCGCGAGACCGAGCTGCGCCTGCTCGAGGAAATGCGCTACGAGTTGAATATCGACCGGCTGCACGCCGCCGCGATCGAGCGGGGATCGCGAGCCCGCCACATGACGCTGTGACCGCCCGCGCGGCTCAGCCTGAATGGAGAACCGCCCAGCGGTCGATAAGATCCATCTGCAGGCGCCGGGCCGCGCCCAGCCAGGCGCGCCCGCCCGGCGGGTGGTCACGTTCGGCCGGACTCAGCCCGTCGCGGCGCGCCAGGTCGGCCGCATAGATCGCGAAAGCCAGCGGGCGCCCATCCCCCGCCCTCAGATAGCCGACGAGCCCCGAGGCGAAGTTCAGCGTCCCGGTCTTGGCGTGCACCGTGACTTCCCCGTCCCGGATCGGCCGGCCCTGCCGATCGCGCATGTGAACCTCCTTCATCAGCTTGTTCAACGCCCCGTCCGGCCCCGCTCGCACAAGCGCGCGCACCATATCGCCGGCGGTGATGCGCGCACTGTCCCCCAGGCCCGAATGATCCACGAACCGGGCGTGGCGCAGACCCAGCTCTGCCCTGGCCCAGTCGTTCATCTCGTCAGCCGAGTCGACCAGCGACGCCCCCCGCGCACCGCGCGACTCTGACGCGGTCAGGCCAACCGCCTCGGCCGTCAGGTTGGTCGAGAATTTCAGCATGTCGCGCAGAATGACGGACAACGGCGCGCTTGGCAGGTCCGCCAGCATGGTGGCGCCGACAGGCAGGTCGCCCACACGCTGCGCTTGCGGCAGATCGATTCCATGCGAGCGGGCCAATGTCTGAAACACCTCGGCGGCATAGATCGACGGTCGGCGCACAGGCAGCCATCGGCTGCCATCACTACCCAGGGCGCCGCTGGCCACTGTCCATTCATCGCCGCCCATCCCGCCGGAATACGTATAGACCGGCATCTGCCGATCCACGACACGCATCCGCGTCACGCTGACCTGCGGACCATACCGGCGCGCCTGTGCGTTCATCGTCACGTCCCAGCCATCACTGGCTCGGGCCCAGTGAAACCGGACCCGGTTGAAATTCAGATTCAGACCCGAAATCGCCGGATTATAGCCCGCCGTCACGGGCTGACCCTGATCGATCATCCGCAGCCGCGGCAACGCCGCGTCGTGATACAGGAACCGGCCGGCAACTTCGCGCACGCCCGCCTTTTTCAGTCGCATCGCCAACGTGCCCAGCATGTCACTGTCCAGCGTCGGGTCGCCACCGCCAGCCAGGATCAGATCCCCCGCAAGCCGCCCGTTCTTCACCGGGCCGGTGCCCAGTAGCCGCGTCTGGAACCGGAAATCGGGACCCAGCGTTTCCAACGCATAAAGCGTGGTGATCGTTTTGGCGGTGCTGGCAGGGGGCAACGGCAGCAGCGGGTTGCGCGCCTCCAGTATCTCGCCGGTCCGCGCATCCGCGAGCGCGAAGGCGACTTGGCCGCTCAACCCGGCGCGCGCGACCAGCGCCTCGGCCTCGGTCACGCCGGCCTTCAGCGTGGC
>JADQCD010000175.1 GCA_016278285.1 Actibacterium sp.
GAGCTTCATCAGGATGATGTTGATCGCCCCTTCCGTGCCCAGCATCGGCCGCCATGCAATCACGCGGATCAGGAACGACGTCCAGAACGGGATGACGCAGGCCACGAGAAGAGCAGTCTGAAGCGTCCGGTTCTTGACGAAAAGACCGATGAAAAGCGCCACCGGATAGCCCACGACGAGCGTGGCCAGCAGCACGATTACCCAGACCCTGAGCGTCGTGCCGATCGCGGTGAGATAGGTGGCGGAACTCAGGAACCGCTCCCAGCTTGCGGTGGTCAGATCCGGCTTCACCGCAAAGGTGGTTTGCGTCCAGAAGGACACGTATATCACCATGCCCAGCGGCAACAGCATGAAAAGCACCATCCACAACACGCCCGGCGTCAGAAGCAGGACGGCATGACGCCGATCCCTGGCCTCGCGCGCAGCGGCCGGGCTGGCCGAAGACGTCCTGGTGCCGCTGGCAGGCTTGCTAAGCGTCTGTTCTCTGGTCGTGTTCATCAAGCGGCTCCCTTGAACAGCACCGCAGACTCTGGCGAAAAGAACAGGGCATAGCTCTGGCCTTCTTCGAGCTGCGGCAGGCGCGGATCGCTCAGATGGTCCACCACCTGGATCAGCGCCCCGTCGGGTGTGCGGAAAAACGAAAGCGCCGTGGGGCCGTTGAACTCGCCGGTCACATAGGTCGCTTCGAAATGGTCATGTCCGGCCGGAACGTCCGAGGGCGCGCAAACGCCGATATCGTCGAACCGCACGGCCAGTTGAACGGGCGTGTCGTCGGCCAGCTTCTCGCCGATCGGCAGCAGCCCGACCGACGTGCGCAGGGCGCCGCCTTCCACCACGCCCGACAGCAGGTTCCAGGCATTGAGGTGTCGCGCCGAGGCCGGGTTTTTCGGCTGCGTGAAAAGCGAGCGGGAATCATCGATCTGGGCGATCCGCCCATCGGCCAGAATGGCAACCGTGTCCCCCATGGTCAGCGCCTCGGTCTCGGAACCGGTGACGTGCAGAAAACTGACCTTCAGCCGCTCCCGGATGGCCTTCAGCTCGTCGCACATGCGCGCGCGCAGGTTCGCGTCCAGCGCGCCGAGCGGCTCATCCAGCAGCACGATCCGCGGTTCGGTCACGAGCGTGCGGGCCAGGGCGACGCGCTGGCGCTGGCCGCCCGAAATCTCGCCGACGCCGCGATGCCCGAAATCCCCGAGTCCGACCAGATCCAGCGCATGCTGGGTCCGTTCGCGGATCTCGGCCTCGCTCCCGAGACGGCCGACCTCGCGATAGCGCAGGCCGAAGGCCACGTTTTCCGCGACGGACAGGTGGGAAAACAGCGCGAAATTCTGGAAGACGAACCCGATATCACGAAGGTGCGGGGGCTTCCCGTCCAGACGTTCACCGTTGAGCAGCAGTTCACCGCGATCGGGCTCCTCGAAACCGGCAATGATCCGCAATAACGTGGTCTTGCCCGCGCCCGACGCGCCCAGAAGCGACAGGTAAGTGTCGTCCGGAACACTCAGATCAAGCCCGTCCAGGGCCACCACATCCCCGTAACGCCTGGTGACGCCATTTAGCTCCAGCAACGTTCTCTCCCACGTTAAACGTTTTTTGCACACGAACATCATTTTTATACCCATGCAAGAAAAAAATGATTTATGTATGCAATCTGCATTCATATTGCGCACGGCCGCCTGAAGCGCCTGCAAAATTGCCTATTTTGCAATCTCTGCCAGGACAAAGGTTGCAACGCCCGGGGCTGGAAGGTGGAGGTGGCTCTTGATAGGACTGCTGTTTGCATACAAAGTTCGCATCTTAACGAGCGGAGAAAACGCGCTATGGTGGCGCTCAGAACAAGATCCTCCGGAAGTGGGAGAATGATTCGATGACCCGGAAGGCGACACTCGTGAGCGCGCCTGAGCCGCAACCGGCCACACTTTTCGAGGCCGCCGCCGATCTGATCCGCGCGAATATCTCCGAGGGCAAACTGGCTCCCGGCGTCGTGCTTCAGGAAAGCGCCCTGGCCGAACGACTGTCGATGTCGCGCGCGACCGTAAAGCGCGCCTTGTCGCTTTTGGCGGAAGAGGGACTCATCCGGCGGTTCCTGGGCCGAGGCTACCTTGTCACCGGGGCGGACGAAACGCCCCGCCGTCTCGATCTGCGCACGCTCGACCTGGATCTCGATTCTCTTGACGAGACCGTCGGCAGGCCGAACTGGCAACGCATCCAGGACGCCGTGGAAAAGGAGCTTTCCCGCTGCCTTGTTTTCGGCCGCTACCGCGTGGTGGAGGCCCTTGTGGCGCAGGAATTCGATGTGAGCCGCACCGTGGTGCGCGATGTCCTTTCACGCCTTCAGGAGCGCGGCCTGGTCGAGAAAAGCGCGAGCTCCCGCTGGGTGGTGGAGCCGCTGACGGCGCAGCGGATCAAGAACAAGTTCGAGCTGTGCATGATCCTGGAGGTTGCGGCGCTTCAGTCCTCCGAGGTGGACGCCGACGCGCTGGCGCAGTTGGCGAACGAGATCCGGATCCTGCCGCAGGATGACCCGGTCAAGCCGCAGACCTGGTTCGACCTGGATCACCGGTTCTTCCGGCTGGCAATCCTGTCCACGCCGAACCGCGATCTGGCGCAGTACGTCAACGGAAATCGCAGCGGCCTCTGGGCATTACGCAGCGTGCTGTTCTCCATCGGGCTGCCGCCGGACCGGCAGTCGCTGATGGAACTTTGCATGGTGATCGACCTGCTGCGGGCGGGGACGACGACCGCCGCGGCGAGCATGCTTTCGACACATCTGGAAAATGCACTGCATCGGACCATCGCCCAGCTCAAGATCGTCTCGGTGATCGACCCGCCGAAGGATTTCGCGCCCTATCTGGTTCCGGCATGAGGGGTTTCCGGCATTGGTGTGCTTGTGCCACCGACCCGCTTGCGGCCATGTGGTCGCTTGACCGGGAGGTCTTCCTCCCGCTACCCGGCCAAGGGCATATACAATCTCGGCGGCCTGCCCGAAGGCTTCCAAATCACCGTCGTCAGGGATGGCGCGCGCTGGCGCCGGACAAGAAAACTTGCAAATCCGTGTAACAAACCGTCTGCTTTATTGGTCGCACTGAAAGCAAACTCAATAAATGGACTCTTCATGCGTCTGATATCCACTCTGTCGATCCTCGCAACCCTGATCACCACGCCGGCCGCTGCCGATTGGCAGGACACGCTCGATGCGGCC
This sequence comes from Actibacterium sp., assembly GCA_016278285.1. GTDB lineage: Bacteria > Pseudomonadota > Alphaproteobacteria > Rhodobacterales > Rhodobacteraceae > JADQCB01. The sequence goes on from JADQCD010000175.1 coordinate 3,203, forward strand.
CGCGGTCAGACTGTCTACTGGAATGCCTGGGGCGGGGATGCGCGCACCAACGCCTTCATTGCCTGGGTCGGAGAGCAGACCGAGAAACTCTACGACGTCTCCATCGAGCATGTGCGGCTAAGCGACACGGCCGAGGCCGTGACCCGTGTGATCTCGGAGCGGGCGGCGGGGCTGGACACGGGCGGGTCGGTCGATCTCATCTGGATCAACGGGCCGAACTTCCTTGCCATGAAGGAGCAGGATCTGCTGTTCGGCCCCTTCGTCGAGGATCTGCCCAACGCGGCTTACGTCGACCTCTCGCCCGGCGCGCCCGCGACGCTCGACTTCACCGTACCGGTCGAGGGGATGGAGAGCCCGTGGCGGCTGGCAAGGTTCGTCTTCACCTATGACAGCGCGCGGGTGGACGCCCCGCCGGACAGCATGGCCGAATTCGTCGACTGGGCGGCGACCAATCCGGGGCGCTTCACCCATCCCGATCCGGCGAACTTCATGGGGGCAACCTTCCTGAAACAGGCGCTGGTCGAGCTGGCCCCCGACCCGGACGTGCTGCTCAAACCCGCCACCGACGCGAGTTTCGTAGAACAGACCGCGCCGCTCTGGGCGTGGTATGACGCGCTGCGCCCGAACCTGTGGCGCGGCGGCGAGGCCTTTCCCGAGAACCATAGCGTGCAACAGCAGCTTCTGAACGACGGCGCGGTGGACATCTCGATGTCCTTCGACCCGGCCTCGACCGCGGCGGCCATCGAACAGGGCCTGCTGCCGCAGACGGCGCGCGTATTCGTGCCCGAAGACGGCACCATCGGCAATGTGAGCTTCGTGGCCATCCCCTACAACGCCGCAAACGCCGCCGGAGCGCAGGTCGTGGCGAACCACCTGCTCGATCCGGCCGTCCAGGCGCGGATGCAGAACATCGAGGTTCTGGGTTCCTTCTCGGTGCTCGATCCCGCAAAGCTCGACGCGGCAGCGCGCGCCGCCTTCGACGCGCTGCCGACCGCGCCCGCCCTGCCCACTCTGGAAGAGCTCGGGCCCACCCTGCCCGAACCGCATGCAAGCTGGATGACCCGCCTGACCGAGGAATGGGCACGGCGCTATACAAGGTGAGGACCACAGTTGCCGATGGACGCCTGCTGAGGGCTGCCGTGCTGGTCACGGTCGCCTTCGGGCTCGTCCTGCCCATCGCGGCGGGGCTATGGCAGACCGGGCGCGCCGGGGTCGGTGTGCTGCCCGCCATCGGCGCGACCGAGCTCTCCCTGGTTCCACTGCGCGACCTGATCGCGCTGCCAGGCTTTTCCACGGCGCTGCGCCTGACACTGGTCACGGGGCTGGGGGCCACCGCCCTGTCGATCCTGCTGGCTGTCGGGGTCTGCGCGGCGATGCACGGGCGCATGTCGGCGCGGGCCAGCGGACGGCTTTTGACCCCGTTCCTCGCGGCGCCCCATGCCGCGATGGCGATCGGCCTCGCCTTCCTCCTGTCGCCCTCGGGCTGGATCGCGCGGGCGCTGGCCCCGCTGGCGGGCTGGGACCGCCCGCCGATGCTGGCCACCGTGAACGACCCGGGCGGGGTCGCGCTCATCCTCGGGCTGACGGTCAAGGAGGTTCCGTTCCTCTTGCTGGTGATCCTGTCGGCGCTTAGCCAGATCCCCGTCCGAGAGCACCTCGCCGCCGGACGGTCGCTGGGCTACGGACGCGGGCTGGTCTGGATCAAGGTGATCATGCCGCAGGTCTGGCCGCTGATCCGGCTGCCGGTGATGGTGGTGCTGGCCTATTCGCTGTCTGTCGTGGACATGGCGCTGATCCTCGGGCCCTCGAACCCGCCGACGCTGGCCGTGCTGCTGCTCAGGCTCTTTACCGCGCCCGACATCGGGCTGATGCTGCCGGCCTCCGCCGGCGCGCTTGTGCAGGCGCTGCTCGTCGCTGCCGCCTTTGCCGTGCTGTCGCTGCTCGAAAGGGCGGGCCGCGTCCTCGGGCGCTGGTGGGTCCGGCGCGGTGGGCGGGGCCTTTCGGCGGAGCCGGGGCTGTGGATGGCCACGGTGCTTTCGGCCCTGCTCTTCGCGGCGGGCGCGCTCGCCATGCTGTCGCTGCTGATCTGGTCGTTTGCGTGGCGCTGGCCATGGCCGGGCTTCCTGCCCGACAGCTGGTCGCTCCGGGCGTGGTCGACCCCCGGCAGCGGCTGGGCGGCGGCACTCGGCAATACCCTGATCCTCGCCGTGGCCACCACCGCCCTCTCGCTCGCGCTCGCCATTGCCTGGCTCGAGGGCGAGGACCGCGCCCGGCGGGGCCGCGCGGGCTGGGCCGAGGCGCTGATCTACCTGCCGCTGCTGGTGCCGCAGATCGGGTTCCTGTTCGGGCTGAACGTGCTGTTCCTGCGCCTCGGCCTGACGGGCGGCTACACGGCGGTGATCTGGGCGCAGGCGCTTTTCGTCTTTCCCTACGTGATGATCGCGCTGTCGGACCCGTGGCGGGCGCTTGACCCGCGACTGGTGCGGGCCGCGGGATCGCTGGGCGCGGGGCCGTGGCGGCGGCTCTTCACCGTCAAGCTTCCGGTCCTGCTCACGCCGATCCTGACGGCGGCGGCCATCGGCGTGGCCGTGTCGGTCGCGCAATATCTTCCCACGCTCTTCATGGGCGCGGGCCGGATCGCGACGCTGACGACCGAGGCAGTGACGCTCTCCTCCTCCTCTGACCGCCGGGTGACCGGGGTCTATGCGACGCTTCAGGCCGGGCTGCCCATCGCGGCCTATGGCGCGGCCTTCCTGATCCCGGCGCTGCTGCACCGCAATCGCCGGAGCCTTCAGGCAGGGGGCGCGGCATGACGCTGGAGCTGCAGGAGGTCGCTGTCGCGCCCAAGGGTGCCCGCCCGCTTTTCCCCCCGATCACCCTGACGGTGCGTCCCGGCGAGGTGGCAACCGTCATGGGACCCTCGGGCATCGGCAAATCCACCCTGCTCGACGCCGTGGGCGGGCACCTGGCCCACGGGTTCACCCTGTCCGGCAGCATCCGCCTTGACGGCAGGGACCTCTCGCCGCTGCCGCCCGAAGCGCGGCGCATCGGGCTGATGTTCCAGGATGCGGTGTTGTTCCCGCACCTCTCGGTCGGCGACAACCTCGCCTTCGGGCTGGCGCGTTCGGCGCGGGGCCGCGCGGCGCGGCGCGCTGCGGTCGAGACGGCGCTGGACCGCGCGGGCCTTGCCGACCTCTACGACCGCGACCCGGCGACGCTCTCGGGCGGGCAACGCTCGCGCGCGGCGCTGATGCGCACGCTTCTGGCCGAGCCGCGCGCGCTGCTGCTCGACGAACCCTTCTCCAAGCTCGACACCACGCTGCGCGACGACCTGCGCGCCTTCACCTTCGCGCATATCCGCGACAGGGGCATCCCCGCCCTGATGGTCACCCACGACCCCGCCGATGCCGAGGCGGCCGGCGGCACTGTCATCGAACTGACCGAATGCACGCCACAAGGCTCAAGAACAGGGTGCCCGCATCACATGAGACGAAGGAACCCTGACCCAGCATGAGGAGAGACACCATGACCTTGAGCGAAAAGCAATCGAAGCTGTGTGACCAGAACCCGCATGATTTCTCGGACCTGCGCGCGGTCCTGTTCAACACGTCCCTGAAGAAGACAGAGGACAAGTCGCACACCCGGCTTCTGCTGTCCGTTGCTGGGGAGATCATGGAGCGCAACGGTGTCGAGGTCGAACATGTCCACGCGGCCTCGCATCAGATTGCCTACGGGGTCTATCCCGACATGACCGAACATGGTTGGGACAGGGACGACTGGCCCGCCCTGTGGGAAAAGGTCCGGACCGCCGACATTCTCATCATCGGGACACCGATCTGGCTTGGCGAAGAGAGCTCGCTCTGCCGCGTGCTGATCGAACGGCTCTACGGCATGTCGGGAATGCTGAACGACAAGGGCCAGAGCATCTTCTACGGCAAGACCGGGGGCGCGGTGGTGACCGGCAACGAAGACGGCATCAAGCATTGCGCCATGACCATTCTCTATGCCCTCGGTCATCTTGGCTATGTCATTCCGCCACAGGCCGATTGCGGCTGGATCGGCGAGGCGGGGCCCGGCCCGTCCTACGGGGACGATGTCGATGGCGTGCCGGCGGGGTTCGACAACGACTTCACCCAGCGGAACACCACGATCATGACCTGGAACCTGATGCACATGGCGCGGATGCTGAAGGATGCCGGCGGGCTGCCCAACCACGGCAACGATCGAAACGCCTGGAAGGCGGGATGTCGCTTCGACTACGAGAATCCCGAGTATCGCAGTTGAGGGTCATGCTGCGGGGCACGCGCGATACCGGTGTCCGCATTTGTCACCGGGCGCCGCGCGATCCCGACGATCGCCGGTGTCCGGCACGGCCATGTCAACGATTTTTCAAAGTTCGAGGCACGCTGATGCGCCGTCCGATACTTGAAGAGAGTCTGGTCGCCGCTGCGGTGGCTGCCAGTCCGGTCGCCGCGTCCCCGGCGGGTTTGCCCGAGACGCTCGGCGCGCATCCGTGGTGGGCCCAACAATCGGGGATCATCGGCGGCGTCGGCGGGGCCGTACTCTGGTTTGTCCTGCGCCGGCTGGGCCTGTCGTTTTCGGCATTGGTGGTTGTGGCAGTATCGGCCTTGCTGGCCTCAGCTGCGGCCGCGCATTGCGGCAAGCAGGTCTTTGCCGCCTCCTTCGCGGAGAACGCGCTTGCCGGCTGGTTCTGGTATTTCGGCTGGTTCGCGATCTCCGGGTCCGTCGCGCTGCTCATCGCCACTGTCGTGGCCCGCGTCCTGCGGCGATGGGGCCCATTTCAGCCGCCGGTGATCGAATCCGCCCGCGATATGCGGTTTGACGATCTCGAAATACGGCGACAGGTCGAAGTCGCGCGGCGCGAACAGTGAATGGTGCCGAATATGCAGGATCTCGGCCCGTGCCTGCCGCGAGCCCTTGCGGATCTTGACCTTGGTCACGTCGGGCAGGATCGGGTAACGCACCGGCTGGAAGGACCGCGCAATCAGCGAAGAGCAGATCGCCCGCGTCGGATCGCCGGAGCCGAAGGCCAGCATCCGCCGCCGCCAACGCACCGGAACGGGCGGTGTCGGAAAGAAGTATCGCAGCAAATCGAAGATGTTGCGCAGGTCGTATTTGAGGCCGATCCGCGCGATCATGAAGGCCGTGACGCGGCGACGCATCTCCTCTGTCAGGCCCACGGGGCGGCAGATGCGGGTGTTGAAGCTTGCATATTTCGACAGGGGGACAGACACGCAGCCGTCCCCGAGGTTCACCTCGACCAGATGGTGCCGCTCGGAGCCGTCTTGCGCGTCGGGAAGGTGGCTGCCCACATACAACGCCGCATGGGACCAGGTGGATTGGGTGAGATACTTGATCGCCGTCGAAATCCGCCCGCTACTTTCGATGAGGAGCACGTCACCGGGGCGCAAGATACGGCAGAGCGTCTCGAAATCCGAAGGCGTATAGGGCTTGCAACCCGAACAGGGGCGGTTCAGTTTTGATGCGAGCCGGTGCCCGATGCGGTCGAGCACCCCGTCCAGCCAGCTTGCTCCCTCCTGCGTCATCGACCTGAACCTTCCGCCTTGCCTGCAGGACTCGTGGCCACCCGAAGCGTTACAATTCGGCGCGGCAGATATCACCCGCGCCCTGAGGGCCCGTATGACCGACAGGGCCATCCAGATTCCGGCGACGATACCGAACCAGGATGGCAGGGCGTGGGGCGACAGCGATGGGATGCCGAACAGGATCAACCCGTCATTGCCGCCCGGCATCATCGCGGCACCGGCCCCCATGAGGTCGCCCGCGCCGAGCCGCCGGAGGGCCGACCACAGCCGGACCGGCCGGATGCGGAAACTGCCGCGCAGCATGGCTGAGGTCACCATGGCCAGCATCGCCGCGCCCGAGACAATTCAGAGCGTGGCCGGATGCGCGCATGGGGCCACCTCTGCGGCACCGGACGCGCAGATCGCGGTCGAGGTCAAGGACCAGGGGCGGTACATGAGGAGAAGCCCGGCTATGGCGATTGGCACGAGAAACACACCGAGCGACAGCGGCCAATGACCATCCTTCAGCACGCCCTTGGCCCGCCGCCAGACAATCCGGAGGAGGTGGCCGCCTTCCCAGAGGATCCATGCCAGCCCCGGCAGGACGAGCCAGCCCGGCAGCGTTATTGCAGACGCAGCACCCTGAGGTGCCGACCAAAGGGCCTTTACCGAGAGAAGTCCGAGACCTCACCCGGCGAGCGTCAGCAGCATCACGCCAGATTGAACCGCCGCCTGCTGGTGGGCGCGGATGATCGAGCTGTCGATGAATTGCATGCTGTCGGGAGATTTTTCTGCAAGGGTTTCAAACACCTGAACCCAGACACCCGCCTTGCGCGAAGGTAGCCGCATCGTCAGCGGCGCCGTCATGGTCGTCGTGGCGGTGAACGATAACGGCAAGCGTAATGTGTCGGTTTTGGCAGCAAGCCCCAGAAGCCGAGGCATGCTGAACCGAGTCTCCGGCCAAACTCGCCGACCGCTGTCATCGTCGCGCGGACCTCATGATTGCCGACGTCCTGAACGGCCTGCGGGCTGCGGCACGCTGAGTGTTCAACGTGACGCATCAGAGGTTCTCATTCACTGGAGAAGGAATTCCCTGACCGATGCCTTGGCGTCGTGACTGCCCGCACCTACGAACGCCTCGTCGCCCCCGCGGGCCGAGACCTGGATGCGCAATGGCTGCTGATCAGGATCGCGATGTGGCCATTGCGGAGGATCGACCCGGGAAATCCGGCTCTGCGAAGCGCATCAGTTGCTCCCCTTTGAGTATCCTTCTTTTACATCAGTCTAACTACTGATGCAATGTCCAGTTCTGGGTGTGTTCTGTCCAGTTCGTGATTCGTTCAAAGTGAAAGGCCGAGGCAATTTCTCGCCCCGACCACAAAACCCCAATAAAATAGGGCTCTATCCAACTCTGTAGTTCGGACTTTCCCGCGTGATCTGCACGTCATGCGTGTGGCTTTCTTTCAGGCCAGCACCGGTGATGCGGACAAAATGGCTGTTGTGGCGCATCTGCTCGACGGTGGCGTTGCCGGTATAGCCCATCGCGGCACGAAGCCCGCCCACCATCTGGTGGACCACCGCGCTGGCCTGCCCCTTGTATGGCACCTGTCCCTCGATCCCCTCGGGCACCAGCTTGTCGCTGGCCGCATCCTTCTGGAAATACCGGTCGGCAGAGCCTCGGGCCATCGCGCCCAGGCTGCCCATCCCGCGATAGGACTTGAACGAGCGGCCCTGGTACAGGATCACCTCGCCGGGGGACTCGTCGGTGCCGGCGATCATGCTTCCGATCATCGCGCAGGACGCACCGGCCGCAATTGCCTTGGCAAAATCCCCCGAGAACTTGATGCCGCCATCGGCGATGATCGGCGTTCCGGTGTCGGCCGCGGCCCCGGCGCAATCCATGATCGCGGTCAGCTGCGGCACACCCACGCCCGCCACCATCCGCGTCGTGCAGATCGAGCCGGGCCCGATCCCCACCTTCACCGCGTCCGCCCCGGCGCCGATCAAGGCACGGGTGGCCTCGGCCGTGGCAACGTTGCCGGCAACGACCTGCACGTCGCCGGACAATTTCTTGATCCGCTCGACCGCCCGGGCGACGCCCTCAGAATGGCCATGCGCGGTGTCGATCACGATCAGGTCGCATTCCGCGTCGATCAGCGCCTCGGATCGTTCAAAGCCCGCGTCGCCCACGGTCGTCGCGGCGGCCACGCGCAGCCGTCCCAGATCGTCCTTGCATGCCTGCGGGTTGAGCACCGACTTTTCCGTATCCTTCAGCGTCAGAAGACCGGTCAGCTTGCCCTGCCTGTCGGTGACAAGCAGCTTCTCGATCCGGCGCGCCTTCATCAGGCTCAACGCCTCGTCCCGGTCCGCGGGCTCGGTCAGCACGGCCAGGTTTTCCGAGGTCATCATCACCCGCACCGGCGTCGCATCGTCCGAGGCAAAGCGCATGTCCCGGTTGGTCACGATGCCCACGACCCGGCCCTTTTCGTCGACAACGGGAAATCCGGTGATCGAATATTTCTCGGCCAGCTTCCTGGCATCGGCCAGCGTCTGGTCGGGACGCAGGGTGATCGGCTTGTAAACGATACCGCTTTCGAACCGTTTGACATGGCGCACCTCGTCCTGCTGCTGGTCTACCGTGAGGTTGCGGTGAATCACACCCATTCCGCCCGCCTGCGCCATCGCGATCGCCATCCGACCCTCGGTCACGGTATCCATCGCCGAGCTCAGCAGCGGGATATTCAGCCGGATCGCGCGGGTCACAAGGGTCGAGGTGTCAGCCGTGCCGGGCAGCACCGAACTGGCCCCGGGAACGAGCAGAACGTCATCGAAGGTAAGCGCCTCGCGAATCTCCATGGCTGGGCTCCTTGGGAGTTTTCGTTTGGCGCTTCCCTATTTCACGGGCGGACGGGAAAGGAAAGCCCCGATCGACCCATTGGGCCCCATGCGGCATCGGTTTTCGTTCCCTTTGCACCGCGGCGTCATCTTGCCCCGAAAGGAGTGAACGGCTTCACGTGCCCTTCAGCAAATCCGCAAGGACGGGATTGGGAAAGCGCCGTTCCAGCGTGACGGCCAGAAAATTCTCGGTGATGCCGGCCAGAGGATGCGCTTCCACCAACTGGCCCGAGGCCAGCTCGTCCCGCACCACGATCGAAGGAACGACAGCCAGCCCGGCGTCTTCCCTCGTCAAAAGACGCATCATGGCCATGTCGTCGACCTCGGCTGCGATCTGCGGCGTCAGCCCCAGCCGATCCGTCAAGGCATCGAAGCCGGCCCGGATCGCGGTTTCAGGAGTCGGCAGGATCAACGGCGCGCGGGCCAGCAATTCGGCTAGGGGCGCGGGATTGCCAATGCGCGCGGGCGTCCCGATCAGGCTGACGGGCTGTTCGTCCAGGCGATGAATCAGATAGCGGCTGGCCGCATCGCGCGGCGGGGCAAGGTTGGTCAGGACCACATCGAGGGAAAGTGCCTCGAGGCCGCGCAGAAGCTCGGCCTGTGATCCTGACCGAAGGATGATCTCGACATCCGCCCGCCCAAGCGCGGGGCGCAGGAATTGAATCTGGAAATTGCGTGACAAGGTGGCCAAGGCGCCAATCCGCAAGGCCCGGCGGGCCTGCCCGGTTTCGCGCAGCGTCGCGCTCAGATCCGCGGCCGTCCGGAAGATCGCATCGGCATGGTCAAGCGCGATGCGCCCCGCCTCGGTCAGCGTCAGGCCGCGACCGCGGCGTTCAAAAAGGGTCTGGCCCAGTTGCGCCTCCAGCGTGCGGATCTGGGTGGACAGCGCGGATTGCGACAGATTCAGCTGCCGCGCAGCCCCTGTCAACGTCCCGTCATGGGCCACCGCACGAAACAGCCTGAGATGATGCAGGTTGAGCATACAAATCATTCTATTAAACAGAACGAATTGCCGCAATATATGTAATTTTCATAAAGTCCATCACCGGCTATCCCATCACGGACAATTTGGTCCGGAGATATCCCATGACCCTGCCGCTCAGCCTGCTCGCCGCCCCTCTTCTGTTCATTGCCGCGCTGCCGGCACTCGCCCGGCCCGGCGCAAGACCGGGCGGCATTCCGAAGCTGTCCGAGACCGCCGCGCTGCTATCGGTCCTGTTGACGGCAGGTGGGGCGGTGCAAACCGTTCTTGCGCCGAAGGCATCTGCCGTTTCCGGTTTCGCGTCACGGGCGTTCCTGCACGACGGGATATCAGCCACCATGGCGCTGCTGGTCGCCTTCATCGGCTGGGTCGTGCTGCGCTATGCCCGCAGCTATCTTGACGGCGAACCCCGCGAGGGCGCCTTTCACGCGGTCATTCTGGCGACCGTCTCAGCCGTTCTGTTGCTGGTTCAGGCCGGCGACCTCGTGACGCTGATCGCAGCTTCGATGGTCGTCGGGGGCGGGTTGCGCTGGCTTCTGATGTTTTACCGCGACCGGCCCGAGGCGCGGCGCGCGGCGGCCAAGTTCACGCTGATCTGGGGCGTCGGCGACGCGGCCCTTGTCGCGGCCGCGGGGCTGTTGTGGTGGGCATATGGCACGACCGGGATTGCAACAATCGGCGCTGCCGCGACCGATGGCCTGCCGCTGGCCGCACATGCGGCGGTAATGTTTCTCGTCCTGGCGGCGTTTCTCAAGACAGCGGCCTTTCCGCTGCACGGCTGGCTGACCGAGGTCATGGAGGCACCGACGCCGGTCTCGGCCCTGCTGCACGCCGGGATTATCAATGCGGGGGGATTGATCCTGATCCGCATGGCGGATCTGGTGCAGGCAAGCCCTGGCGCGATGGCGGTTCTGGTGATGGTGGGGGGCATCTCGGCGCTGTTCGGCGCCACGGTGATGCTGACGCAAAGTGCGGTAAAGACCGCGTTGGCCTGGTCCACCGTGGCGCAGATGGGGTTCATGCTACTGCAATGTGGCCTGGGATTGTGGGCGCTGGCGATCCTGCACATCGTTGCGCATGCGCTTTACAAGGCCCACGCCTTCTTGTCCTCCGGCGGGGCGGTGCAAGCGATCCTTGCGGCGCGGCGCCCGGGTCCCGTCGCGGTGCCGGGTATCGCTGCCGTGGCGCGCGCCTTCGTGCTGGCGCTGGCGATCTACGGCGCGGTCGCCCTGGTCTTTGGCTGGGCATTCACACCGAAATCGACCCAGGCGATGACTTTGGGCGCCATCCTGATCTTCGGGGTTGCATATCTGGTCGCACAGGGGCTGGCAGATGCCGCTCCGGCGGCGCTGACGCGGCGAACTGCGCTGGCGTCTGCGGCCGCGACGGTCTCGTATTTCTCGTTCCAGCTGGTTGCCGGGGTGCTCTATGGCGGGGCGGTGCCCGCGCCGCCCGCGCCGGGCGCCCTGGAATGGGCGCTGCTGGTCCTGGCACTGACCTCTTTCGGCATGGTCGCGGTGGCGCAGGCGCTGTTCCCGCACTGGGCCCATCACCCTGCGGCGGCGGGGCTTCGGGTGCATCTTGCCAATGGACTTTACATCAATGCCGTCCTTGACCGGCTGACCGGCGGATTTCGCGCCAAAAGATCCCTCTGAAGGTTGGAGACCTGGATGTTCATCAAGCACGCACAAATCGCACCCGCCTGCATGTCGGCGATCCTGAAAGCCGCCGAGGCCGCGGCCCGCGCCATTCCACCCGCCTTTCCGCTGGAGGCCACGGTCGCCGTCAACCCGTTCGTCGGCCAATCCGACGAGGATCTGACGCGATCCGCGGCACGTTTGGCGCGTGTGTCCGGCGCTGCCGTGACACAACCGCGCGCGCAGCACGCCGCAAAAATCGAGTCGGGGCAGATCACCGACGATAATCTGGCCGCCGCGCTGATCGACTGCCCGTCGGCGCTCAAACCCGCCGATCTGGCATTGCTCAAGGCCAAGGCGAAATGCAACACAGCTGCGACAGCCGCGCTTCCGACACTTGCCGATCTTGCCATGCAGGCCACGGGCACCGACTGGCCGGCGCTGATCGCCCGGAGCTTCGGCCTGTGGGCTGCCGGGCATTTCGACCGTGGCCAGGCGCTCTGGACCCCGGCGCCCGGACAGGGCGCCTATGCCGCCTGGCGCGATTGGGCGCGGAATGATCTGACGCCGGAACTGGGCGGGCTTGACGGGTTCTGCGCACATGTCGCGCAGGCCCCCGACACCGCCGACCGGGCGATCCTGCGCGCCGCGGACGCGCTGGCGATCACCGGGGATGCGGCCGAAACGGCGTTTCATCGACTTCTGGTGGACCTTGGCGGATGGTCGCAGCACGCGCGCTGGCTGTCATGGCAGGCCGAAAAGGAGGGGGACAGCGACCCGACATTGACCGATCTGCTGGCCATCCGCCTGATATGGGAAGAGGCGCTGCTGGCCCATCGGCCGGCCCTTGCCGACGAATGGGCGGCAATCGTCAAGGCCCATGAGGCACCGCTTGCGCCCACGCCCGATCAGGTGATCGACGCCATTCTGCAAGACGCCGCCGAGCGGGCCTTTCAACGCGACCTGTTCGTCGATCTGGGTGCAGGGCAGACCGGCGCGCCGACGGCCGAACCGGCGCGTCCCGCGCTGCAGGCCGCCTTGTGCATCGACGTCCGGTCCGAGCCATTCCGCCGAGCGCTGGAAAACCTCGATTCCGGGATCGACACTCTCGGGTTCGCGGGCTTCTTCGGCCTGCCGGTCGCGTATCGCGCGCAGGGGTCGGACGTGGTCGAAGCGCATCTGCCGGTCCTTCTGTCCCCCGGGCTGCAAGCGTCCAGCGAGGGCGCCCCCGCGCGGGAGACACAGCTGCGCATCAAGGCCCGTGCGACGCGGGCCCTGGGACGGTTCCGGCAGGCGGCCGTCTCCTCTTTCGCCTTTGTCGAGGCAACAGGCCCGTTTTACGCCGGCAAGCTGATCCGTGATGCGCTGGGGCTGGCGCGGGCCGCGGCGCCTTCGCCCGCTCCCGACCTCGATCCTTCGCTTTCGACCGAGGCGAAGGCGGCGACGGGGGCGGCCGTGCTGAAGGCGATGTCGCTGACGACGAACCACGCGCCGCTTGTGCTGTTGTTGGGTCACGGCGCACAGACCGTCAACAACCCTCATGCCAGCGCCTATCACTGCGGCGCCTGCGGCGGGCATACCGGCGAGGTTTCGGCCCGGCTGCTGGCAGCGCTGCTGAACGATCCCGAGACGCGCGCGGGCCTGCCCGCCCATGGCGTCAGCGTGCCGGCCGATACGCTGTTCATGGCCGGGCTGCACGACACCACCACCGATCGCGTGACCCTTTTCCACGACAGGCCGGCGCCGTTGCATGACCCCCGGATCGCACGGGCGCAGGACTGGCTTGACCGGGCGGGCGGGCAGTGCCGGGCCGAGCGCGCCGTTCGCCTGCCCGGTGCCCGAACTGAAACCGTCGCGCTCCGCGCGCGGAATTGGGCCGAGACACGGCCCGAATGGGGGCTGGCCGGTTGCGCCGCCTTCATCGCAGCCCCCCGCTCGGTGACGCGGGGCCGCGATCTGGCCGGACGGGTTTTCCTTCATTCCTATGACTGGCGCCAGGACAGGGAATTCGCGACACTGGAGATGATCCTGACCGCCCCCGTCGTCGTGGCCAGCTGGATCAGCCTGCAATATTACGGCTCGGCGGTGGCGCCCGACATCTTTGGCAGCGGAAACAAGCTGATCCACAACGTGACCGGCGGCTTCGGAGTGGTCCAAGGCAACGGCGGACGCCTGCGCGCCGGCCTGTCCTGGCAGGCGGTGCATGACGGCGCGCGGCTGGCCCATGATCCGTTGCGCCTGTCGGTCCTCATCGAGGCCCCGCAGACGGCGATCCTGGATGTGCTGACCCGGCATGAAGGGGTCCGCGACCTCTTTGACAATCGATGGATGCACCTCTTCGCCCTGGACCAGGGACAGGCCGTTGCGCGCTACAGGCCCGGGCTCGCATGGGACCGCGCCTCCGGGCGCGCCGCGGCGTGACGCCGGCCCCGACCGGGCGCCGGCCTATCCAAGTATCTGACCGGAACGCACTGGTGGGTGATGAGAGACTCGAACTCCCGACATCTTCGGTGTAAACGAAGCGCTCTACCAACTGAGCTAATCACCCGTCCGGGCGTGTCTTTAGCCCGGACACGGGGCGCGCGGCAAGCCCTTATCGTGGGGTCGGTCAGGCCGCAGCCGGCCGGAAGGTCAGGCTGACCCCGTTGATGCAGTGCCGCTTGCCGGTGGGCGGTGGGCCGTCATCGAATATATGGCCCAGATGACTTCCGCAGCGGCGGCAATGGCACTCGGTCCGAACCATCACCAGCAGCCTGCGATCCGGTTTCGTGCCGATCGCGTCCGGCAGAGACTTCCAGAAGCTGGGCCAGCCGGTGCCGCTGTCGAACTTGTGTTCGGAGGAATAGAGCGGCAGATCGCAGCCCTTGCAATGAAAGATGCCGTTCCGGCTTTCGTCGTTCAGCGGACTGGTAAAGGCCCGTTCGGTGCCTTCCTCGCGCATCACCTTGTATTCCAGGTCGCTCAGCATGGCCTTCCACTCGGCCTCTGTGCGTGTCACCTCGAAGGTCTCGTCGGACGCCATCGCGCCCCGTGCCGTCACCAGCGCGGCGCCGGATGTCGCCAGCCCCAGGCTCACTCCGCTCAGGAACGTTCGGCGTTGCATGGTTTCCTCCTGCCAATTCCAGATTGAAGATGAGGCACCGCCCACGCCGAAACAAGCGCAGCCGGTGCAAATCTGCGTGTGTCGCGCGTTACATCGCGGGCAGCAGAACCGTGTCGATGACGTGGATGACCCCATTTGACTGCTTCACGTCGGCGATCGTCACATCCGCGCTTCGACCGCGCTCATCGATCAGGGTGATGCCGCCATCCTGCATCGTCGCCTGCAAGGTGCAGCCGCCGACCGTCTGCACCGGGTGCGTGCCGCCGTCATCGGCGATCATCCCGGCAATCGCGCCGGACATCGCGTCCGCCGCCACCACATGACAGGTCAGAACCTTGACAAGCTGATCCTTGTTTTCGGGCTTCAGCAGGGTCTCGACGGTGCCGTTCTGAAGCAGGGCGAAGGCATCGTCAGTCGGTGCGAATACCGTGAATGGCCCTTCGCCCGAAAGCGTGTCGACAAGGCCCGCGGCCTTGACAGCCGCAACCAGGGTTTCGTGATCGGCCGAATTGACGGCGTTCTGCACGATGTTCTTTTCCGGGAACATTGCGGCGCCCCCGACCATCGGGTTGCCGTTCATCGAATGGCTGCCGGCCTGGGCCGTGCCCGCGGTCAGCCCGATCACGCAGGCCAGTCCGGCGATAATGCTGGTTTTCATTTCGTCTCTCCTCTTCGGTTGGTCCGGGCCAAGCGCCCGGAACACCCGAAGTCACGGCAAGGATGCGCAAAGAGTTTCGCCGCAAGCGGCGCTGAGACATCACATGGGTGTGAACGCCCCGTGTTCACACGCCGGTGATCTGCCCCATCGCCAGCACCGGTCCGGTGGGAGCACCCGTGGGCGAGCCGCCGGGCGGCTCGTCGCTGATCGCCAGCACCGCGCCCGACAGGTGCGCGGCCAGGTCATCGGGGACAGCCAGGCGGGCGCGTCGATCTTCGGGCAAGACGCCCAATGAGACCGGCGCCGTTTCGCCCTCTATCAGCCACAGCTCCAGCGCCCGGCCGGGCGCGGCGGCACCTGCGCTTCGGTTGACCTGAAGCATGCCCGACGCCGGATCATAAACCGCCACCAGGCGCAGCGGGCCATTTTCGGCGGCAAGTTCGGCGACATAAACGGGCTGGTCCGCGTTGCCACCGGACGGACCCGTCCGATCAAGCACAACCACGGTGGCCAGGGCCGCCGTCGCGGCCAGCGTCACGACCGACAGACCGCGCCAGAAACCCAGCCTGGCGAAGATCGATCCGCGGACGGGCGCGCCGAACAGCCGCGCCTCCAGGCGGGACTGCACGTCGGGATCCGGCTCGACCGGTTCGACCGCCTCTGCCAACGGGGCCATGTCCCGGTCCCAGCCGCGCACTTCGTCGCGCAATGCCGGCGAGGCGGCCATCTCTGCCTCGAAGGCACGCCGTTCGGCCGCACTCATCAGGCCAAGCACATATTCGGCAGCGCGTGTCGCCTCTTCTTCGGTTATCTGACGTGCCTCGCTCATCGGGTCAGGCATTCCCTCAGTTTCAACAGGCTCCGGCGGAGCCATGTACGCATCGTGTTGACCGGCACACCGTGGCGCCAGGCAAGATCCCTGTAGCTGTCGCCATCCAGATAGGCGCTACGCACCGCGGCGGCCCGCTCGACCTCCAGCTCTTGCAGACAGGTGTCGATTGCCGTCCGGTCCGAGGCGGCGATCGCCATGTCCTCGGGGCCGGGCCCGGCATCCTGGATCTGGGCGGCCTCATCCATCCCCGCCATCGCCGCCTGCCCGGCCCGCAACCTGTCGATCGCATGGTTGCGGGCGATGGTGATCAACCAGGTCATCGGGCTGTATCCGCCCGCGGCAAACCGGTCGGCGTTGTGCCAGACCTTGATGAACACTTCCTGCAAGGCATCCTCGGCGGCGGCGCGATCCTTCAAGATACGCAGGCAGACGCCGAAAAGTTTCGCCGATGTGTGCGCATAAAGCAGAGAGAATGCGGACCGGTCCCGCAGTGCCACCTCTGCAATCAGCGTCTCGATTTCGCTGCGCGTCGCCATATCGTATCAAACCCATCCGCCCGTGCCACGATATGCATGTCGGTCCCGGTTTGGAAAGGGCCAGGGCGACTTCGCGCTTCCGCGGGGGTTCCCATTGCACGCCTGCGCGATATGATCCAGTAAACGGCCTGACGAACATATCGGCGCA
>JADQCD010000310.1 GCA_016278285.1 Actibacterium sp.
GCCGCTGCGCGACATCGTGGTGTTTCCGCACATGATCGTGCCGCTTTTCGTGGGGCGCGAAAAATCGGTGCGCGCGCTGGAAGAGGTGATGGCCGACGACAAGCAGATCCTGTTGTCCAGCCAGATCGACCCGGCCGAAGACGATCCCGCCGCCGAAGGTATCTATCGTGTTGGCGTGCTCGCCAACGTGTTGCAGCTGCTGAAACTGCCCGACGGCACCGTCAAGGTGCTGGTCGAAGGGCGCAGCCGCGTCAAGATCCGCGAATTCGTCGAGAACGACTCGTTCTTCGAGGCCCGCGCCGATACCGTGGAAGAGACGCTTGGCGACGAGTCCACGCTCGAGGCGCTGGTGCGCTCGGTTTCGAAAGAGTTCGAACGCTACGCCAAGGTCAAGAAGAACGTTCCCGAAGAGGCGCTGTCGGCAGTGTCCGAGACCCGCGAGGCGGCCAAGCTGGCCGATCTGGTGGCCGGGCATCTGGGTGTCGAGGTGGAGCAGAAACAGGAACTTCTGCAGACACTTGCGGTCAGCGAGCGGCTGGAAAAGATCTATGGCCTGATGCAGGGCGAGATGAGCGTTCTGCAGGTCGAGAAGAAGATCAAGACCCGCGTCAAGAGCCAGATGGAGCGGACGCAGCGCGAATATTACCTGAATGAGCAGATGAAGGCCATTCAGAAGGAACTGGGCGACGGCGAGGACGGCCAGAACGAGATCGCCGAGCTGGAAGAACGGGTGGCGAATACGAAGCTGTCCAAGGAGGCGCGCGAAAAGGCCGAGGCCGAGATCAAGAAGCTCAAGAACATGAGCCCGATGTCCGCCGAGGCAACCGTCGTGCGCAATTATCTCGACTGGATGCTGTCGATCCCGTGGGGCGTGAAATCGCGCGTCAAGAAGGATCTGGCCCGCGCCGAGAAGGTTCTCGACGATGACCATTACGGGCTGGAAAAGGTAAAGGAACGCATCGTCGAATATCTGGCCGTGCAACAACGCAGCAAGAAGTTGAAGGGCCCGATCCTGTGTCTTGTCGGCCCGCCGGGCGTGGGCAAGACGAGCCTGGGCAAATCGGTGGCCCGCGCCACCGGGCGCGAGTTCATCCGTATCAGCCTTGGCGGCGTGCGCGACGAATCCGAGATCCGCGGTCACCGCCGGACCTATATCGGCTCGATGCCCGGCAAGATCATCCAGTCGCTGAAGAAGGCCAAGACCACCAATCCGCTGATCCTGCTCGACGAGATCGACAAGATGGGACAGGATTTCCGCGGCGATCCGGCCAGCGCGATGCTTGAGGTGCTGGACCCCGAACAGAATGGCACCTTCGTCGACCACTATCTTGAAGTCGAATACGACCTGTCGAACGTGATGTTCCTGACCACGGCGAATACCTACAACATGCCGGGGCCGCTTCTGGACCGGATGGAGACGATTTCGCTGGCGGGGTACACCGAGGATGAAAAGCGTGAGATCGCCAAGCAGCATCTGATCGAAAAGCAGGTCGGGAACCATGGGCTGAGGAAGGCCGAATTCGAGCTGACCGATGCCGCGCTGACCGAGATCATCCGGACCTATACGCGTGAGGCCGGCGTTCGGAACCTGGAGCGCGAGATCGCCAAGCTGGCCCGCAAGGCGGTGACGATGCTGGTCAAGAAAGAGGTCGAGAAGGTCGTGATAACGCCCGAGAATCTCGAGGATTTCCTGGGCGTCAAGCGGTTCCGTTACGGCCTGGCCGAAGAGGACGACCAGATCGGGGTGGTAACTGGCCTTGCCTGGACTTCCGTGGGTGGCGACCTGCTGTCGATCGAGGCGTTGCGCCTGCCTGGCAAAGGCCGGATGAAGACGACCGGCAAGCTGGGCGACGTGATGAAGGAATCGATCGACGCGGCGTCCAGCTTCGTGCGCTCGATCGCGCCGTCGATCGGAATCAAGCCGCCGAAATTCGACACCCTGGACATCCACGTTCACGTCCCCGAAGGCGCCACGCCCAAGGACGGGCCGTCGGCCGGCATCGCGATGGTCACGTCCATCGTCTCGGTGCTGACCCAGATCCCGGTCCGCAAGGACATCGCCATGACCGGCGAGGTCACGCTGCGCGGGCACGTTCTGCCGATCGGCGGATTGAAGGAAAAGCTTCTCGCTGCATTGCGCGGTGGCGTCAAGACGGTACTGATCCCCGATGAGAATGAAAAGGATCTGGCCGAGATTCCCGACAACGTCAAACAGGGCCTCACGATCATTCCGGTCAGCAACGTGCGCGAGGTTCTAAAGCATGCGCTGGTCCGCCAGCCCGAGCCGATCGAATGGGACGAGGCGGCAGAGGAAGAGGCCGCCGCTGCCCGCGCGGCCGCGCTTCCCGCGACGCAGGGCGAAGCCTCGCGCACTGCCCACTGATCGGGCGTCGGCGCTGCGGCAAGGCAGACAAGACATCGGGGCCGCGCCTTTGGGCGCGGTCCTTTTGCGTCTGACCGAACCGCGATATTGAGCAGCCGGGTGTGCCGCCGCGGGTTTTCCCGGCATGGTTTGCCGCGGCGCGTTCATATTTGTAGTCGCTTCGGCAAAAAATCCGATGATCTTTTCAGGATTGTAGCCAGAAGAGGCAAATAGGGATATTGATTGGTCACGAAACAGCGGTGCGACAAGCCCGTCATCGAGCAGCAATTGCCAGGGATGGAAATCATGGCCAACAGCACTACCCCCGAGACCCCGCTGGACGCTGCGGAGAATGCCGCGGCCTCCATGGAAGAGTCGTCCGTGTCCGGCGCGCCCGGTCCGGTCACGTTGCGAAAGCGGGCGCTGGTCGACCGGGTCGTCGCCGCTTCGGGAATGAAGAAGAAGGATGTGAAACCGGTTGTCGAGGCCACCCTTGCGGTGCTGGGCGACGCCTTGTCCAACGAAGAGCCGATGAACCTTCAGCCCCTGGGCAAGGTCATGATCAACCGCCGCAAGCAAGTGAACAATGGCGAGGTGGTTATCACCCGGATCCGGCGCTCGGCTTCATCGGCCCAAATGCCCGACATGCCCCCCCCTTGCAGAGCCCGCGGAGGGAAGCTAAAAGCCCGCTTGTCGGGTGATTAGCTCAGTGGTAGAGCGCTTCGTTCACATCGAAGATGTCAGGAGTTCGAATCTCTTATCACCCACCAGAATTTCCCGAAGGGCGCGTCCGGATCAAGGCGCGCCCTTTTTGCATCTGGCGCGCGTTCGATTTGGCCTGTGCGCGGCAGGGTGTGGCAAGGGGTTTGTGATCCGGGCATCGGCTGTCGGCCGTCTCTGCGCCGATCGGGCGGCCGGCTGCCGAATGGCGATCAGTCGTAGATGTCAGCTGCCCGGCGCTCCAGCCAGTCATTGATCGCGGCATTGGTCTCATCGGAGCGTTCGACAGGCATGAAATGACCGGCGGATTCGATCACGCGAAGCTCGGCGTCGGGGGTCAGATCGGCGATGTGCTGGTGCTGCGCCTCGGGCGACCAGCCGTCCTGCGCCCCGGTCAGCAGCAGGATCGGGCAATCGAGTTGCGGCAGATATTCGCCCGCATCGGGGCGCCCCATCAGGGCGCGAATCTGGCGTTCATGCACGTCGGCCCCGGCGGCCAGCACCATATCGGTCAGTTCTGCCATCAGTTCGGCATCGTCGGTCCGGGCCGGATCCAGCATCGGCGGCAACCACTCTGCCGCCAGGTTCTGCATGCTCTCGTGCCCCAATGCGATCTTCGCCTCACGCTTGGGCCGTTCGTTCGCACCCTGCGCGTTGTGCCCGGTATTGGCCAGGACAAGGGCTCGGATACGGCAGGGGGCCTGGTGGGCCATCTCCATCGCCACGCGCCCGCCCATCGAGTGACCGACGATCACCAGTGGCCCCTCGATCTCGGCCAACAGGCGCGCAGCCATCGCGGCGATGCTGTCGTCGCGCGTGACGTCGCCATGAACGACCGGCCCGCGGGGTGCCAGCATGTCGCCAAGGGCGCGCCAGATGCGCCCGTCGGACACGAGGCCCGGTATCAGAAGATGGGTCACCATATACCGGCTCCGCCACGGGTTTGCATACAATTGTTCTTGCAATATGCTCGAAGTGGCGAAAAATCAAGAATGCGGCCGACTGCGTGAATACACCATCCCGGCCTGAAACGGAATGCGGGCCTGACCCGCCGGCACCGGAGAGCGAAAGAATGACCAGGGCCAGCGCCGCCGGGACACATGCGATGCGCGCCCAGATCGAACTGCGCGAGCGGATCCTGAGCGGCGAGCTGCCGGGCGGAATGCGGCTGTTCGAAGTGGCATTGGCCGAGCAGCTGGAAATTTCCCGCACGCCCATCCGCGAGGCGATGTCGCATCTGGCGGAAGAAGGATTGCTGGAACGGGTCCGAGGCGGTGGCTTCCGCGTGCGCAGCTTTGCCTTCGACGACGTCATGGATGCCATCGAACTGCGCGGCGTCATGGAGGGGACGGCGGCCCGGCTGGCGGCAGAGCGTGGCGCCGAACCTGCGGCCCTTGCGGAAATGCAGCGCCTGCTCGCCGATCTCGACAAATGTTTCGGTGCAGAGCCGGGCGAAGTCGATTTCGAAGCCTACTCGGAACACAACAGTCGCTTTCACGCCGCGCTGGCCGCACTGCCGGGCCGTCGGATGATCGAGCGCGAAGTCGCGCGCGCCACGCAGCTGCCGTTCGCTTCGCCTTCTGCGTTTCTGCCCGACAATGCGCGGCTTGCGGCGTTCCGGCTGTCGCTCAACGTGGCGCAGGAACAGCACCACGCGTTGATCGAGGCGATCGAGGCGCGACAGGGCGCGCGTGCCGAGGCGATCGCGCGCGAACACGCCCGCGCCGCACAGCGCAACCTGCGGCATATATTTTCCGATGACCGGGCGCTGATCCCGCGGGTGCCCGGGTTGGGCCTGGTCACGCAACCCTGAGCGCGCGGTCGATTTCCCTCTTGCGTTTTTCTTTGCTGGAGGTGAGATCATGTATACATGGCGCAGTTCCGAGGGAGGAGATATCATGAGCGAAAGCAGCCTTACTGCCGCAATCCAGGATCATGGCGGCGCAGTAAACCTTTTGCGCAACTCGAAAATCGGTATGTATGTATACCCGGTGGTTGCGCCAGAGTTTTCCAACTGGCGCGATGAACAGCGCGCCTGGCGCGATTCTGCCGTGCTGTTCGACCAGTCGCACCATATGGACGAACTGATCGTCGAGGGTCCCGACGCGGCGGAATTTCTGAGCCATGTGGGGATCAACAGCTTTGCCAATTTCGACCTGAACCGCGCCAAGCACTTCGTGCCGGTCACGCCTGCGGGTCATGTGATCGGCGACATGATCATCTTCCGTGAGCGCGACGACAAGTTCATCCTAGTGGGCCGCGCTCCCACGGCCAACTGGGTCAAGTTCCAGGCGGCGATCGGCAAGTGGAAGGTGCGTCTCGTGCATGATCCACGTTCGGATTCGCGCCCGGACGGCAAGGCAATTTATCGCACCCATTACCGGTTCCAGATCCAGGGGCCCGAGGCAAACAGGATCTTCGAAAGGATCAATGGCGGCCCGATCCCGGAGGTCAAGTTCTTCCATGTCGGCCTGATCAATGTCGGCACGCGCCGGGTGCAGGCGCTGCGCCACGGCATGGCCGGCGCGCCGGGGCTGGAAATCTGGGGTCCATATGCAGACAAGCATTACATCCAGTCCACGATCCTTCAGGCCGCGCGCGATGTCGGCGTCGACCTGCGCCAGTGCGGCGCCCGCGCCTATTCAACCAACACGCTGGAATCCGGCTGGATTCCTTCGCCGCTTCCGGGCATCTATACTGGCGACGGCATGATGCGGGAATATCGCGACTGGCTGGGTGCCGACAGTTATGAGGCCGTGGGATCGATCGGTGGCAGCTATGTCAGCGACGACATCGAGGACTATTACGTCAACCCGTTCGAACTGGGCTACGGCTTCTATATTGGGTGGAAGTCCGACTTTATCGGGAAGGATGCGCTGACCCGCCTGAAGGACGCGCCGAACCGCAAGAAGGTTACCTTCGAGTGGAACCGCGACGACGTGCTGAAGGTGATCGCTTCGGGTTTCGAGGACGGCACCCCCTGCAAGTGGATCGATTTTCCCCAGCCCAACTATGCGTCCACCAGCGCGGACATGGTGATGAAAGGCGACAGGATGGCCGGGATGTCGATGTTCAACGGCTTTTCGTTCAATGAGCGTTGCATGCTGTCGTTGGGCGTCGTCGATGCCGATGTGAACGAGGGGGACGTCTTGACCCTGGTCTGGGGTGAGCCCGAGGAAACCGGCAAGACCTCGACCGAGGCACACAAACAGGCCGAGATCCGGGTTCGCGTCGCGCCCACGCCCTATGCCCGCGAAGCGCGTGAAAACTATGCGGACAGCTGGCGGACCAAGGGTCAGTCCCGAGTCGTAGTGCCTGGACGACGTCCGCATCCGGGCTGATTTGGGGCGCGCGGCCTGTCTCGCGCGCCCTGTGACGGACTGGATGAACGTAAGTGAATATAGATCAAGTCAATCAAGTGCTCTAACGAAACTGCGAAAAAGAAAAGGCAAATAACGACTGCGCAGATTTGCCATATTTCGAAATTTATAAAACCAATACAGGGAACGTTGAATCAATTGGTGCTGTTCCGCGTTTTGCCGATATAATCGTGCTCGTGCGCGCCGGGGTGCGCGATTGCGCTGCGCCCGGACGTCAACCATCGGGAGGAAGACATGTTCAACAGATCACTGACCGGCATCGGAGCTGCGACAGCGTTTGCATTCGCGACCGGCCTGACCGCGGCGGCCGCGCAGGCCGAAGAACTTTCGTTCGCGCATTTCGTGCCGCCGCAGCACACGCTGACGCGCGCCGTCATCGAGCCCTTCGCAAGCGGCGTCGAAGAGGCCACGGATGGCGCGCTGACCATCCGCGTCTATCCGGGCGGCGAGCTGGGCGCCGGCCCGCTGGAACAATATGTGCGGGTGGTGCAGGGCGTGGCCGACATGGCCTGGGGCCTGCAAGGCTATACCTCGTCGCAATTCCCCAAGACGATGGTGGCCGAGCTGCCGGGCGTGTTCGAATTGGGCGAGATGGGGTATGAGGGTATCTGGAATGCCTATGACCTCATCGCCAGCGAGTATCCCCAGACCAAGCCATTGGCGCTTTGGACGTCCGAGCCCAATGTCTTCATCATGAAGGATCACGACATCCGCACCCCTGACGACATCGCGGGGCTGAAGATTCGCGTGTCGGGCTCGGCCGCCGCGTCGGTGATCGAGGCATTGGGCGCCACCCCGGTACAGATGCCCGCAAATGAAATGTATAACGCCCTTCAGACCGGGCTGATCGACGGGATCGTCACCGGCGCCAGCGCGATTTCCGACTTCAAGCTGGACGAGGTCGCCAATTCCTACACCATCGGGGCGCCGCTGGGGCGCATCACCTTTTATGTGGTGATGAACCAGAACCGTTTCGACGGGCTGCCGGCCGATCAGCAGGCCGCCATCGACGAACACAGCGGGCCCTGGCTGTCGCGTCACGGCGAGGAAGGCTGGAACGCCTATGCCAATGAGACCATCGAACGCCTGAAGGCGGCCGAGAACGAAACCGTGATCGATCTGTCGGATGCGCAGGCGGCGGCCTTCGGCGCGCTGACCCTGCCGGTGACCGAACGCATCGTGGCCGAGATCGGCGCAGAGGACGTTCTGGCCGCCATGCGGCAAGAGTAACGCATGATTGCATTGCTCAGGAAAGCAGCGGACAGGCTGATCGGCCTGTCCGCGATCATCGGAACCCTCGGCCTGATCGTGGAGGTTTCGATCATTATCGTCGATGTCGTCGGCCGGGCCTTCCATGCGCCGTTGCGCGGGGCGCAGGATGTATCGCAGATGTCGATGGTCGTGATCGTCTTCGGCGGCATGGCGCTGTGCGACAAGCTGGGTGGCCATGTTTCGGTCGACGTGTTCGAGCGGCACTATCCCGAATGGCTGAACCGCGCGATCGACATATTCGCGGCGCTGCTGGGGGCCGTGATCTTTTTCGCGATTGCCTGGAGCGTTTATCAGAGCGCCCTGCTGTCGCAGCTGCTTAACCTGTCCACGAACATCATCCATCTGCCCAAGGCATGGTTCCAGTGGGCGATCAGCGCCCTTTCGATCGTGACCGCCCTGGGCATGTCGATGCGCGCGACAGAGCTGGCGCTTGGCGGGCCGCGCACCACCAGTGAGCCGGAGGCCGATCTGTGACGCCTGAAATCATTGGTCTGACCGGCCTTGTCGTTTTGCTGGCCCTTCTGGTCCTGCGCATCCCTGTCGCGCTGGCCATGTTTGCCGTCGGCTTTGCCGGGATTGCCGCTCTCAACGGCCTCGACTCGGCAATGAGCCTTCTGGCATCGGAAAGCTTCACGCTTGCCTCCTCGGCCGAACTTGTTGTGGTGCCGCTTTTCATCCTGATGGGTAACGTCGCCTCGATCACGGGGATGAGTACGCGGCTTTACGATGCGGCCTATGCGGTGATCGGCCATGTTCGGGGCGGGCTGGCGTCGGCCACGGTGCTGGGCTGCGGCGGCTTTGCGGCGCTGTCGGGGTCGTCCGTGGCCTCGGCGCTGACCATGGGCAAGGTGTCCATGTCACAGATGGCGCGGTTCGGCTATGACGCGCGCCTGTCCACCGGGGTCGTCGCGGCGGGTGGAACGCTGGGAATCCTGATCCCACCCTCCACCGGTTTCGTCATATACGCCATCCTCACACAGCAAAGCATCGGCCGGCTGTTCCTTGCCGGGGTGCTGCCCGGGCTGCTGCTGCTGACGATGTTCATCGTCACGATCTCGCTGTTGTGCTGGCTCTGGCCCGGCTTCGGGCCTGCGGGACCGCACAGCACATGGCGGCAGCGCGCCCGTGCGTTGGGGCGGGCGCTGCCGGTTCTGCTGGTGGTCCTGATCACCATCGGCGGGATCTATGGCGGCATCTTTTCACCGGTCGAGGCTTCGGCCGTCGGCGCCGGGCTGGTGATCGCGATCGGCGTGATCGAACGCAAGCTGACGCTGGGCGCCTTCTGGGCGGCGTCCAAGGATTCCGTCGTCACCACCGCGACGGTGATGCTGATCCTGATCTCTGCCCATATGATCAACCCCTTCCTCGCGCTTTCCCATATTCCCGAAACGGTCGGGAATTTCCTGGGCGGGCTGCAGATCGCGCCGCTGGGTGTGCTGGCGCTGATCCTGCTAAGCTATCTTGTGCTGGGGTGTTTTCTGGAAGGTTTCGCCATGCTGGTGCTGACTATGCCGATTTTCTTTCCGGTCATCACACAGCTGGGTTTCGATCCGATCTGGTTCGGGGTGCTGGTGGTGTTGACGCTGGAAATGGGACTGATCTCGCCGCCCGTCGGGATCAACGTGTTCATCGTCAAATCGGTGGCCCGCGACGTGCCCTTGGCCAGGATTTTCGCCGGGGTGACACCATTCTGGTTCGCGATGCTGGCCACGCTGACCTTGTTGGTGCTGTTTCCGCAAATCACGCTGGTGTTGCCGAACACGATGATCCAGTAGCGTCAGCTGCCACTCCGATCAGCGCGTGCCGGGTCCGGTTTGCCCTCCGCCTGTCAAGGATGTTGCTCGGTCCGTCGGCCGACCGGGCGGGTCATGTCATTCACATTCTCGATCGCGAATTTCCGAGGTGACGAGGAAATGGCTTTGAGCATATCCAATATCGGAGTATAAAATTTACGCCGCGTAAATAGACGGCCGCGATGCGGCAGTATGATTTTCCGGTCTCTTTGATGTTCGATGGATTTTCCTTTTTTCAGGAGGCCTGCCATGGCCCGTTCAATGTCATTCACCGTCGATGGAACCGTCGACACGCGAGTCACGATCGAGGAACTACCGGACGGAACCTTGCGGTTCGATATCGAGGTGCTCGGCACCGGCTTGCCGGGCGATCTGCGCGGCCTTTTCTTCGACCTGGCGGAGATCGACGCAACGTCCGCCGGCCTGATGGTCACCGGGGTCGATGGAAGCGAGGATATCATCGGCCAGACAGTCTTTGACGAGGCGGCCGTGGACAGCGTCAACAAGGATGCCAACGTCAATGGCCGGGTCGTCCACCAACAGGGCAGGTTCGACGCCGGAATCGAGTTCGGGACGTCCGGGATCGCCAAGGACGAGGTGTCATCGGTCAGTTTCATCCTGTCCGCTGACGAGCCGCTTTCGCTGGACAGTCTCGATCTTGCCGATTTCGGTTTCCGTTATACGGGGCACCATGGCAGGAACCACGTCAAGCAGGCCGCGGATGCCAGCGGCGTGGCCCGTAATGATGCCTGGGAGGTGGACGAGAACGCCGAAGGAGCCGTTGATCTTCTGGCAAACGACACCAATGGCATACAACCCGACGGCAGCCGCAAGACAGTCATCGGTGTCGAGGACGCCAACGGCGCGCTTGAGGTTGTTTCCGCAGGTTTCCAGCGCACCGTCAAGATCGGTGACCTGATCCTGGGCAAGTTGTTCATCAGCAATGACGGCATGGCGACATTCACGGCAGACGGGACGGATGCGGACAGGCTGGCGCATGACCACAGCCCGCAATGGTCGTTCACTTATCAGACCGTTTCCAGCGACGGCAATCTTGCAACCGCCGATGTGGTGTTGACGATCGACGGGCAGAACGATCGGCCGGCGGCGTTCGACGTGGCGCTCAGTGTCAACGAAGACGATGCCGACGACACGGTTCAAAGCCTTCAGTTCGGGGCGCTTTCCGGTGACGGTGCCAAGAAGGGATTCGTCGGGACGGACATAGATGACGGCGATGTTCTGTCTTATGCCATCATATCCGCACCGACCGACGCGTTCGGCAATCAGTATGGCGCGGTGACCAACAACGGCGATGGAACCTTCACCTTCAACCCGCTGGATGAATTTCAGTTCCTCGATGCGGGCGAGACGCGCGATGTGACATTCCAGTATGTCGCCATCGACGACTCGGGCGTCGGAACATCCACGGTCGCCCCGGAAGAAAGCGATACCTCCGCCCCGGCGACGATCACCGTGACCGTTACCGGCGCAGATGACAGCCCCGTGAACTTTACCGACGAGTTGCTGTTCGAGACACAGAACCAGTCGATGTTCGGCACGGGCGCGGCGCTGATCTATCAGCCCAGCCTGCCTTTCTTCGGGTTCGACACGGGCACGCAAAGCCTGAATTCCACGATCCTTCAGGGCCAGACCTTCTCGGGCGACGTGCTTGAAGGGATACTGGGTGGGATCGAGGCGGTGGGGCAGGCATTCGCCGATGCGGGTTGCGAGATTGCCGGTTGGTTCGGCGGCGATTGCGACGCTGATATCGATCTGCCCTCTTCGATCTCGACCCCGAGCATCCGCACCGAGGGAAGCTTCGCCGCGACCGTCGGATTGCAACCCTATTTCTCGCTCAACACGGGTGAGGTCGATGCAGCGGTTCCTGTCGATGTTTACTTCTCGGCGCCGCGCCAGGTCGAAAACGGCGACACCTTCCTGATCGACAGCGCCTATTCGATCGATGGCGGCGCCACCTTCTCGACCATGTCGCCCAACGTGAATTTCGGGATGGATTTCGTATTCGACCTGGATACCGCGCTTGACCTGATGGTCGGCGGCACCCGGTTGGACGTCTGGGACATCGACACCGGAAACGACCCGGGTTTCACTGGCCAGCTTGGCTTGCCGGGTTTCAATATTTTCAATGCCAGCGGGGACGACCTGGAATTGTCCGTGCCACTGGGCCCGCTCGACCCCTTTATCGGGCTCGATCTGAATTTCCCGGTGCTCGAAACCACCGGAACCCAGGACGTGCCGGGTGGCGATACGCTCAGCTCTTACGGCAGTGATGACGTGGCCGTGCTTACCGCCGATCTCGACGCCTTCGCCTCGCAGCTGCTGTTCGGCAATCCCTCGGCCTTTGGCAGCGACGATTCCTTTGGCCTCACAACCAGTGTTGCCGGGGCGGATGTCAACCTGCTTTCGGTGGAATGGGCCTGGGATATCGTCTCGGTCGCGCTGATCACGACGCTTGAAACCATCCAGGAGTTTTCGCTCAGCGTCGAGGATCTGCCGCTGATCGCCAGCCTCGAAGACGGCTCTCTCATCAACGGTTTTTCGCTTGGCGATGAAATTACCGTCAACACGCCGGTCACCTCGTCCTTCGATCCGGATGTGGATGGAAATGCCGACGGGCTGGTCGACGTCGATGTCGCCGTGGATATGGAGGCGTTGTTCGAGAACGACACCTATCTTGGTCTCGATCTCGATCTGTTCGCCGGGCTGCTTCAATTCAGCGCCGGGATCACGTCCGATTTCTTCGATGGCCCCAGCATCAGCCTGTTCGACGGGATCATTCCGTCGATCGACGGCAATGACGACGGATTCCTTTACGGAGACACATTCTCGTTCCTCGATGACGTAAGGCTTGCGACCCTGTTCAACGATGAGTTCCCGATCGAGGGGTGGAACACCGCCAACACAGACACGGAAATCTTCTACGACGTGGCCTGACGAAAAGAGGTGCCTCGGCGGGGCGGCCGCCGGCCCGTACACGACGGTATGCCGGTAACTGACGGAATTTGTTGAATGTTTCTTTTGACTTCCGGCCGGCATCGGCTAGGAAGGAAGCCGGAAACAAAGACAGGCCGTCCCGCATGAGCACGATCCAGGATCATCCGCTCCGTTATGAACTGGCGAATGAGTTGCACGCCCGGCCGTTCCCGTCCCTGTCGGTTCCGTGTCAGGCGGCCTTCGTGGCGATCAAGCCACCGGTCGACGCCGCCAACCGGGACCGCGCGGCCGAGCTTGCGCATCTGCTGGACCTGCTGGACCGGTTCGGCGCGCAGCACCCCAAGCCAGGGGCAACACATTTCTTCGGCAAGATCGGCCGCCACATGCTGAAATGGGAAAGCCACACAGAGTTGGTGACCTACACGATCTTCAGCGACGGCCTGTCGGAGCGCCCTTTCGACCCGGCCGGTTTCGAGGTGTTCCCCGAAGACTGGCTGGCACACGCGCCGGGCGCGCGGATCACCTCGGCGCTGGTTCGGGTGGAACGCTGGCAAGGCGATCCGGCAGACGTGTCGCGAAAGGTCGATGACTGGTTCGTCGCCGACAGCCTTGCCTGTTCGCGCGTGCTGGACGACAGCGGCGTGATCGCCACCGATTTTCGCATCGACAGCGCCGGCCACATGCGGTTCGCCCTGTTCGCCCGCCCCGATACCGGCGAACGCCGGGTGGGGCGCATCGTGCAGCGGCTCACCGAGATCGAAACCTACAAGGCGATGTCGATGCTTGGCTTTCCCCGTGCGCGACAACTTTCTGGGCAGATGGGGGCCATTGACCCGCGGCTGGTGTCGCTTGTGGGGGATCTCCAAAGCGGATCGAAGACGCCGGAAAACACGCTGCACGCGCTGCTGGGCATCTCGGCCGAGTTGGAAAACCTGATGGCCCGCTCCACCTTTCGTTTCGGGGCCACAAGGGCCTATGAGGCGCTGGTGCATCAACGTATCGAGGTCTTGCGCGAAGAGAGGTTCGAGGGCCGCCAGACCTTCCGCGAATTCATGATGCGCCGGTTCGACCCCGCGATGCGCACCGTCAAGGCGACCGAAAGGCGACTGCACGAAATGACCGCGCGTGCCACCCGCGCGGGCGAATTGCTGCGCACGCAGGTGGATGTATCGCGCTCGGCCCAGAACCAGAAGCTGCTGGAAAGCATGGATCGGCGTGCCGATCTGCAGTTGCGTTTGCAAAAGACGGTCGAGGGGCTGAGCGTGGTGGCGATCAGCTATTATGCGGTCGGCCTTGCCTCTTATCTTGCCTACCCCCTTGCCGGGCCCTTGAGCCTGAGCAAGGGGGTGTTGATGGCAATGCTCACCCCGCCGGTTGTGCTTGCGGTGTGGTGGGGGATGCACCGGATCCGGCGCGGGATGGAATGACAGAAATGGCCCGGTCGGCCGCCAGCGCGCCCAGCCCGATCGCGGCCAACGCCAGCAGGGCCGAGATGCCCAGCGTGGGGATGCCGGACAATCCCGCGCCGACCGTGCACCCGCCCGCCAGAACCCCGCCGAACCCCATCAACACACCGCCCGCCAGATAGCGGCCGGTCTGGGCCGGGCCCTCGAAACTCTGCCAGCGGAACCGGCGGCCCAGCAAGGACGAGACCAGCGCGCCGGCCAGCACGCCGCCCACCAGCCCGGTGCCGAACTTGGCTGTGATGGAGGTCGCCGCCACACCCCAGAACAGGGTGTCGGCCATGGATGAGGTGAAATTCAAAGACTCCATCGCGATCGGTTCGAAGGCGTCATACAGGACGAAACCGGTGCCGACCCAGCCCAGAGGCACCAGCAAGCCCAGCAGGCCGGCCAGCGCGATGTCGCGTCTGCGCGCGCCCGAGCAGCAGGCCATCGCCAGGGCGGGCAAGGCAATTGCCGCGCTCCACAACCAGGCGCCGCCCGGCAACGCGGTCAGGCTGGCCGCCTCGCCCAGCGGCAGGGTTGCGCTGCCCAGGGCGGTTCGCAAGGGGGCGGCCACGCCCTTCAGTGTCGCGTGGGCGGTAATGGCGAAGACGATCAGCACCAGCACCGCGCGCAGGTTCCCCGATCCGGCCAGCACCGTCAGGCGCGAGGCGCAGCCGCGCGTCAGCACCATGCCTGCGCCGAACAGCACCCCGCCCGCAAGGATCGCCAGCGCAGGCATATTGGCGGTCAGGAAACGGTGGTCGCCAAACCCGATCCATCCCGCAGCCACCGCCGCCTGCGTTCCGATCACGGCAACCGCCAGCGCCATTGCCCAGACACCGCGTGCCTGTCCCCGCTCGCGCTTCGGGCCGACCACGGCGCGGCGAAAGCAGAACCGCGTGATTTCGGCCAGCACGCCAAAGGCGGCCCCCAGCAGCACCCCGAACCACAGTGCCGCTTGCGTCGCGGTCAGGCTCTCGAACCCGAGATCTTCAAACATTTCAATCTCCGTTAATTTTGCGGACCCATCTGGCGCGCTTTCGCCGCGCGATCAAGGCCGATGGCGCCGCAAGGCAAGCGGCCGGGCAGGACGTCGTTGCGCCGGAGCGTGTGTGGATGAATTCAGGTTCACCGCGCGGGTCCGGGGCGGGATGCCGTTCCGCCTGCGCGGCATCCCGGGAAATCCGGTTCTTTTCTGCCGAAAACGCGCGCCGGAATGCCCGCAATGGTTGGCGGCAGGGTGCTTCAGGCCCTGCCGGGTTCGATCTGGCGCAGATCCATGCCGAACCCGTGCAACAGCGCGGCCACCTCTGCTTCATGGGTCTCGGCCTGCTCGGTCAGCCAGGCCGAGAACACCCGCACCGCGCGGCGGCTGACATGGCGATGCGGGCAGGTGATCCAGTAGGCCGGGAATTCCAGCGCCGGCTGGTCCGGGCAGAGCGGAACCAGGGCGCCCGTCGCCAGTTCGCGCGCCGCGAGCGTCAGCGATTCCAGCACCACCCCGGTGCCGTCCAACGCCAGTTGCAGCGCCATTGACGAACGGTCGATCAGCAGCGACTTGTCGTTCGCCACCCCCTCAATCCCGGTTTCGAACAACCAGCGATCCCACTGGCACAATGCGCGGGCACTGTCGATCAGTCGCGCAGCGGTCAGCCCCTGCGTGCCCAGCCGATCCCGGTATCCAGGCGCACATAGCGGCAACACGACGTCGCGCGTCAGGGGCGACGCGCTCAGCCCGGCCCAGTCACCGGTGCCGTAACGGATGTCGAGATCGATGATTTCACGATCGAAATCGGTTGGATCCGGTGCCGCATCCACTCGCAGCTTCCACTCCGGGTATCTGGCCACGAAGTCCGACAGGCGCGGCCCCAGCCAACGCACCCCGAAGCTGGGCGACACCCGCAGCGCCAGACGGTAGGAATCCCGCGTCTGGCCCAGATTGCGCCGCGCGTCACGCAAAATCCGGATCGCGGCCGAGGATGCCTGGAAAAGCTGTTCCCCTTCCAGCGTCAACGAAAGCGCGCGCCCCTGCCGGCGGAACAGCTTCAACCCCATCTGCTGTTCCATCAGCTTGATCTGCTGACTGACGGCCGAGGGCGAAACCGACAGTTCATCGGCGGCCTTGGACAGAGTGCCGCGGCGGGCCACCGCCTCGAAGAAGAGATAACTGTTCAGGTTGGGATCGCGGGACATTTGCAGGCTCCGGAAAATCGTGAGCCATGCTTAACGGAACCAGAAGGAAAACTTCAACGATCCGTTTCGCTTGTGCATTGAACCTGCTGGCCCCTGCGGGCAGCATCGCGCCAATCAAAGCAGGAGGAAACCATGACGAATTCGGGACATATCGCCTTTGTCGGCCTTGGCGCGATGGGCGGGGCGATGGCAGCCAATCTTGTCGCGGCGGGCAATGAGCTGGTCGGGTTCGATGTGGCGCCCCCCGCATTGGAGCGGTTGCAGGCTGCGGGTGGCGGCACGGCCGAGTCTGCCGCAGATGCGGCGCGCGGGGCAGGGGTGTTAATGCTGATGGTGGTCAATTCCGATCAGGCCGAGGCCGTGCTTTTCGATAACGGGGCTCTGGACGCGCTGCCGCCGGATGCAAGCGTGGTGCTGATGGCCACCTGCCTGCCCGGCGCCGCCCGCAATATCGGCGAGCGGGTTCTGGCCACGGGGCGCGGTTTTCTCGACGCGCCGGTGTCAGGGGGCGTGGTGGGCGCGAGGTCGGGCAGCCTGACGATCATGGCAGCCGGGTCCGACGCCGATTTCAGCCGCGTCGAACCGTTGTTGACCGTGCTGGGCGAGCGGGTCTTCCGTGTTGGCGATCAGCCGGGGCAGGGCGCAGTGGCCAAGGCCGTGAACCAGCTTCTTTGCGGCGTGCATCTGGCCGCGGCGGGCGAGGCGATGTCGCTGGCCGAGGCAATGGGCCTGAACCTGTCCACGATGCTGGAAATCGTCGGCGGATCGGCGGCGTCAAGCTGGATGCTGCGCGATCGCGGGCCGCGAATGATCGCCGACCCGGACGAGGTGACCAGTGCGGTGGACATCTTTACCAAGGATCTGGGCATCGTTCTGTCGGTGGGCCGCGAGGCGCAGACCGCCCTGCCGCTTTCGGCCGCGGCGCATCAGCTGTTTCTTGCCGGCTCCGGCCGCGGCGAAGGCAAGCTTGACGACAGCCAGGTCATCCGGTCGTACCGCGCGCTTTCGCGCCGGAACTGAGGTCTTCCTCCTGCCAGGTCGAGATCCGTTTTACCACGGTATTGCCGGGCAGGGCGCCTTCCTCGACCTGGCGCCAGCGTTCCAGCAGCGGCTGGCCGGAATTGCGGCAATGGATGCGCATCGCCGTGCGCGCCGCCGCTGCGTCGGCATTGGCCAATGCGTCCACGATGTCGGTATGTTCGTCGCGGAAGAAACGGGCGATATCGGCGGGGTTCTGACGGTTGGTGGTGCGCGTCCATTCCGGGAACCGCTGCCGTACGCGCCAGAACTCTTCGACGATCGACACGAATACGGAATTTCCCGTCGATCGCGCGATGGTGATGTGAAAATCGCGGTCGGCATGTTCGAAATCATCCAGCGCAAGGCCGGGGTCGGCCAGAACCTCGATGCAGGCGCGCAGATGGGTGATATCGGCCTCGGTCACGGTCGATGCGGCGATGGCCGCGATTTCCGGCTCGATTGAATAGCGCGCCTCGACCAACTCGAAAAAACCGGGCAGGCCGTTCGTTTCGGCCACCGCGTCGGGCAGCGTTTCAGAGGTAAAGGCGCCGGCGCCGAAGCGCGTCACCACATAGCCCATCAACTCCAGCGCGATCATCGCCTCGCGCACCGTGGTGCGACTTACGCCCAGTTGTTGCACGAGCTCCTTGTCGGCCGGCATCTTGCTTCCGAGCGGTATTTCGCCGTCCCGGATCAACTGCGCGATCTGGTCGGCGACCAGCCGGTATCGGGGCGTCTGCAAGATCGGTTTCAGCACGATGTCCCTCTGTAATGGAGCCCCTTGCCTGCGGTCAAGCGGTACCGGGACGATCGCCCTGTCCGGCCGGCCCGGCCCTATGCCGCGGGCATGTCATCCTTGATGTAGAACCGCACATTTTCCTCGAACCCATCATCCGCGATCAACCCCAGTGCAAGGGCCTTTGCGGGGTTGTAGTCATAGCGCCAGCCGGAAACGATGGCCCCGATTTCGGGCTGTTCCTCCCACCTGATCAGTTTCGCAGGCTCGGGTCCGGCCACCGCGGTCATGGCGTCGATCATCTGGCGGATCGACAATGTCTGGCCAGGCATCGACATGCAGCGATTCATGCCCAGATCCTCGGCGGCGATCTCGGCGCCGCGGATCAGGTTCTCGACGCAGCGACGCGGCGACAGATAGTAATGTTTGAAATCCGGATCGACGGGGCAAACCGCCTCGACCCCGTTCAGTGGCTCGCGGATGATCGAGGACATGAAGGAGGAGGCCGCCCGGTTGGGCTTGCCTGGCCGCACGGCAATCGTCGGCAGACGGAACCCGCGCCCGTCGACAAAACCGCGGCGGGAATAATCGTTCACCAGCAGTTCACCGATAGCCTTTTGCGTGCCATAGGAGGTTTGCGGATTGGGGATCGTCCAGTCCTCGATCGGGTCCGGCACCTCGCCGCCAAAGACGGCAAGAGACGAGGTGAAGACCAGGACCGGCGTTGCGGGCAGGGCGCGGCAACGGTCCAGCACGTTCAGCACGCCGGTCAGGTTGACCGCCATCCCTGTGTCGAACTCGGCCTCGGCATGGGATGAGACGACGGCGGCGAGATGGAATATCACGTCCGTCTGCGGGTCTATCACCGCATCGACCGAGGCACGGTCGGTGATGTCGGTGGTCCTTGTCTCGACCGGAAAGGGGGCGTCGATCGGCGCCGGCGCGGCGATATCGGCCAGCACCAGCCGGTCGATGGCCTTGCCGCGCAGCGTTCCGGTTTCAGCCAGTTTTCGTGCGAGTTTCTGGCCGATGAAGCCACCGCCGCCGAGGATCAGAATATTCATGGAACCTGCCGTTGAGTATAGGGTCAACTTGATATGACAGGGGCGGCGGCCGCGCCGCCGCCCCTGGTTCGTATGGTGGGGCCGGGTATCTGCCCGACCCGCACGGTGAGGACGTCAGCCGCCCAGACCGATCCGCTCGATAAAGGCCTTGTGGCTTTCCACCAGCTTGGCAGCCGCCGGCGATTTCTTGGCCCACTCGTCCCAGGTGGCGACTGCGGCTTCACGGAAGGCGTTGCGGTCTTCCTGCGACCAGTCATAAAGGGTCACGCCCTTTTCCTTGGGCAGCGTTGCCACGGCCTCGCCATTCTCGACCAGGACGCGCATCATCAGCCGCAGCGCGGTCGAATCCATCGCGGTCTTCAGGATTTCTTTC
>JADQCD010000186.1 GCA_016278285.1 Actibacterium sp.
AGACCTGTTAATGGGCAGCAAAATTTTAGTGGCCTGGGACTCACCAATCGATTGTGCCTTCCTTTTTCTGATCGGCATAGATCATCAGGGGCGCGGCACCTGCGCCGACCGCCTCTTCGTTGACGACCACCTCGACCACATCGCTCTTGCCCGGAAGGTCGAACATGGTATCGAGCAGGATATCCTCCATGATCGAGCGCAGGCCCCGCGCGCCGGTCTTGCGGGCGATAGCACGTTTCGCGATGGCCAGAAGCGCGTCTTCGGTGAAGGTCAGTTCGGTTTCTTCCAGTTCGAACAGGCGCTGATATTGCTTGACGAGAGCGTTCTTGGGCTGGGTGAGGATGGTGACCAGCGCCTCTTCATCCAGGTCCTGAAGGGTGGCGATCACCGGCAACCGTCCGACGAATTCCGGGATCAGGCCGAACTTCAGCAGATCCTCGGGCTCCAGCTCGGTCAGTGCCTCACCGATGCCGCGGCTTTCGCTGTCTTTCACATCGGCACCGAAGCCGATGGCCGATCCCTTGCCACGCTGGGCAATGATCTTCTCCAGACCGGCGAAGGCGCCGCCGCAGATGAAAAGGATATTGGTCGTGTCCACCTGCAGGAATTCCTGCTGCGGATGCTTGCGTCCGCCCTGCGGCGGAACAGAGGCGACCGTGCCCTCCATCAGCTTCAGCAGGGCCTGCTGCACCCCCTCGCCCGAGACATCGCGGGTGATCGACGGGTTGTCGGACTTGCGGGTGATCTTGTCGACCTCGTCGATATAGACGATCCCGCGCTGCGCGCGTTCCACATTGTATTCCGACGATTGCAGCAGCTTGAGGATGATGTTCTCGACATCCTCGCCGACATATCCCGCTTCGGTCAGCGTGGTGGCGTCGGCCATCGTGAACGGCACGTCGAGAATTCGCGCGAGCGTCTGAGCAAGCAGCGTCTTGCCGCAGCCGGTGGGGCCGATCAGCAGGATGTTCGACTTGGACAATTCGATTTCATTGCCGGATTTCGCCGCATGGTTAAGCCGTTTGTAGTGGTTGTGCACGGCCACGGAGAGAACCCGTTTGGCATGGTATTGGCCGATGACATAGTCATCCAGAACGTCACAGATTTCTTTCGGGGTGGGCACCCCTTCGGAGGACTTCAGCCCCGAGGACTTGGTCTCTTCGCGGATGATGTCCATGCAGAGCTCGACGCATTCGTCGCAGATGAACACCGTGGGGCCGGCGATCAGTTTGCGCACTTCGTGCTGGCTCTTGCCGCAGAACGAGCAGTAGAGCGTGTTCTTGGAGTCGCTGCCTGAGTTGTTCGCCATGATCATCCTCTGGGGGGGCTGTCCGCAGCATGCCCGCGGTCTTGCCCTGTCGCATTCGTGTTTCGATCCAGCCTAGGGCAGGCACCTGATAGGCACAACGTCAAAATCCGGCACCATGCCCGCGTGCCTAGCCCGCATCATCCGTCTTCGGACGGTTCGCGACGATTTCGTCGATCAGACCCCAGTCCTTGGCCTGGTCGGGGTCCATGAAATTGTCGCGTTCCAGCGCGTCCTGCACCGCCTTCAGTTTCTGGCCGGTGTGCCGGACATAGATTTCGTTCAACCGGTCCTTCAGCTTCTGGGTTTCCTGTGCGTGGATCATGATGTCCGTCGCCTGCCCCTGATAGCCCCCCGAGGGTTGGTGCACCATGATCCGCGAATTGGGAAGCGAGAATCTCATCCCCGGCGCGCCCGCAGCCAGCAGAAGCGAGCCCATCGAGGCCGCCTGTCCGACCACCAGCGTGCTGACCTTGGGCTTGATGTATTGCATGGTATCGTAGATCGACAGGCCGGAGGTCACGACACCGCCGGGGCTGTTGATGTACATGCTGATTTCCTTGGAGGGATTCTCTGCCTCCAGGTGCAGCAGTTGCGCCACGATGAGGCTGGCCATGCCGTCATGCACCGGGCCGGTGACGAAGATGATCCGCTCCTTCAGCAGGCGCGAGAAGATGTCATAGGCCCGCTCGCCACGCGCGGTCTGCTCGACCACCATCGGCACAAGGTTGTTCATGTAGTGTTCGTGAGGGTCGATCATTGCCACCTGCCTGTTGTCCCGGGGGCCATGCTAGGCCCGAAAAACCTGACAGAGTCTTAGGACGGCGCCCCGGTGGCTGCAAGGGGCCGCGGTCAGGGCCCGGGCGTCTGGCGCTTTATGTCGCCCGGATCGAGGACCGGGGCAGCGTCCATGTCGCCGGCGTTGAGAAGCGATGCCACACGCTCCAATGCGGCGACGATCATCGCCTGTTCCCAATCGGGCAGCGCATCGAACCTGTCGACATATCGGTCCTGCAGCGGGTCGGGCGCGCGGGCGATCGACGCGCGCCCTTCGTCGGTCAGAAAAATGTTGGTCTGGCGGCGATCGGATTCGGAGCGTTGGCGTGACACCAGGCCCTTGGCCACCAGCCGGTCGATCAGGGTCGTGATCGTGGCCTGGCTGACGCCCATGCGGGTCGACAGCGCCTTGGGTGTCGATGTTCCGGTTTCGGCGACGATCTGCAACACGCGAATCTGCACCGCGGTCAGACCGGCCGACTTGGCCAGTTCCCGCCCGTAAAGCTCGGTCGCGCGCAGGATGCGGCGCAGCGCGATCAGGCTGATATCCGATCTTCTCACGACAATTCTCCCAGCATGTCTGCGCCTGATTCCCGGCTTGATCCTGAAAACAAAAGGAAATCGCCTGAATAGGCAAATGCTTTTTCACAGCAAGACAAAGCAAGTTCCGCGAAAATCAAGATGTTTCCTTCGAAATCCACGTCAATTTTCTTTGTTAACCGCAACATGCCTATAAATTACACTTAGCCTATTGAAGTTTCGTATGGCTAACTATATTGATGGACGTGAGCAGAGCGAGGACCGACATGAACATGCAGAACCCGAAGGCCATGAAGGCCGCCAAAGCCCCGATCACGTTCCGAACCCCGGTTCAGGAGGACGGCGCCGAGATCTGGGAGCTCATCCGCGCATGCAAGCCGCTCGATGAGAATTCCATGTATTGCAACCTGTTGCAGTGCGATCATTTCGCCGACACCTGTGTCGTGGCCGAGATGGATGGCAAGATCGTTGGATGGATCTCGGCCTATGTGCCGCCCAGCGACCCCGAGACGGTATTCGTATGGCAGGTGGCGGTGTCGTCCGACGCGCGTGGCCGCGGTTTGGGCAGCAGGATGCTGCACGAGCTGTTTTCGCGCGAAGCGTGCTATCAGGTGTGGCGCCTTCAGACGACGATCACCCGTGACAACGACGCCTCTTGGGCCTTGTTCAAGCGGTTCGCGGACAGCTGCGGCGCCGCTATGGACAGTGAGGCGTACTACAAGCGCGACACCCACTTCCGGGGCATCCACGACACCGAGCACATGGTGACGGTTCGCCTGGCCGAGCAACTCAAGGCCGCGGCCTGATCGCTGCCGCGTCAACGCGCGGCGCCATGCCCCCAGAATTTCATCCGAGAGAGGATCCCATGACGACTGTTGAAACAGCCGACAAAGAAATTTTTACCCGACGCGAATCCGAAGCCCGGTCTTATTGCCGGAACTTCGACACCGTCTTCACCAGCGCCGAAGGCAGCACGATGACCGATGCCGATGGCCGCACGTATATCGACTTCCTGGCCGGGTGTTCATCGCTGAACTATGGTCATAACGACCCGGACATGAAGGCCGCGCTGCTGGAGCACATCGCCGGCAACGGAATCGCGCACGGCCTGGACATGTACACCGATTCCAAGGCCGCGTTCCTGAAAACCTTCGAGGAACTGGTGCTTTGGCCCCGCGGCATGGATCACAAGGTGATGATGACCGGCCCCACCGGCACCAATGCCGTCGAGGCGGCGATCAAGCTGGCCCGCAAGGTGACCGGGCGCAAGAACGTGATCTCGTTCACCAACGGGTTCCACGGCATGACGCTTGGATCACTGGCGCTGACCGGCAATCACGGCAAGCGCGCCGGCGCCGGCGGCGTGTCGCTGAACGATGTCACCCGGATGCCCTTCGAAGGCGCGCTGGGTGACGACGTGGACACGTTGCAAATCATCGAATCGATGCTGGACAACTCGTCCTCGGGAATCGAGCCGCCTGCGGCCTTCATCCTGGAGCTGGTCCAGGGCGAGGGTGGACTGAATGCCGCAAGCCCCGAATGGGTGCAGGGCATCGCCCGTCTGGCCGAAGCGCATGGCGCGCTTCTGATCGTCGACGACATCCAGGCCGGACTGGGCCGCACCGGAAGCTTCTTCAGCTTCGACAATTTCGGCATCGTTCCGGACATGGTGACGATGGCCAAGTCGCTGTCGGGCTTCGGCCTGCCGTTCGCGGCGCTGCTGATCAAGCCGGAACACGACATCTGGAAGCCGGCCGAGCACAATGGCACCTTCCGCGGCAACACCCATGCCTTCGTCACCGCGCGCATCGCGCTGGAGAAGTTCTGGGTCGACGACCGCTTTCGCCACCAGATCGCGCTGAAGAGCCAGGTGCTGGAAGAGCGTCTGCTTGCCATCGCGGCCCGTATCCCGGGCGCCGAAATCAAGGGGCGCGGCATGATGCGCGGGGTCGATGTCGGATCCGGTGACCTGGCCGGCGAAATCTGCGCCGAAGCCTTCCGCAATGGCCTCATCATCGAAACCTCCGGGGCCGAGGACGAGGTCGTGAAGGTGCTTGCGCCGCTTACCACGCCGATGGAACAATTCAAGGAGGGGCTCGATATTCTCGAGTCGGCCGTCGATACCATCCTCCCTTTAAAAGTAGCCGCGGAGTAAGCGCATGATCGTACGTGACTTCAACAAACTGAAAGACACCGACAAGGCGGTTTCGGACGCGCAATGGACCTCGGTGAGGATGCTCTTGGCCAATGACGGGATGGGGTTTTCATTCCACATCACCACGCTGAAGGCCGGTTCGGAACACACGTTCCACTACAAGCACCATTTCGAGAGCGTCTATTGCATCTCGGGCAAGGGTTCGATCACCGATTTGGCCTCGGGCGAAACATACGAGATCAAGCCGGGTGTGATGTATGCGCTGGATCAGCATGACAAGCACACCGTCCGCGCCGAAGGCGAGGACCTGGTGATGGCTTGCTGCTTCAATCCGCCCATCACCGGGCACGAAGTGCACCGCGAAGACGGCTCTTACGCCCCGGCAGACTGACAAAAGGACGTTTTCGGGCAACCGTGAACGGAATGACAGTGACCCATCAACATACCGTCGAGAAGATCGGCGGAACCTCCATGTCGCGCGTGCATGAGCTGCGCGAGACACTTTTCATCGGTAATCGCCAGGGCGACGATCTGTACAATCGCGTGTTCGTCGTCTCGGCCTTCGGGGGCATCACGAACCTGCTGCTGGAACACAAGAAATCCGGCACGCCGGGGGTCTATGCGCTGTTTTCCAACGCCGACAACGATCACGGCTGGTCCGACGCGCTCAACGATGTGGCCGACGCCATGCGCGCCGCTCAGAACGACGTGCTGGACCATCCTGCCGACCGCTCGGCGGCCGACGATTTCGTTCGAGAGCGTATCGAGGGCGCGCGGTCGTGCCTGATCGACCTTCAGCGGCTTTGCTCCTACGGGCATTTCCAGCTGTCGAGCCACATGCAGATCATCCGCGAACTTCTGTCCGGTCTGGGCGAGGCGCATTCGGCCTTTGTTACGGCCACCATGCTGCGCCGGGCCGGTGTCGACGCGCGGTTCGTCGATCTGTCAGGCTGGCGCGACGAAGGCAGCTATACCCTGGAGGAACGCATTCGCGACGGGCTGAACGACGTGGATTTCGCCAGCGAAATGCCCATCGTCACCGGCTATGCCCAGTGTTCCGAAGGGCTTATGGCGGAATTCGATCGGGGCTATTCCGAGGTCACCTTTTCCAAGATCGCCGCGCAGACCGGCGCGCGCGAGGCGATCATCCACAAAGAATTCCACCTGTCCTCGGCCGACCCGAAACTGGTGGGCGAAGATGCCGTGGTGAAGCTGGGGCACACCAACTATGACGTGGCCGACCAGTTGTCGAACATGGGCATGGAGGCCGTGCACCCCAAAGCCGCCAAGATGCTGCGCCAGGCGGGCATTCCCCTGCGCGTGACAAACGCGTTCGAACCGCATGACCCCGGCACCCTGATCGACGAGGAAGACAGCCAGAGCAGCCGCGTCGAGATGGTGACCGGCCTGGGGGTCTATGCGCTTGAACTGTTTGAACAGGACATGGTCGGCGTCAAGGGCTATGACACCGCGATCCTTGAGGTGCTGACACGCCACAAGGTGCGCATCGTCGCAAAGACCTCGAATGCCAACACGATCACCCACTATCTGGATGCGCCGCTGAAGTCCGTTCGGCGGGTAGAGCGGGATCTGGCCGAGCGCTACCCTGGCGCCCAGTTGACTGCGCGCAACCTTGCGGTCGTGGCCGCGATCGGGCGCGACCTGAAGGGGTTGAAGGTGCTGTCGCGCGGCCTGGTCGCGTTGGAGCAGGCAGATATCATGCCGGTGGCCGTTCAGCAGACCACCCGCGATGTCGATGCACAGTTCATCGTTCCGCGCGACAAGATGGACGCTGCGATCCTCACCCTGCACCGGGAACTGGTCGAAACCGCATCTGGATCACTGCAAAAGGCCGCCTGACGACGGCGGTCTTGTTGGCCCGCTCGCTCACTCAAGGGCCCCGCCCCGCCGCACGCGCAATTTGTGTGGCGGGGCGGCTGTGTTTTGCGCATTACCTTGGTGAAGGAATGTCCACGAACAAGCTGGGTTCAGCACGGTTCACGCGATCGACAAACTGACCGCCTAACAGCGTGCCGACTTTGACGCGCTGGAGCTGGGCATCGCCACCCTGTCCCCGCAAAATCTTGGCCCCGCCCTGCCCGGGCCGCATCCAGGCTGGGCCACGCGGCTGGCCGCGGGC
The DNA here is from genome assembly GCA_016278285.1 of Actibacterium sp. Taxonomy (GTDB): domain Bacteria; phylum Pseudomonadota; class Alphaproteobacteria; order Rhodobacterales; family Rhodobacteraceae; genus JADQCB01. The sequence continues at coordinate 6,919 of JADQCD010000186.1, forward strand.
AGGACAGCACGCTTTGGCATAACGTCATGGATGCGACTGCCCCCCGCGTTAACCCTTTTGTTTTTGCTCGTTCCGCTTTTTCTCGGCCCCTTGCTGGCGGGGATGGCGGGAACGCTGGCGCCGGCGCTGGCCGAGATCGGCCTGTAAGGACTATGGCGACCGCGATCCCGCGGCGCTGTCCGCCGTGCAGAAGGCCCGGGGGGCGCTGAACACAGCCGGGTGCTGCCCCTGGAATAGGTCGGCGACAGGCACCAGCGGCCAGCTCGATCAGAACGCCTCGGGCCGGGTTTCGCGCGCCATGTGGTCGATCACCGCGTTCACGAATTTCGACTCGCGCCCCTCGGGAAAGAACGCATGAGCAAGATCGACATATTCGTTGATGATCACTTTCGGCGGGGCCGCCTTGCCCACGAGTTCGGCCCCCGCCGCGCGAAACAGCGCCCGCAGCGTCGGGTCGATGCGGGCGATGGGCCACTTGGCCACCAAAGCCCGGTCGGTCATCTGGTCGATCCTCACCTGCCGATCCACCGCCGTGTCGAGGATGGTTCCGAAAAGGTCGATATCGGCCTCGGCCATCTCGTCCTCGTCATATACGGCCCCGATCCGGTGTTCCTCGAACTCCTTGCGGATCGAGTCGATCGACTGGCCGGAATGCTCCATCTGGAACAGCGCCTGAACGGCATAAAGCCGCGCGGCGGATTTCATCTGACGCGTGCTCATGCCTTTGACGAACCTTCGCTGTCGTCGCCGGCGATGCGGAACTCCTGTCCGGCGGGCTTGAAGCCGACGCCGCGGGTCTCGCCCCCCCACCTGCGCGACAGCGCCATCAGGTGCAGCGCCGCGGCCGCCGCACTGCCACCCTTGTCCTGATCCTCTGGATCGGCACGCACCGCGGCCTGGTCATAGGTCTCGACCGTCAGGATGCCGTTTCCGATGCACGCCCCGGAGAGCCCCAACAGCGTCAGCCCGCGCGAGCTGTCATTGCAGACGGTTTCGTAATGCGTGGTTTCGCCCCGGATCACACAACCCAGTGCCACGAACCCATCGAAATTCGACTGCCGGTGCGCCAGACCGATGGCCGGGGGCACCTCCAGCGCGCCCGGCACCTCGACCAGATCATGCGAAACGCCCGCCGCGTCCAGCGTCGCGCGCGCCCCCGCGATCAGCGCATCGGCTATGTCCCGGTAATAGGGCGCCACGACGATCAGCACCCTTGCGGGCCTTTCGAATTCGGGAAGCGCAAGCGTGTAGTGGCTTCGTCCGGCCATGGTTCAGCCCTTTCCGGAAATCTTGCGGGTGCCTTCGATCGACAGGCCGTAACCTTCAAGGCCGACGACATTCGGGCGCGGGGAATCGGTCAGCAGGATCAGCTTGTGCAGCCCCAGCGCCGCCAGGATCTGCGCCCCCAGCCCATATTGCCGCAGCTTTTGCGGCGAGGCCGAGTCGCCGGTGACCAATTTCATCGCGGTATCGCGCAGCAGCACCACGGCGCCGCGCCCTTCATCGGCAATGATTTCCATCGCACGAGCCATTTCGCCGGTATCGCCGCCAACGCCCAGCACGTCCTGCAACGGGTTCAACGCATGCATCCGCACCAGCACCGGTGCGGGGTCCGACAGATCGCCCTTGGTCAGTACGACATGTTCGGCGCCCTGCGTCTCGTCGGTGAAGACGCGCATCATCCAGTCGCCGCCATATTGCGCCCGAACCGACCGCACGGCGCTTTCATTGACCAGGTTGTCATGACGTCGGCGATAGGCGATCAGGTCCGATATCGTGCCGATCTTCAGGTTGTGACGCTGCGCGAAGGCCACCAGGTCGGGCAGCCGGGCCATGCTGCCATCCTCTTTCATCACTTCGCAGATCACGCCAGACGGGTTCAAACCGGCCAGCCGGGCCACGTCAACCGCGGCCTCGGTATGGCCCGCCCGCACCAGCACGCCGCCGTCCTTGGCGCGCAGGGGGAAGACATGCCCGGGCGTTGCGATGTCGGCGCCGGTCTTCGACGTGTCGATTGCCACGGCAACGGTGCGCGCCCGGTCATGCGCCGAGATGCCGGTGGTCACACCCTCGCGCGCCTCGATCGAGATGGTGAAGGCAGTCTCATGGCGCGATGAATTCTGCGAGGCCATCAATGGCAGACCGAGCGCGTCGATCCGCTCGCCCGGCAACGACAGGCAGATCAGCCCGCGCCCATGGGTGGCCATGAAGTTGATCGCCTCGGGCGTGGCCATTTGCGCCGGGATCACCAGGTCGCCCTCATTCTCGCGGTCTTCGTGATCGACGAGAATGAACATCCGCCCGTTGCGCGCATCTTCGATGATCTCCTCGATCGTAGAGATCGCGTCAGCGTAATCGTGGTCGTTGTTCTGTTCGGTCATCATTCCCAACCTTCTGAGCGCCCGACTGTTAGCCCGATGCGCCGGGAATGGAAAGTGTCGGATTCCACCGATGCGGCCGCGTCTCCTGATAGACCAGCCGACCCGTCCGGCCAAGGGTCGGCGCGGCGCCAAGGAATCACGATTATTCCAGCCGCACGCCCTATACGGGCCATATTTTCAAGCCAGAAAGGAAAGGTGACGGAGACCGGGCGAAACGAGGGCTATGCCGGATGGCCATGCAAGCCGATGCATACGGATGTATTGACGCGGGACGGCAAAACGTCTTTTCCCGCAACAGGATCCTGATCGGCCTGATCGGTCTGCATCTCGCTGTCACGCTTGGCGCGGGGATGCTTGCCAAGACACCCTTCAACCCCGGAACATTCAACGCGCTGCTGCGTTTGTTCGGGCTGCTATTGCCGGTTTTCGCCGTGACGATCCTGACATGGCGCTTCTGCGTCATGGCGGTGCGGATCCGGCCAGAGCGGCCGATCCACTGGCTGGCGCGCGACTTTTGGCGCCTCCTGGGCAATCGTGATCGCCTGATCGAAGGCGCCTTTACCCTGTTGGCGCTGATGCTGTTCACCGCGTGTTTCGGCTATTTCAAGTCGATCATTCCGCAGCTGAATCCGTTCAGCTGGGACCCTGTGCTTGCGCGGCTCGACATGATGCTTCACGGCGGCACGGCACCGCACGAATACCTGATGCGGATTTTCGGTGCGCCTCGCGTGATGAGCTTGTTCAACACCGCCTATCACGCCTGGTTCTTCGTGATGTATTTCATCGTCTTCCTGGCCTGTTTCACATCCGGGGCGGACTTGCGCGCGACCCGCTACACCTTTCTGGTGGCCTTCGTCCTGACATGGGGACTGGGCGGCAATGTGCTGGCGACCGCGTTCGCCTCGGGCGGGCCGGTCTATTTCGAGAAGTTGGGATTCGGCACCGACTATGCCCGACTGAACGCCATGCTGGCCGCGTTCGACCGGGTCAGCCCGCTCTCGGCGCTCGAAACGCAAGAGATGCTCTGGCAAGGATACGCCGCTGACGGGCGGGTGTCGGGAATCTCGGCCATGCCCAGCATGCATGTGGCCAGTTCCACCCTGCTGGCGCTCTATGGTTTCCGCCATGCCCGCTGGGCCGGGTGGCTGCTGACGGCTTTCGCGTCAATGATCGGGATCGGGGCAGTCCTGCTGGCCTGGCACTATGCCGTGGACGTCTATGCCGGGGCATTGTTCGCGCTGTTCTGCTGGTGGGCGGCGGCGCGGCTGACCGGGGACGACACGACGTTCCTCCGTGTCAGGTCTCAGCCCCGATCGTTTAGCCGGGCCACATAGCGCGCCAGCGTATCGATTTCCAGGTTGATGCGGTCGCCCACCGCCACATCGCCCCATGTGGTCACTTCCCTGGTATGCGGGATGATATTGACGCCAAACTCGGCGCCGTCGACCTCATTCACCGTCAGCGACGTGCCATTAAGCGCGATCGATCCCTTGGGCGCGATGAATTTTGCCAGCGCCTCGGGCGCGCGAAAGGTCATGCGGGTGCTGTCGCCCTCGTCACGGGTCGCCAACAGTTCGGCCACCCCGTCGACATGGCCCGACACGATATGCCCGCCCAGCTCATCGCCCAGCTTCAGCGCCCTTTCGAGGTTGATGCGCTTGCCAACGACCCAGTCGCACAGGTTCGTCTTCGAAACCGTTTCCGCCGAGATGTCCACCGCGAACCACCCGCCGTCTTCATCGATGCCCCGGTCGGTCACCGTCAGGCAGACCCCGTCGCAGGCGATCGAGGCGCCGATGGCAATACCGTCGGGCGGAAAACGGGTTACGATCCATGCCGCAAGGTCACCTTTCCGGTCCAGCGCCTTGACGGTTCCGATATCCGTGATGATGCCTGTGAACATGCGCCGCCCCTTGCTGATCGTGGACCAGACGTAACCCCTGAACCCCCCAAGGACAAGGCACAGAGCCGTCGCGCAAAGGCCGCAAAACCGCCCCTTTCGCCTGTTTGAGTCCTTCGAAAGCGGATGACAGTGCCCGGCGGACAGGCCATAGCATGGCCATGACACCGTCGGGCCGCAGCAACTGGAAGGACGGCATGACCACGCGCTTGGGACGGAATCGGCACTTTCTGTTCCTGCAGGGACCGCACGGGCCGTTCTTTCATCGGCTGGGCAGGATGCTGCGCGCCGCGGGGGCCGAGGTCTGGCGCGTCGGGTTCAACCGCGGGGATGAGGCGTTCTGGTTCCACGCGGCGTCATACATAGCCTTCAACGGGTCCGCCGGCGACTGGCCCGACCGGCTGACGGCCCTGCTGCGCGACAAGCGGATCACCGATATCGTGCTGTATGGCGACACCCGCCCGATCCACGCCGAAGCGGTCCGCATCGCCCGCGCGGCCGGGCTGACCGTTCATGTGTTCGAAGAGGGCTATCTGCGCCCTTATTGGGTCACCTATGAACGCGGCGGGACGAATGGTCATTCCCGGCTGATGGAGCTTTCGGTGACAGACATGCGCGCCGCGCTGGAGGCCGTGGACCCAGACCAGCCAGACGCGCCGGCGCGGTGGGGCGACATGCGCCATCATGTCTTCTATGGCGCTCTCTACCATTATTTCGTGATGCTTCGGAACGGACGTTACCGCAATTTCAAGCCGCATCGCGACATTCCCGTCGCGCGCGAATTCCAGCTTTATCTGCGGCGGCTGCTGCTGATGCCGTTCCAGGCGCTGGACCGCTTCTTCGCGACCCAGCGGATTCGGCATGGCGGGTTTCCCTACCACCTTGTGCTGCTTCAGCTGGAGCACGATTCCAGCTTCCGGATGCACGGCCCGTTTTCGACCATGACCGAGTTCCTGGAGCTTTGCATCGAAAGCTTTTCCAGCGGCGCCCCCAGCCACCATCACCTGGTTTTCAAGGCCCACCCGCTGGAAGACGGCCGCGTGCCGCAGCGCCGCGCCATACGGCAACTGGCACGCCGCCACGGCGTCGAAGGGCGCGTGCATTATGTCCGTGGCGGCAAGCTGGCCGCATTGCTGGATCATGCCCGCACGGCGGTCACGGTGAACTCGACCGCGGCGCAACAGGTGCTTTGGCGCGGCATGCCGTTGAAGGTGTTCGGCAACGCGGTTTATGCCAAGCCGGAATTCGTCTCGACCCTGCCCCTGTCGGAATTCTTTGCCGCGCCCGGGCGCCCGGATAGCCGCGCCTATCGAGATTATCGTCGCTATTTGCTTGAAACCTCGCAAATCCCCGGCGGTTTCTATTCGGCCCGCGGCCGACGCCAATTGCTGCGCCAGGTGGTCGACATGATGCTTGACGATGCCGACCCCTATGATGCGCTGCGCCTGGGCAAAGCGGCACCACGGCAACAGTTGCAGCTTGTCAGATAACGCCATCCGATCGCTTTGCTGGTATTTTTATCCGGTGTTCTGTAGGCTTGTCCGAAAAAGATAAGGCAGTTTCGGCAGAAACGAGGAGCCCGAGCAGTGAATAAACAGGTATTTCGCGGGGCCAGAGCACTGGTCCTGATGGTTCTTGTGGCAAGCGTTGCTGCATGCGGCCTGCCCCGATCAGGACCCAGCAAGAAAGAAATTTTCGCGGGATCGGTTCAGAAAGAAGGCGACGCCTTTGTCGTGGATGTCAACGACCGGGTTACGCGGGCGACCTCGGTCGTGCCTGCCCTGGGCTTTCCCAGTGCCCTGAAAAATGCCGGTGTCGTCGGATCGGATGTCATCAACCCGGGCGATACGCTTGGTCTGACGGTTTATGAAAACGTCGATGACGGGTTGCTTGCCGGGCCGACCGGGAATGTAAGTGAACTTGCCGAAGTGCAGGTGGATGGCTCCGGCAACATCTTCATCCCCTATGCCGGACGAATCCACGCGGCTGGAAACACGCCCGAACGGCTGCGCCAGATCATAACCGACAAGTTGGACGCGCAGACGCCCGATCCGCAGGTGATGGTGCGCCGGGTTGCCGGCAATGGCGCCACCGTGTCGCTTGTGGGCAGCGTGGCGGGCCAGGGTGTCTATCCGATCGAACGCCCCACCCGGACCCTGTCGGCAATGCTGGCGCGCGCGGGGGGCGTAACGATCCCGCCCGAGGTGGCGCAGATCACGCTGATACGGGGGGACAAGCGCGGCAAGATCTGGTTCCAGGACCTGTATGACAATTCGGATCTGGATATCGCCCTGCGCGACGGTGACCGCATCCTGGTAGAAGAGGATACCCGCGCCTTTACCGCACTGGGCGCGACGGGGGCGCAAAACCGGGTTCCGTTCCAGACCCAGACCCTTTCCGCGCTGGAGGCAATCGCCCGTGTCGGCGGGTTGCGCACCAGCCTGGCCGACCCGACCGGGGTTTTCGTGTTGCGCAACGAACCGGCCGAGATTGCCAATGCGGTGCTCGGCCGCAACGACCTGCAGGGCGATCAGCGTTTCGTCTATGTGCTGGACCTGACCCAGCCCACGGGCATGTTCGAGGCACGCGATTTCCTGATCCGCGACGGCGATACGGTCTATGTGACCGAGGCGCCCTTCGTGCAATGGCAGAAGACGTTGGGCGCAATCACCGGCACGGCGTCATCGGCGGATTCGCTGGCCACGCTGGGCGACTGAGCCGCGCCGTGGCGGCGTCGCCATCCGACAGGAAAGCCGCCGGACGGGATGATATCCCCGCCCGGCGGCTCTTTGTCTTCAACGGCGGCTTCCTGACGCAACGTCGTCTGCGCCGTATCCTGGCGCTTTCGGGGTTTCGGCCATGCCTGGGCAGGCCCGGTCCCGAGGATTGGGTCGGCGTCTGGGGCCAGTCCCCCACGGCGCGGCGCGGTATCGCCGTCGCCCGGGCCACCCGCGCGCGGGTGCTGCGGGTCGAGGATGCCCTCCTGCGCTCGGTCCTGCCCGGTCGCACCGGAGGGGAGCCACCGTTGGGGCTGTTCCTGGATGGGTCGGGGGTGCATTTCGACCCCGCCTCACCATCGGAGCTGGAGCTCCTTCTGGCCGGCGCGGCGCTGGACGACACCGCGTTGCTGAACCGGGCCCGCGACGCGATCACGCGAATCCGGGCCCTGCACCTGTCGAAATACAACGCCTTCGACCCCGAAGCCGAGGTGCCGGCACCCGGCTATGTGCTGGTGATCGACCAGACCGCGGGCGATGCCTCGGTCAGGGCCTCGGGCGCCACCCCTGCCACCTTCCGCGAGATGCTGGCCTTCGCGCAGATCGAGAATCCCGGCGCGCGCATCCTGATCAAGACCCACCCGGAAACGGAAGCAGGCCACCGGGGGGGGCATTTCGATCCGGGGCATGCCACCGGTCCGGTGGCGTTCTTCGACCGTCCCGTGTCGCCCTGGAAACTTCTGGAAGGCGCGGTCGCGGTCTATACCGTCTCATCGCAACTGGGCTTTGAGGCGATCCTGGCCGGGCACAAGCCGCGGGTCTTCGGCCAGCCCTTCTATGCCGGCTGGGGCCTTACCCAGGACGAAAACCCGGTGCCCCGGCGCGAACGACGCCTGACCCGGCCGCAGCTTTTCGCCGCGGCGATGATCCTGGCGCCACGCTGGTACGATCCGTATCGCGACCGACTGTGTTCGCTGGAGGACGCGATTTCCACGCTCGAAGCCGAGGCACGCGCCTGGCGGGACGACCATCAGGGCTGGGTAGCCTGCGGCATGCGGCTGTGGAAGCGCGGTCATCTGCAGCGGTTCTTCGGCCGGCCCAGACGGGTCCGCTTTTCCGGTGACGCGGACAAGGCCGCAGCCTTGGCACAGGCGCAGGGCCGCCGGGTGATGGTTTGGGCCGCGAAGGCCGCCCAGGCCCCGCCGGGCGCGGCTCGGATCGAGGATGGTTTCCTGCGCTCGCGCGGGCTGGGCGCAGCTTTGACCCCCCCCTTGTCACTGGTCTGCGACGATCTCGGGATCTACTATGACCCGACCGCCGAGAGCCGCCTGGAGCGGCTGATCTCGACCGCTTGCGACCTGCCCGAGGCCGAACTGGACCGCGCGCGGCGACTGATCGCCCGGCTGATCGAAAAAGGAGTGACGAAATACAACCTTCCCGGCGCCGGTCTGCCGGAGTTGCCGCCCGGCCACCGTATCCTCGTGCCTGGACAGGTGGAAGATGACGCCTCGATCATTGCGGGCTGCACCGGGGCCGAACGAACCAATCTTGCGCTACTGGAACGCGCCCGGGCCGAGAACCCTGATGCGGTTCTCCTCTACAAGCCGCACCCGGATGTCGAGGCGGGACTGCGCGCCGGCGCCCTGCCCCACGGCGCGGCCGAGCGGCTGGCCGACGTCATCCTGCCCGGTGTCGCGGCCGAGGCCCTGTTTCCGGCGATCGACGAGGTCTGGACGCTGACTTCGACGCTGGGCTTCGAGGCGCTGTTGCGCGGACTGCCGGTCACCTGCCTCGGGATGCCTTTCTATGCCGGATGGGGGCTGACGCGGGATCTGGTTCCGGCGCCCGCGCGGCGCATCGGGCCGGTCGCGCCAGAGGCGTTGGCCCATGCCGCGCTGATCGGCTATCCGCGATACCTGGACCCGGTTACCGGGCGGCCATGCCCTGTCGAAGTGGTCGTAGAGCGTCTGGAAAGCCGCGAAAGGCCAAGGATCGGCGCCATGAACCGGACATTGTCCAAGCTTCAGGGATTGCTCGCAAGCCGGGCCCATCTGTGGCGATGACTATCGCCTGACCTTGCGGACGCCCGCTGGCGGGCGACGCCTTTTGTCTCGCGCGCGGCGGCGCGCTCGGAAAGCAGGGGGCGGCCCGCCCCCTCTGCCGCTGAAGCGGCATTCACCCCCGCGAGTATTTCAGGCAAGGAGAAGAGCGCCGGGCGTCAGGCGCGTGACCAGCGGTGCAGAACGTCGCCCGCGATGGCGCGCGTTTCGACCAAACGGAAACGCGGCGCATCACCCAGCCGGTCCAGCCCCAGCGCGCCCAAGGCCGGGCGCCCTTCGGCCCCCAGGGCAAGCCCGGCGGTGAACCCCACCAGGTTGTCGACCAGCCCGGCGCCCAGCAGCGATGCGGCAAACGCACTGCCGCCCTCGCAGAAGACGCGCGTCAGGCCCGCTGCCCCGAGGGCCTGCAGAATGGCATCCGGATCGAGCTGGCCACCCTGGTCCGTTGCGACCGGCAGCAGCCGCGCGCCCAGGCCGGACCAGGCATCGCGCAGGTCTGGTTGAACATCGCCGCCATGACACAACCAAAGTGGCGCATCGGAGGCACAATTGGCCAGTTGTCCGGTCAGTGGCAGATCAAGCCGGCGCGTACAGACCACGCGGACGGGCTGTTTTGCGACGCCCAGGCCACGCACGGTCAAGGCCGGATCGTCAGCGCGCGCGGTGCCCCCGCCCACCATCACGGCATCGTGCCGCGCCCGCATCGCGTGGACCATACGCCGCGCGCCGGTCCCGGTGATCCACCGGCTTTCGCCGTTGGCTGTGGCGATACGCCCGTCGAAAGAGCTGGCGAGTTTCAGCGTCACCATCGGGCGACCTTGGCTTCGATTGAGCAAGAAACCGGCATGCGCCGCGCGGGCCTTATGCGCCATCACGCCCTCGATCACCGTGACCCCGGCCCTTGTCAGGCGCGCGTGGCCCGCCCCGGCCACGCGCGGATCGGGATCGGTCAACGCGGTGACCACGCGGGTCACACCGGCAAGGATCAGGGCCTCGGCGCAGGGCGGCGTCTTGCCGTGATGGGCACAGGGCTCCAGGCTGACATAGGCGGTTGCGCCACGCGCGGCGGCGCCGGCCTGGTCCAGCGCAACGATCTCGGCATGGGGACGCCCGCCGGGGCGGGTCCAGCCACGACCGACGATGCGCCCGTTGCGCACGATCACGCAGCCAACCGCCGGGTTGGGCCAGCATTTGCCCTGCCCGCGCTGCCCCAGCGACAGCGCCAGGGCCATGTAACGGGTGTCCTGCGGTTCGGCGTTCACTCTTCGGTCTGGGCCGATGGGCGCAGTTCGCTGACGAATTTATCGAAATCGTCAGCGGCCTGGAAATTCTTGTAAACGCTGGCAAACCGTACATAAGCCACGGTGTCGATCCGGGCCAGCGCCTCCATCACGATCTCGCCGATCAGCTTGGAGGGGATGTCGGTCTCGCCCATGCTTTCCAGCCTTCGGACGATGCCCGAAATCATCTGGTCGACGCGCTCCGGTTCGATATGGCGTTTCTGCAGGGCAATGCGGATCGAGCGTTCCAGCTTGTCGCGATCGAAATCCTCGCGCCGCCCGTTGGTCTTGATCACGACGAGATCGCGCAACTGCACTCGTTCATAAGTGGTAAAGCGCCCACTGCAGGCCGGGCAGAAGCGCCGACGCCGGATCGCGACGTGATCCTCGGCCGGGCGCGAATCCTTTACCTGTGTATCGACATTTCCGCAAAACGGGCAGCGCATCGCCTTCCCCTTGGTCCCAATCCCCGGTTATCCACAGGCACTATAGGGGAGCCTCCAGAATTTGGGTAGGGGGCAATTTGCGCCGCAACATGATGGCTGTTGATGCCGATCATTAGAATCACCGCCGGGATATGTTACCCGTCGGACATTCAAAAAAGGAGGTTACGATGACTGTTGCTCGCGTTACGGAAATTTCGTCCAGTTCGACTCAGAGCTTCGAGGACGCTGTGAAAAAAGGCGTCGCTCGCGCATCCGAAACATTGCGCGGCGTAAAAGGGGCCTGGGTGAAGGAACAACAGGTGGATGTCAGCGAAGGGGCCATCACCGAGTTCCGAGTCAACATGATGGTGACCTTCGTGCTGGACGATTGAAGCTAAGCCCATATGCGCCGCGCCCTGCCGTCAATGGGGCGCGGCGCGATGTTCGAATAGTTAAAGTTCCTGCCATATTTTCAGCGCGGCCTGCCCAGATTTGACAGAAATAGTCAAGCTGACCGGCGGCATGACCTTGTCCGACGGCGGAACATGCCGGTTAGAAAAACCGCAGGGCCGCGCTTCAGGTCGGGGTCCGGAACAGTGAGAAGGCGCCCTCCATTCACTGGTCCAGGAAACTGCGCAGCTTCCGCGAGCGGCTGGGATGCTTTAGCTTTCGCAGCGCCTTCGCTTCGATCTGGCGAATGCGCTCGCGGGTCACCGAGAACTGCTGCCCCACCTCCTCAAGCGTGTGGTCGGTATTCATGCCGATGCCGAAACGCATGCGCAGCACCCGCTCCTCGCGCGGGGTAAGCGAGGCCAAAACGCGTGTCGTGGTTTCCTTCAAATTGCCCTGGATCGCCGAATCCAGCGGCAAGACCGCGTTCTTGTCCTCGATGAAATCGCCAAGCTGGCTGTCCTCTTCGTCGCCGATCGGTGTCTCAAGGCTGATCGGCTCCTTGGCGATCTTCATCACCTTGCGGACCTTCTCCAGCGGCATCTGGAGCTTCTCGGCCAGTTCCTCGGGCGTCGGCTCCCGGCCGATCTCGTGCAGCATCTGGCGGCCGGTGCGCACCAGCTTGTTGATCGTCTCGATCATGTGCACCGGGATGCGGATCGTGCGTGCCTGATCGGCGATCGAGCGGGTGATCGCCTGGCGGATCCACCACGTCGCATAAGTCGAGAACTTGTAGCCGCGGCGATACTCGAACTTGTCCACGGCCTTCATCAGGCCGATATTGCCTTCCTGAATGAGATCAAGGAATTGCAGCCCGCGGTT
>JADQCD010000128.1 GCA_016278285.1 Actibacterium sp.
AGATCAGCGGCGCGCATGTTTCCGAGGCCACGGCCCTCTGGCTGCAGACGATGGTCGCGCTCACCTCGGGCGACCCCTTCGAATTGCAGGGGTATTTCCACCCCGCGGACGGCGACTTCGCCGCCGACCAGACGTCCTTCTGGGGCGCGAAGATAGGATAGGGCACCCGCTGCCACACGATCGCGATAAGCGCCACGCCTCAGCGCAGCGGCGTCCATGCCTTACCGAAGGATCAGACCCTCGCGCCCAGCGCGATCAGGGACGCCATTTTCCCACGCCTCTCGAGGGGAAAATGGCCCGAAGCAAACCTCGATCAGTCCTGAGAGCTTCGTTTCCATGTATGCGGATCACGAGATTTGGCAATCCGTCAAGAGCGCTGGCTCACCGCGGGTGCGATTAAGCGCGTCGGGTTTCTGCCAGACACCCTGCGCAGCACTTTCGGCTGGTGAGGGCGCGTCTCTGGGATCCACTGCAATTGAGTTGAGGTTACAAAATGCCCGTCAAGTCCTTCAGAACCGCCACGGCCATTATCGCTGCGCTGTCGCTCATGCCCCCCCTTCCGGCGTTGGCGCAATCCACTCCCGGCGCCGACGCCCGCGAGAACGGCGTGCCGACAGCCAAGGGCAAACGGATCGACAAGGACAAAATCCTCTCGTTCGAGAAGCTCTGTGCCGAGGCCATGCTTTCCGATGCACGCGCCTGCGAGCTCCATATTCAGGAGCTTCTGGCTGCGGCAGAGGCCGAAGCACTGGTCGCAGCCGACGCCGCTGCACAGACTGCGGCAGAAGCCGATGCCGCGGCACAGGTTGCCGCCGACGCGAAGGGCGACGCAAAGGCTGCCGCCAAAGCCATGGCCGCAGAGTTGGCTCGAGCCGCGGCAGAAGCCGCAGCGCAGGCGAGGGAAGCGGCCGAGATCACCGACCGGCTGGCGGAAACCGAGGCCGCTGCTCAGGCTGCGGCTGAAGCCGGGGCGGCCGAAGAGGTCGCGGATGACGCCGAGGCCGCGGCGCAGGCCGCCGACGAAGCCGGGGCGGCCGACGACGTCGAGGAGGCCGCGCAAGCCGTCGACGAAGCGGATACTGCCGCCGCCGAGCAAGATGACGATGCGGCCACGGAAACATCTGCGCGGCCCATTGTAGCGGACTGTCCTGCCGAGGTGATCGGTTCCGATGGAACCATCCACTGCGTCGATGCGCTGACTTCCGAGAGCGTTGCCGCAATCGCGGCCGAAACCGACGCCCAGGTCGAAACGGAGGCCGAAGTCATCACCGAGACGGTCACCGAGGACGACATTCGCACCAGCGACGAGGTGTTCAGCAAGTGGCCCGGCGACGGCGACCAGGACGGTGACGAACCCGGCGATCAGGCTGCGAAACAAGACGAGGGCGGGCTGAGCGATCTCGAACGGACCGGCCTGTTCGCTCTCGGAGCGGTGGTTGTGGGCGCGATCCTGTCCGGCGGCCAGCGCGTGGTAGCCAACACCGGGGATCGGGTGATCGTGGCCAATGACGACGGCTCCTACCGGGTGCTCAAGGACGACGATGCGCTGCTGCGCCAGCCCGGCTCGGAAGTGCGCACCGAACGTTTCAGCGACGGCTCGACGCGAACCATCCTCACCCGCGACGACGGCACCCGGATCATCACGATACGCGATTCCACGGGGCGCGCGCTTCGCCGCCTCCGCATCGATCCGGACGGGACCGAATACCTCTTGATCGACGACACCCGCACCTTCGATCCGGTGGTCGTCCGAGATCTGCCGCGCCCGGTGTATGACGAGTTCGGCTACCGTGCAGCATCCGACCGCGAAAGCCTGCGACAGGCGCTGCTCGCCGCAGACCGGCGCGACATCGGCCGCAGTTTCAGCCTCCGCCAGGTGAGAGAATATGTCGAGGTGCGCGAGAATATGTCGAGGTGCGCGAACTGGCGCCCGAGATCAACCTCGAGGCGGTCACCTTCGCCACGAACTCCGCCGCGCTCGAGCCGTCGCAGGCGGAAAGGCTGCGCCAGATGGGTATGTTGATGCGCGACCTCATCGCCGACGATCCGAGCGAGCTGTTCCTCATCGAGGGCCATACCGACGCGGTCGGCAATGCCGGCTACAATCTCTTGCTATCGGACCGTCGCGCCGAATCCGTGGCGCTGGCCTTCACCGAGTATTTCGGGGTTCCTGCCGAGAACATGGTCATTCAGGGCTACGGAGAAAGCTTCCTCAGGATCCCGACCCAGGAGGTCGAACGCCTGAACCGGCGCGTCGCCGTTCGTCGGATCACGCCGCTTCTGCGGTAACACCGACGCCGGCCGACGGCAGGATCGCGTTTGTTGGGCTGCCTGCAGAAAACTAAGCTGGCATGAATGAAAACACCCCCGGCCACTTTTGACCGGGGGTGTTTGCGCTGTAACCGATGGTCGGGGCTCGGCAATGCCTCTGAGCGCCGCCCCCCGCGTCCGCCGTGCGCCATCGCCATGGAATTCAGCAGTTTATCCATCGCTGCATCCCGGGCCGTTCGGGCGTCGGGTGTTTCACCTAGAACTTGAGGCCAAGGCTTGTTCCAAGGGAAAGGCGACCCGGTTTTCCGGATCGCCCGACCTCAATACAATCTGGTCATGGTTTCGAAGCCAGACCGATAAGGCGAGGTCCTAGCGAACGATATAGACCACGCGGCGGTTCTCCCGCTCCACGAGGACCGGAACGCCGTTGATGTAGGCGTAGTAGTATTCGCTTTCAGGCACTTCCGCGAGGGTCACGGACTCGGGAATGCCTGCCCCCACGACAACCTCGCCGTCGAGATAGATCGGATCGACAGGATTGCTGCGGACATAGGTCGTGACTTTTTCTTGCGGTGTGACTGCCGCGCTGGCGCCCATACCGATCGCCGCACCGATGATTGCACCGACCGGACCGCCGACGATGGCACCGGCAACTGCGCCGGCTGCGCCGCCGCCAATTGCGGCATCGGGATTCTTCTCATAGGTAATGGTTTTGACGGCCAGCCGTTCACGATTGGCAGAAATGGGTGCCAAGACCATCGTGGTCAGGTATTCCCCCGAGGCCCAGCCTTGGAATTCGCCATGCGTGACACGGCACCAGTTTGACGCGTCAAGGCAGCCGTCGACGACCACGTCTTGCGATGCGGGAATTACGGAAATGATATCATATGCTGTGCTCGGACCTGCCCGAAGGTTGAGATCGGTCCAGGCACTTGCCGTGGTTTCGGCGTAGGCTGATGAAGCGAGAACGAGACCAGCAACGGTCGTAGTCAGAAAATGTCTCAGTGTCATCGAAACTTCCTTTTTTTGACCCTGCCAGCGATTGTGCTCATCCAGGTTTTCAACAAACCGGGGGTTAGCCTGGCGTGTATTTCTTGGATTTTGGCATGGGCCGCTTGGCGGCCGGAGATTCGGGCGCCGAGTCCGATATTGCGCCTGAACCGGCTCGCCCCGACTGATGCAAATCAGCAATTCAAAATCATTTTCCACGATACAGGATTCTCTTGTTGCGCGCACCGACGGATCACCCAAAAGCCCGATCACGGAATCGGTGCGGAAATGCAGATGGCAGCTGGAAAGCTGGCGACAACAGCAATTCTGACCTCGCTTTGCGTTCGGTCTTGTCCTGACACTGATCCATGTTGTGTCGCCCTCGTCGGCAAACGGCTAGACGTGAACAATCGGACGGCCATATGCCGATCACCGAAGAGGTGGGGAACCAATGAACCAGATCATCTATATCGTCGGGGCGATCGTTATCGTCCTTTTCATACTGGGCTTTTTGGGGCTGCGCTGAGCGCGATGCGCCCACTGCACATCCGGCAACCAAGACGGCGACAGGTGCCGGTTGCGACAAATCGGTCAACACCGATGTGAGCCCCGGCACGATCCGGTGCGACCACCCCCCTTCCTGGAGTACCAGTATGAACGCCCCTGTATCACCGGCCACGAAAGCCGCCTCTTCCCCGGACGATCTCAGCCAGCAGATCGAGAATCTGCGCGCGGATGTGATGAAGCTCGCGGAAACCATCAAGAACGACATGTCCGACGAGATCGAAAACGCCGGGCGGCAGATCGGTCAGACCGGCCGCGATGCCCGCGACACGGCCACCAACACCGTGATCGCCCATCCGCTGACTGCGGTCGGGATTGCTGCGGGTGTCGGGCTCCTGCTCGGCATGATCGCGCGCAAGAGCTGAGCTGTCATGGCGTTGCCGCTTCTGGGGCCGCTTCGTGACCTTCTCGCCGCGCATGCCGGCAATGCGGCGGGGCGGGCTGCGACAGCAATCGCCGCGGTGTTTCTCGCCGCGGTGGCAATTGCCCTGGTTGTCGCTGCGGGTCTCGTGGCGCTGACCGCCGTGACCGGCTTCCCGGTCGCGGCGCTTGCCTTCGCCGCGCTCTTCGCGGTACTCGCGCTGGCCGTGTATCTTGTCGGGCGGATGCGCACGGCGCGCCGGGCGGCGCGGATCGCGGCGGCACGAAACCGGGCCGAGGCCGACCTGGCTCTGGCAACTGCGCTCGCCCGGTCAGCCCGGCCGCTTGCCCCGTTGGCGGCTTTCATCGCGGCCTTCGTACTGGGCCGGCGTCAGTAGCGGATGCGCGGCGGCGTTGAGCCGCCGCACAAAGGCCGCCGCGACGATCAGCGTCGGCGTCGCGACCAGCGCGCCGGCAGCGCCCCAGAGCCACGCGCCGAAGGCGATCGCCACGAACACGGCAATGGGGGCGATCCGGATGCGCGCGCCGACCACCATCGGCGTGACGATCTGGCCTTCGACAAAGTTCAGCGCCACGATCACTGCAAAGGGTGCGAAGGCAATGATCGGGTCCTCGAACGAGGCGATACCGAACGCCAGAGTGACCAGCGCCAGGATGGCGATCCCGATGAAGGGCATGAAGTTCAGCAGCGCCGCGGCGACGCCCCAGAGTGCAGCGTTGTCCACGCCCAGCAACTGAAACGCCAGAGCGACGCAGACCCCCAGCCCCAGATTGACGGCGGAAATCGCCAGCAGATAGCGCGCGACATTGGTGCGCACGTCGCGCATCGCCCTGCCGGCGGCCCGCCGCGCCGAAGCCCCGGACATCAGCGACATGCCCCAGCGGGCCAGCATCACCCGGTCGCGGAGCAGGAAGAAAGTGAGCATCGCCCAGAAGGCGGCGCCGGCGGCGATCCTTGGCGCGCCGATTGCCCAGTCGGCCAGCAGGGACTGCCCGCCTTCGACCAGTCTGTCCACGGTATTGCCTTCGGTGCCGTCCGTGTCCGGCGCAGGTGAATCGCCGGGAATGGCCGGCAGGGCACTCCCAGGCAATGCGAAAGACGTGGATTCGGACTCTTCTTCGGGCGAAGGTGACAGCTCGGACATGATCTCGCGGGCGCGTTGCTCCACGTCGCGCAGGATCTGCGGCGCGCGGTTGGTCATGGCCTCGGCCGAGGGCGCAAGCGAGTACGCGGTGAACGCCGCGCCCAGAAGCAGGCCGCCGACAACGAAGGCCGCACAGAGCGATGCAGGGGCCCCGGTGCGCTCCAACCACCGAACCGATGGGGCAAGGGCGATCGCACAGAGCAGCGCCAGGACCGTCGGCACCGCGATCAGGGTTGCGGCCTTCAGCGCGGCGAGGACAATCACGCCGGCGATGATACCCAGCAGCATGGTCTGGAGCGCGCCGCGGTCCAGCCCGGAGAACCACCCGGCCACAGATCCGGGATGCGGGGGGATCGACGCTGTTTGTGGCCTGTCGTCAGACATCGGGGTGCCGCAAGCCTTTCCAAATCGTTCGTCGGGCGCGTGACGCGCTCCGCCCGGCGAGAGGCCCCACGCAAAACCGCGGCCTTAAATTCCGCGCGTCCGTCGTCCGACTATTTGCTGGACACCGAAAGCACACCGGCAAGGACCAACCCTATCGAGTGCGAGGGACGATCAGGCTGACACAGGTTAGTGCCGCGGCGGTCACAAGCGGCGAGGATGAACGTCATGTCGTTGTCCCCACACCCGATCCTGCGGCCAGTGACCGGCGCCTCCCGTCCCTGATGAAGACTGCCGGACCTCGGTCAATGGCCGTATCAACCGGCCCGTCATGCGGATTGTTCGCGCCATCACCCAAGGTGCAGCGGACGTCGCACGGATACCTCCCCTCCGGGGCGAGGGCATGAAAAAGGCCGAGAGTTGGCCCGACCACCGTCGGGCGGGCTGGCGGTACTGAATGCGATTAACATCAAAAGGTGAAAACCGTGGAAAAGAACAAAAAGAAGAAGGCCGCCGACGCATCCCGAAAGGGCACGAAAGGACAGAGCGACTACAAGTCGCGCGAGGCCGAAGGCAAGCCGGGCCAGGGCGACGGGCAGTTCCAGAAGGCATTCGGCAAGGCGAAGGATGCCCCGCGGAAGGGCTGAACGCGCCGCGACGTTCATCGGGCGGCGGAGCCGCTTGGCTTCAAGATGGCAAAAGGACAGCGCCATGCCTGGCACCGCGATTATCGTACCTGCCCTGATGCCTGTGGGCGTGCTGCCCCTAGGGGCACGGCCGCGCCCGACGGCAAGGGCCAGGTCAGGCTGGTTCTGCCGATCATTGTCGTGCCGGTGCTGGCCGGGCGCGTCTGACGGCCGGTGCGGCAGAGTCCGTTCAGTAGCGGCGTCGGCCTTCATCTCGCCTTTTCGTGGCGGAAGGCCCTCAGCGCCGGCGCACCGAGTTTCCGCCGGCAACGATGTTCTTGATCAGCGCCGCCACAGCGGCGCGCAATGCATCCTGATCGCCGGCCGGGGCATTTTCATGCGCCGCAGCGGCATCATTGAGAATTCCGGTGATCTCCTTTTCAGGTAAAATCTCGTGGTCGTTCAGCGCAAGCAGCAACGACTCGCACACGGCCAGCGCGGCGGTTCCGGCAATGTCGTTGGGTACGGCCATGATCGCTGCGCCTTTTGTTTGGGGAAATGAGACCGGCTTCGGATGGTCGGGATGTCTCGCGATCATAGGCACCAGGTGTTACGCTGGGCTGATCCAGAGCAGCCCGAGGCATCACTTCTACCACTAACTACATCAACGCACCGGCTGCGCCCCCTCTGTTCCGGGAACTCAATATGTCGATCCCGCAACGTCCGCTGACACGAAAACTCTCTTTCTTCGTCGCCCTAGCGGACAACGACTTGGAGACGCTGGCGCGGTTTCATCGGCTTCGCAGGACCTTTCAACTCGGGCATGAGTTGACCCACGAGGGTCAGGCAAACGCGTCGGCCTTCATCCTAGCCGAAGGCTGGGCCTGTTCCTACAAGATGCTGCCGGATGGCGCGCGGCAGATCGTGGATTTCCAGATTCCGGGCGATTTCCCAGGATTGCGCAGTATCCTCTTCCGTACTCCGATCACAGCATCGAAGCGGTGACCCGCATCCAGGTGTCCGAGGTACTCGCGTCGGACATTCTGGTTACCTTTGCGAAGTCGCCCCGCCTTGCGACCGCGATTCTGAGGGCGGCCTCGCGGGACGAGGCGATGGTTGTCGAGCATCTGGTCAATCTCGGCCGGCGCTCGGCGGAGGAACGCATGGCGCATCTCCTGCTGGAGCTCGGCGCCAGGCTTGCCTTGGTCGGACTGGGGAGCAAGGACGGCTATGCCTGTCCGCTGACGCAATACCTTCTGGCCGACGCGCTCGGGCTGAGCGCGCCGTCCATGTCAACCGTGTGCTCAGGAAGTTGCGCGAAGCAGGAATGGTCAGCTTTCGGGATGGGTTCGTCGCGTTCGACGACTATGACCAACTGACCAATTTTGCCCAGTTCGATCCGTCTTTCATGGATCAGAGAGGGCCACTTCTCCCTTGAAGTGGTGTGCCGCGTTGGCCTGCCGTCATATGCGGCCAAGCAGCATCAGGATGACAACGATGATCAGGACGGTGCCAAGCACGCCGACCCCTGCATGACCGTAGCCGTAGCCATATCCAGCGAAGCGGCCGCTGAAACCGCCGAGCAGCGCGATAACAAGCAGTATCAAAAGTATCATACCCAGTGACATCATCGTTCTCCCGTTTGGTTGGAATTAGCGGGGCAATTCATCTTAAGCGGTGCATTCTGTCACGGCTGACGGCGACGGAACGCCAGGACGGCAACTGCAATGACCACCAGGGCCAGCACAATTACGCCAATAAATCCAAAGCCACCCATTCCGTAGCTGCCGTCCCCCATGCCCCATCCCCAGCCGTCGCCCATCATCCCGCCGCCGTCATGTGGGGACGACCCCTGAGTTTGTCCGACCGCCTGCGCATTCGCGGTCGTTGCGAGGGCCAGTGTTGCGAGTGTGGGAATCGTGCGTAGCCGTTTGGCAGCGGTAAAGATCAGTGTCATGATCGCAATCCTTTATGGTCGTTGCGCGACCTGCGCGTGGGATGAAACAGTCCTGTCGGTCGCAGCCATTCCCATGCGTCTGCCCGGCCTTCATGGCCGGGCAGACAATACATCACGTCACGCGAGAGCGCGGGTCGCCGCATCGAGTTCCCTGATCGCGTCTGCGTCGTGCTTGGCGGTCTGGGCCTTCTCTGCCGCCTTGTAATGCTTCAGGGCCGCATCTTTCTTCGGGCCGGATGGCGCCTTGTCCCAGGCGGCCTTCACGGTTTTCATCTTGTCGGCGACGTTGGTCGATTTCTTGGTTTCGGGGGTCATTGGATTGTCCTTTCGTGGACGGTCCGGAAACGAGAAACACGCGGGACATGGGGACGTGGGGAGAGCTTGCCCCACGTGTCTCCTGCTCACCCGGACTGGGTACATGTTCACCGATGTCCGGTGAACCTTCAGACTATCGCACCGAATTCGTCGACCCATGCTGATGCAGGTTAGGCTGCGCCTCTGAAAGGCGTGCCCGTAGGGCGTGCGGCATGGTCCCGCGCTCGGGTCAGGTCGGCGGCGTCGGGGACCGTCGGGGAAGGTTCAGTGGCGGGCGGATACCGATCAGTGCGACCGGCCAGTGCCTCGTTCAAACTCAGGGCGTCGGGTCTTGCAACTCCGACTCGCTGCCGCGGCGCAGCTTCCAGCGCTCGACGCAAGCAGGTTCACCAAAGGAGCGGCCATGCCGACCCGACCTTTCGTCCGGAGGACATGATTATGAAACGCCTTGTCTTATGAATTTGTCCGGCTCCCGCAGTAGAAGGGAGCCTCTACCCGCCACGCCATGCAATGCGGGCAGCGGCGGCGGTCGGATCGTAACGCCTTTGGTCTTGCAGGACCGTTCGTGAGTAAGATCGGCTGCCGTCTTCACCATGGACCTGAACGGCTACGCTTGGGGTTGGCATGCATGACAAGGATAGGACTGGCGAAGATGACAGAGCATACCATCGGCAGGTCGTGTCGCGAATGCTGTGGAAATTCCCTGGCGGCGCTCTCCGGGCATGTGAAGGTGCGTCCGATCAGGCGGCGAGATCAAGAGCGATCGGCTCGATGGGTTAAGAGAGCGTTTCCCAGCCGTCGACCTTGCGCATCTGGATCTGACCGGAGGCCATCAGCGACCTCACACACGCGCCATCCGCGGGCGCGGCGCGGGCATGGCCTGTTCGAATTAACGAAGCTTCCTGCAGGAGCGGGGCAAACCCCACGCGTCCGGCAGGAAGCTTCGCCGGCACTCGATACAAACGACTGACGGCTCAATAAACTGCCATCTCTGGAACCTTATCGGGGCTGGACGCGGCGCGGACTGATACAGGTTGGTGCCGACGGTTTTTCCTGCGCAGTTCACAACCTGCCACCGCGCCATGAAAGAGACGGGCGCGGGGGAGTCCCCGGCCCGTCCCGTGCATGGCTGAGAGCGGCGAGGGCGCTCAGGTGTTCGGCGTGATCATGATCTCGACCCTGCGGTTCTCCGCCCGCCCGGCGGCACTGGCGTTGGACGCGATCGGCTCGTAGTAGCCGCGCCCCGTGACAGTGATCCGCGAGGCGCTGGTTCCACTGGCGATGAGCTCGCGCGCAACCGATAGCGCGCGCTCCTGGCTCAACTGATTGTTGTAGGCCGCCGTGCCGACATTATCGGTGTGACCGATGACACGGACACTGGAGCCCGGATGGCGCTGCAGGCTTTGCGATACCGCACGCAGCGCGGGGCGGAACTCGGGATCGACGACCGACGAGCCGGTGCGGAACGTCACCGACTCGGGAAGAACGACGAGGAGATGAGAGCCGGTGTTCGTGATATCGGCCCCCGTGCCGGCAAGAGACTGGCGCAATTCGCGCTCCTGCGCCTCCATCTGCGTACCGATCGCGCCGCCGACCGCGGCCCCGATCGCGCCGCCGATCACGGTCGAACGGGTGTCGCCGCCAATAGCCTGTCCGGCCGCTGCCCCGGTGAGTCCGCCGATCACGGCGCCGGTGGCGGGCCGGTTCGCAGTACCGTCATTGTAGGTGCAGCCCGCCAGCGCCAGGGATGCGCCGGTAACGGCAATTGCAATCGTCTTTCCAAAGATGTCCATTTCATATGTCCTTTGATAGGCGGAACCTGCAAGGCAACTGCCAGGCGGTTTTCCCGAACGAACCGGAGAATGGCATCAATGACGGTTACAGATGCTAATCTGCGTTAGGTCTTGGCTGAACTCGACCGGGGTCTCCCACAGTGCCAGATACGCGCCTCGCCAGGGCGAGTTGGCCAAGGCCATTGCCACCAGAACGGCCAGCAGAAGAAGCCCGCCAGATGCCGCTTCGATCTTCAGGAAACGCGCGAAGGGCTTTGTCAATCTGTCGGCCGCTTCGCGGGGCAGGCTTTCGGGATTGTCGATCATGGATTCTAGATGCCTTTTCCGACCGTGAATGGTAAACGCCATCAATATGCGAGTTCCGGCCCGGGACCGGGTGCTCGCTCACCGTCTTCGGGCCGAGTCCCCGGCGGGCATGAACCGATTACCGATGTCGGCGACCGCCTGGTGTGCTTCCCTTTCAGCATCCCTGCGCGAGACGTTCTCGTGGGTTGCCCTGTCATCGCGCAGATCCGTTGAGCCCTCGTCCACAGGGAGCAGGCCCTGGTCATTCATCACATGCGGGACCGCCTGGCAGATCGAGACGGCGGCGGCTGTTCGTTGGTCTGTGTCGCGGGACGAGGCGAACATGAAAGCGAACAACCTTTGGCATGCGCGCGCAAGTTCGATATACGAGCGGAAGCAGTAAAATCGCCCCTAGGCTGACGGGGCATCTTGCTTTCCCGTCGTGCTTCCCGACCGTGCCAAATCTGGGAATCACCTGCCGGCGTCATCGAATCTCTGACAATATCGGCAATCGAAGCCAAGCAAAGGAATGACGATGGCAACGAGCAAGCCGGCCCACTGTGCGGCCATGCGGAAGACGGCACGGCATCCCGGCACGGGGCAGAAAACGAGGACGGTGGCATCCGGGCATGGAGAATGTGTTGACTGACCTTGTGACCGGGTATCAACCCTATCTTGCGCTGTCGCTGCTGCTGATCCTGTTTGTGGGATTCGTGTATGAACGCTTTGCACCGGACGTTACGGCCGCGGGAGTGGCTGCGCTGTTCATAATCTTCGGCCTGGTGCCCACCGAGAAGGTTCTGGCGGCATTCTCGAATCCGGCGCCGATCACGATTGCGGCCATGTTCATCATAAGCGGCGCGCTGGTCCGGACCGGCCTTCTCGATGCGATCGCGAACCGCGTGGTCGCCGCCGCGCGCCATCGGCCGGTCGCGGGAACCTCCGTGTTCCTGCTGGCAACGCTGCTGGCGTCGGCCCTGATGAACAACACGCCTGTTGTGATCGTCCTCATACCTGTGGCGATCCGCTTGGCACAAAGCCTCGACCTTGCGGCCACGCGCCTGTTGATACCACTCTCCTACATGGCGGTCCTGGGCGGGACATGCACCTTGCTCGGCACATCGACCAACCTGCTTGTGGACGGTGTGGCCCGCGAGACCGGCATGCTGCCGTTCTCGATCCTCGAAATCACGCCGGTCGGCCTGATTGTCGCGGCCACTGGCGGGGTTGCCCTGTTGGTTCTCGGCCCGTTCCTACTGCCGGACCGAAGGGATCAGGCCGATCCCGGAGATGAAGGAGAGACGTCCTTCCTGACGGAGTTGCGCCCGCAGGAGGGCTACGCAGGTCTGGGCATGCCCATCGGTCAGATCGGTGATCTGAACCGACAAGGGGTGAGGATCATCGCCATCCGCACGCAGTCGAATGTCAAACGGGACAGCTTGAACGAGCATGTTCTGGAGAAAGGCGACAGGATCATTGCCGCCGTGACCACTTCGGAGCTGCTGACTCTCCGAAATCGCAGCGGTTTGCATGTCGGATTGCGTCAGGGGCCAGAGATCGAGGACGCCTCCGAGCTTATCGTCGCCGAAGCCATCGTGACACCTTCGCGCCGAAGCCGTGGCGTGCGCATTGCACAGTTTGCCATTGGGCGTCGCTACGGCATGCGTGTGCTCGGTGCACATCGCCATGGGAAAAGCCTTGGACCCGACCTGTCAACCGCACTCCTGCGGCCCGCCGACAAGCTGTTGCTGGAGGGGACTCCCGAAGGATTTTCACACATGACCGAGGCAGGAGATCTTGCAGCGATCACGCAGGCAGGCGGGCGTGCCTTCCGTCGGCGCAAGGCGCCGCTCGCTCTGCTTGCCCTTGTCGCGGTTGTCGCGCTCGCCGCCCTGGGTATTGCCGAGATCAGTGTCCTGGCCCTGATCGCGGTCGCGTCGATTCTCGTGCTGCGGTGCATAGACAATGACGAAGCGTGGGCTTCAATCGACGCTGGCGTCCTGGTGCTCATCTTCTCGATGCTGATCGTCGGCAAGGGATTGCAGCACTCGGGGGCCGTCGCCCTTGTTGTCGACGCGATAGCGCCGGCACTCGAGGGGCTGCCACCTCTTGTGGCACTTGCGGCGGTCTATCTGCTGGCTTCAACGCTGACGGAAGCGGTCACCAACAATGCAGTGGCGGTCGTGGTGACGCCACTCGCCATTGGCCTTGCCGTACAGCTGGGGGTCGACCCTCGCCCCTTCGTGGTGGCGGTGATGTTTGCCGGAAGCGCGAGCTTTGCGACACCGATCGGCTATCAAACCAACACGCTGGTATATGGCGCGGGGAACTACAGGTTCACCGATTTCGTCAAGATCGGCCTCCCGATGAACGTGATCGTGGGCACGTCCGCGGTGCTTTCCATTCCCGTTTTCTTTCCCTTCTAGGTCGGACTCGGAACCTTTTTCCGACCGATGGCGCCTGCCGAAGATCGGATGAGCGGAAAGATCCAGCCAACCCGATCCGATCATGGCCTTGCGGTGAAACGACAGGCGCGCAGGCCACGGGGGCCTGTCTCGTTGTCTGTCGGCGAAACCTGCAAAACTCAGGCGGCAAGTGTCCTTGCCTCGGCAAACGACAGAAGTCTGCGGCCGTTCTCGTCCCACAGGTGAAGCCGCGCGCAGCGGAAGCTTTGCCAAAGCGTGATGCGCTTGGAGCGCGACAGCAGGTCGTGGTCCCTGACCACCTCGCCAAGACGGTAGAACGGGATCCGGCTGGCCAGGTGATGCACGTGGTGGACGCCAATATTGCCGGTGATCCAGCGCAGGATACCGGGCAGCGAGTAATGCGAACTCCCGTCGAGGGCGGCCTCCTGCACGTTCCAGTCTTCCTCGTGCCGCCAGCTGGTTTCCTCGAACTGATGCTGGACGTAGAAAAACCACATGCCGGCGATCGCCGCCAGAAGCATCGTCGGCAGGAACACGAACAGCAGGACATCCCAACCGCCCAGCCAGACGATCACAGCAAGGACAAGGCCGATGGCGGCATTGGTCGCCATCGCACTCAGCCAGTAGCGCCAACCCGAGCGCATCAGGTGGACGGGCAGCCGGTTCTGCAGGAAGAAGGTGTAGAAAGGTACCACCCCGAACATGACGACCGGGTGGCGCAGTAGCCGATAAAGCGCCCGGCCGAGCCATCCCTTTTCCTTGTACTCCCTGACCGTCAGCATGGGGATGTCCCCGACGCCCCGCCGGTCGAGATTGCCTGTCGTGGCATGGTGGATCGCGTGGGTCCGGCGCCAGACGTCGTAGGGCGTCAGCGTGAGCACGCCGAGCCCGCGGCCGATCCAGTCGCACAGGCGCCGGTCGCGGAACAGGGACCCGTGCCCGCAATTCTGCTGGATGATGAACAATCGGACAAGGAAAGCCGCGTTCGTCAGCGCCAGGGCCATGGCCAACACGGCACTGATCGGCACCAGCCACCAGGCCACCGCCCAGATCGCGACGAACGGAACCAGCGTGACGGTCACCTCGAAAACGCTGCGCGCGGGAACGGGCTGGCGATAGGCTGCCAGTGTCCGGGTCCAGTCTGACGGGGTCAGCGCGGCTTCGCCTTGTGCGGTGTGCCCGTGCGGGGGCACCGAAGCCTGGTCGTCTTGAGCCTGCCGCGCGCCGTCCGCGGCCTGCACGGTGGGTCGCCCGGACCGTGCGCCGGATCGTGCCGGCTTATCGTGGTTGCCTTCGGCGGTTTGCATGGTTTGATGTTCGGGCTGGCTGCCGGCCGGCGTGTCACTTTGTCTGGTCGCGAATGTCATGGTGCGCGCCACCTCCTGTCTGGTCGAGCCTGTCAATCCGGCGGTCTGCGAACGGAGTTGCCGCCAGCGATGATTCGGTTGATGATTGCCGCCACGGCCCCGTGCGCTTCGGTTTCGGCGTCCGTGCCGGTGGCGTTCTCGTGGGTCGCCGCGGCATCGCGGAGCACCCCCATGATCTCGTGCTCGGGCAGCAGATCGTGGTCGTTCATGGCAAGCATGAGCGCCTCGCAGATCGTAAGGGCGGCCATGCCGGCATGATCTGTTTGAACGGGCATCGTGGAAAATCCTTGATCCTTGCGGCGAAACGGCCGTCGAGCCGATTGAAGCCTGATGATGCACCCATTGTGGCAGGAAATGAAGTATGCTGGGCTGATCCATAGCAGTCACCGAGCCAGATTTCTCGGCTACGGCAGACATCGGGAGATCGGGAGATCGGGAAAAGGTCCATGAACATCACGGCAAACAGCCCGCTCACGCGCAAGCTTTCGAGTTTCGTCGCCTTGTCCGAGGCCGAACTCGCGGTGCTGGAGCGCCTGCACCAGCGACGCAGATCTTTCCCCGCGGGACGCGACCTCGTCCACGAGGGGCAGTCTGGGCAAGCCGCCTACATCCTTTCGGCCGGGTGGGTCTGCTCCTACAAGATCCAGCCCGACGGGACGCGCCAGATCGTCGATTTCCAGGTTCCCGGCGATTTCCTGGGGCTGCGCAGTGTCCTGCTGCGCACCGCGGATCACAGCTTCGAGACGATCGTCGACAGCCAGGCCGCCGAGGTGATGTCTGGTGACCTGTTGCAAGCCCTCGATCAGACGCCGCGGCTTGCCACGGCCATTCTGTGGGCCGCGTCGCGGGACGAGGCGATGGTCGTGGAGCATCTCGTCAGCATCGGGCGGCGCGACGCCGAAGCCGGCATGGCGCATTTCCTGCTGGAGCTGGGGTCGCGACTGGCGCTGGTCGGCATGGGGAGCAAGGACGGCTACGACTGCCCGCTGACGCAATATCATCTGGCCGACACCCTCGGCCTCAGCGCGGTCCATGTGAATCGTGTCCTGCGGCAGCTTCGTGAACGCGGGCTCGTCACTTTCCGGAACGGTCGTGTTACGGTCCATGACTTTGACCGGCTTGCCAGGCTGGCAGAGTTCGATCCGTCCTATCTGGATCAGAACGGTCCGCTTCTCGCGTGAAAACCGACGCCGACGCCGGGCGACGGCCCACCGGTCGGGGGACCGGGGTCTCGGACGCGCGAAATTTGCCGCGGCGTGGTCATTGCCCGACCCGTTCCACGCCATGGCCGCCCATTCTGCGGTTCATGCGAATCGGGATCTTTCGGGCTTGCGAGGCCTTGCCATCAAAGGATGGGGGTCTGCTGGTGCGCGAGGCGCAGCCATTTGCCGTCATCCTTCAGATAGGTCGAATTGCAAAGCGCCTCGTAGATCGGTTCGCCGTCCCGTTCGGCGGAGACCCGATACGCAAGCACGGCAATGTCACCCCGGATGGAAACATGGCGTTCGCTCATGACAACCGAGCGCCAGCGCTGCGCGACCTCCTTTTCGCGCCAGAGCGCATCGCCCTGAAGAATCCCGGCCGGATAGGGGAATACGAAGACGGCATCCTTCGACGTCATCTGACGCGCGCTGCTTGCGCCCCTCGTCCAGAACATCTCTTCCCGGTCCCAGAGCGGGGCGTGATCATGCGGCGACAGCGGCGCATCCGGCCCGGTCGTGTCTTTCGGGGGACGGCCCGACGGCGCGTCGTGTTTCATTCGCCCGATCCCGGTGATCCGGCAAACAGAAGCTGCGCCGCCAAAAACAGGACCGCCACCAGCGTCCAGATCAATCCTGTCGATACCGTCCACCCCTTTGCCCCCGAGGCTGCCCCGACCGCAGCCTGACTGGCGCGATCCGGGAGCAGACCGGCCAGTTCCCGAGCAACCACCCCACCGTCCAGCTCGAGTGCCGGCACGTCGCGCACGCGCGACAGCAAGGCGCCGAGGCGCGCGCCCGCGGCCTCCCGCCCGAGACTGGCGATCTCGCGAGCCTCCTGCCAGGGATCGAGGTTCAGCCGCGCCAGTGCGGAAAGAACGGTCACGCCGTTGCCCTTGCGGTCCTCTCCGACGGATGCGTGGAGAAATCGGTCGAAATCGTGGTTGTGGGGATCAAGAACAACATTTGTGGCCATCTTACCCTCCTTATTGTGGGTTTGTGGGGCCTGGCACCCTGCCAGGAAACAGACCGTGTGCCGCTCCGCAGAGGTGCACAAGACAGCCCCGCCTCGTCGAAGGATAGGCAACACATCGGGCGCGGGTGCTGACACAGATCAGTGCCTTGTCATGCTGCCACGCGCGGCCTCGGCTTGAGGGTCCGCTAATACCGGCGCCCGCGAACACCCGGGAGGCGCTAACATGGGTCAGCACCCGGCACATCTTCGCGGGTTAAAGGATGACAAGCGCGGAACTGCCCGGACGTGACGACCTCCGAAAATGGCCCGGCTCCTGTCACAGGGACTTCGACGGCCAGAACAAGATCGTTCAAGCATAGGGCAGAACACGCCAGCGAACCGGACTACGGGTACGGATAACCGACGTCCCGAGCACTGCCCCGACCTGCAAAGCTCTGCAAAAAACGACGTCGCGGCGGATTGCGAGCCTGTCGACTGACCGCAAACCACCAGATGCCACGGCACGCACAAGGAAGCCACCAATGGCCCTGACCAGCAAGACGATCGCCGTATTCGACTATCCTTTCAACGTCCCGGGGCTCCATGAAACGCTTCCAGTTGGAGCGTACGAACTCGAAACAGAGGAATGTGCGCCACCTGATCGGCTGGTTCCGGAGGCGTGGAAAGCCTCTGTCTTCGTGAAACTGCACACGCGAACATCACATCCCGGTCTTGCCGGGGTCCTCACCGTTTCGCTGACCGACCTTGATCGCGCACGCGCCAAGGACATGGCATCAGGCAAGGCGCTGACGGACTTCTTCCTTGAGGAAATGCTCAGGGACCCGCTCGTGCTGCTCGTGATGCAGGCCGACGGTGTCAGCGAGGCGCAGCTTCGCCACCTCTATTCCGGTTCGCGGGTTTCCCGGAGCGGGAATGACGAACCGGTTCGGACAACAGAAACCAGAACCCAGCGAGACGAGGCGGCGATCAGGGCCGCAGAGAATGAAGGCATGCCGGTCAGAGCGTGATGTGTTATGCCTCAAATCGGAAGCCACGGCAACGTTCGCTACTCAGGCCAGTGTTGATTCAGCCCAGCTTGTTTATGGTCCTGGTTCGCAAGTATGAATGAAAGCTACGCCGAAAAGAAACCGGGCGCGCCCTCTACCGGCATGCACGAAGGTGCACAGTCGGGCTTAGGGTCGGGACGCGGAGAGAAACTGTTCGCTCTCGGCCTGTTTCACGTCATCGAGCGATTTCTTCTGGTGGTTATCGTGGCCATGACGCTGGTCGCGGTCGCCTTCGAGATCCTCGCCATCTATCGGCTGGGGAGCATTCTATTGGCCGATATTCTCCTGATGTTCCTGTATCTCGAAGTGATCGGAATGGTATCGGTCTATTATTCCCGACGCGATTCCGTCTTCGTGTATCCGATATTCATAGCGATCACGGCCGTGGGGCGACTGGTGGTTCTCCAGGGAAAGGAAATGGCGCCGGAAAATATACTTATCGAGGCAGCCGCCATCTTGCTCTTGTCGATTTCGGCGCTGGTCATCATCTGGGCAACGAGGCGGCAAAAGCCCTAAAACGCTTCAACAATTCCGGTTTACCCAGACCGAGACGGTGTCAGCAAACCGTTTTGGTTTGCTCTTCGTTCTTTTGCGCCAGTGAGGTATGCCGAGGCTTCCGAGGCCCCAGGAGACCCGCCATGCCCCGCTTCGATCCTGGGCCGAGTTCGGCCGCCTGCTTGTCCGCCTGACCCCGCAGGAACTGCGCCGGGCCGAAGGATTGGTTGCTGATCCCCTTGTGTCCGGGAAGTTGTCCGCTGCTCTACTTTTCCTCTATTTCTCAGGTGGGCGGGATAGGACG
>JADQCD010000085.1 GCA_016278285.1 Actibacterium sp.
GTCCTGGCCGGCTGCTCCCCTTTTCCCGACGTTGTCCACGATCTCGCGCAGCAGTGCCTCGCGATGATGTCCTGCACCTCGCCCGGCTTGAACGCGACATCCCAAGTCCAGCGCCCGAAACCGCCTGCTGCGTTGATCGCCTTCACGTTGCTCAGCACATGTTGGACCACGAGATCGATGTTGAGCGCGATGAGGATACTCGGCGCAGGCGGCCAGGTCCCTGCGCGCGGCTTTGAGCGCAACAAGCTCGGCCGCCGCGGAGCCCTCCGTGGCCGCAACGGCGCGGCAGGCGCGGTCGAGATCAGTCAGGCCGCCACTGAGACGTGCCCAGGTGCGGCAGTCCGCAGCCTGCAAGGGGAGACATTCCTGCTGCCGTATGAAGGTGACGAGACTGTCGAGCGCCCGCAGATCGTCGAGCGGCATCGAGAGGAGAACCCGGTTCGCTGCGAGCGGCTGCCAGTGCGGCTTGGCGAGAATCTCTTGCCGTTTCATGCTGCCAGCGCCTCCGCCAGAAGATCCTGCGTTTCTTCCAGCTTCTGGCGCTTGTCGAGCCAGGCGTAATAGGTGTCGAGCACGCGGACGGAACAACCGAGATACGCCGCGGCCCGTCCCCGATTGCCCCACGAGCGCGCGAGCAGGAGCGTGGCGAAGCCGTGCCGGAAATTATGCGGCGACATCGCCAGGCCGATATCGGCACTGCTGCGCGTGATCCATTTGTAGAGCACAGAGCCGCGAAGCGGCGCCGCGGATTGCTCCGACGGGAACAGGTAAGGCGTCCGCGCACGCTTGTTCTCTTCGCACCAGTCCGGGTTCGCGAAGTTGAAGAGTGGCCGGATGTACTGGAGGTACCAGTCGAGCACGTCGTAGCCGCAATACTTGTCGTCGTGGATTGGGATCGGGGGCATCTCGACGTACTCGCCCTTCATGTCCTTCACCGCGATCCGCAGCTCGAACCAGCGCTTGCCGGCGGCCTCGCGGCGGAGCAGGTTCTGGCCCGTGCCCGTCGCATGCGCGGCCAAAGCGCTTCCTTTGCGGATCCCTGCGCCGCGGATCTCCAGCGCGGCGAATGCGGCGCAGGTGCCGAGGCGTCGTGCGGCGCGAAGCGCGTCCAGTGGCAGCGGCTTGTCCGTGGCGAGGATGTCGCCGGCCATGTCCTGGTAGCGCAGATGCTGGGTGAGAAACGTGCGGACGTCCGCCGGCTCGTGAACGAGCCGCTCGCAGAATCGCTGGTTCTTCGGTGACATCTTGTCGGCACTTGCCAGGCCGTCATGCAAAAACGGGTTGCGCTTGAGATTCTTGCGCCACTTCTTGGTCTTGATGCCATTGGCCCTGCCGATCTGGCCAATGATGCGCACATAATCCGCCGCTGTGCGGGCGCTGAAGCCCGCGTCAATGGCCTCCAGGTCGGTCCAGCGCGCGATGGCCGTGCGGCGCACGTCGCTGGCAAAGAGCGGGTCAAGGCAATTCAGAGTCGCCAGGTCCACCTTTCCGGTTTCGGCAGCGGCCCGGGCCAGCGCGATGAGGGCGGCCTCGTAGCTCTGTGCCGTCTGGCCGTTGAACGCCTGCGAGGTCGTCTTCGAGACATCGTCATACGTGCCGTTCTCGTAGCGCGCGACCGCCACCATCTCGGTGATCATGTGCCGGATGCCGTCAGGCACCGGGGTTCGCGCCTCGGGGATGAGGAAGCCGGCATCGAAGGCATCGGGAAGATGCGCCGCGATGCGGCGAATGCATTTGAGCCGGCCGAGCGCGCGCAGCGCCCGGGCGGATGCGTCGCGGTCGTGCCACGGAAGCTCGTCGAGGAGCGCCGGGATATGGTCCGGTGTCAGGTCGATCGGGTCGAGGTCACGCGCCCGCGCCCGATCCGCGAAGGCGCGGATGCAGCCGAGCTGCGCCGAATGAACCGGGCCGTCATCCTTGGACAGCGCCTCGAGCGTGGCGAGCAGCGGAGTCCTTCCGCCTGTCCATCCGGGGCGCTTTGCAACCACGCACTGACGAGCCGATGACATCGCCTCCCAGCTGCACGGCAAAACAAGGTAGATCCGCCCCCTTGAGCGTGACGGAAATCACCTCGGCCTGGCCGGTCTCGCCGAGCACGACATCCACGTCGAATACCCGGTTGCCGGTCAGTGCGCAGCCATCGATCACCGGAATGCCTTGCTGACGCGACGGCTTGATCTGCACCTCGAAGCTGACCGCATCGAGCACCTCCTTGAGCGCGGGCGCCTCCTGCGCGGTGTAATGCCGGTTGATGATCTCGCCGGATTTGTGCCCCAGGATCGCCTGGCGGATGCTGTCGCTGATCTTCAGCTTCGCAAGCCGCGTGGAGAGGGTCTTGCGCAGGGCATAGAAGTCCTCGTCGTAGTCGGCGAGATCGAGGCGCGAGAACAGATTCTTGAGATGTTTGCCGAAGGCATCGGTGGACGCATCGATCTCGCTGCGCTCGAGGGCTTCGGGAAAGAGGAAAACGCTATGGTCTTCCGGCAGATCGCGCACCCAGTCGAGGAAGCCCAGGTCCAGCAGCAGCTGCGGAACCGGCACGAAACGCACGCCGTCCTCGGTCTTGACCTGGAAATCAGGATCGAGACCGATCGCGAAACAGACCACGCCGTTGCGCCGCACGACGTTCGTGCGCTTGAGCTGCAGGATTTCGGCGAGCCGCGCGCCGATGCTCATCACGATCAGCGGCACCCAGTAGGTGGCGTCCCGCACGATGACATTGCCGGGCTTCCAGCGGCGGTGCCGCGACGCACAGCCGGTATAGATCGGCGAGGTCAGCAATTGACCGATGCGTTCATCGGTCCAGGGCTGCCGCGTCTTGGGTTTCTCGACACGCAGATACAGCGCGTCATCGGTGTGCTCCCGTGCAATCACCCGCTCGAGCTCCTTGTAGCCGATCACCTTGAGGGTCGTCGCGGCGCCGAGTTCCCGGGCGCCGCGCACGAAGCGGGCGAAGGTATCGCGATGTTTCTTGAGAGTCGCGAGGGTGCTGCGCGGGGTGAGGCGGTCGGCGAGACGCGCGCGCTTCTCGGGAATGGACAGGTCGTCCATGCCGCGCACCTCCTCGGTGACCATGGCATCCTGCGCGTCGGCGCGCTCGATCTCCTCGCGCTTGGGCAGCGTGGTGCCCTCCTTCTTGAAGCGGTTCTTTCCGTGCGTCTTGCCGTGGTTCTTGGGCAGCCGCGCGATCAGGCCGAAGAGTTCGCGCTGGCGATCTTCGGTCAGCAGGTCCATCGGCACGTCGCCCAGGAAATCCAGGACCAGTTTTTCGGCCGTGTCGAGCAGCACCTGCATGCTCGGGTTGGGATAGAGTTGTTTTGCCCTCTTGGCGGCGCGCGAGACGGTCACCGGCTCATCGACGAAGGCATCGACCGGTGCGCCCGAGACCTGGGCGACCAACGGCCCGGCAAGCCGCTTCACATCCTCGCCGTCTTCCGTCTGTCTCTCGATCTCGGCGATCTCGCGCTTCATTTGGAGGGCACGGCGGCCCAGCGTGATATCCATCTCGCCTTCGAGCTCGAGATCCACGCTCCGCGCCGCATCGCGGCTCCACGCGTCCACCGGGGCAAAGTCGTTGCGGCGGGCAGCGCGCTTGAGCCGCGTGATCTCGCCTTCGAGTGTCTCGATACGCGCATCGATCTCGGCATCGGTACGGCTGGCCGCCGTCATCTGGTCCGCGGTGATCCGCTGAAGCTCGCGCCGCAGCCCCTGGGCAAGCAGCATGTCTGTGTCGGCCGCGGTCAGGTCGGAAGTGTGAATCGTCGTCATGATGTCCCTCTCTATCTGCTCGAGGCCGACGAGGAGCGCAGCGGCTCGGCTCATCGCCTCGGGCAGGAGAGGGGTTTTCAGCGAGACCCGCCAAAACGATCGGGTGCATCTTTCTGAAATTTTTTTCGGCAGGCGTTTTCGAAAGTAGAATACAGGCCCGCGGCGCTCGAGATAGGGACCGGCCGGACGGGCCGTTTTGGGCGCCTTTCGCCGGGAGTCACGGGCCGGATTCGAGGTGACATGCCGGCCTGGCCCGGCTTCTTGCGCACCGGCCTGTGTCACAGCATGTGTCGCAGTTTGTGTCACACTTCCGGGCCGGGTCGCGGAGCAGGCGCAACGGGGCATTTCCAAGCCCCTGATTTCTGTATGTTTTTCTGATTTCATGGCTGGGGTGGTAGGATTCGAACCTACGGTACACGGTACCAAAAACCGCTGCCTTACCACTTGGCTACACCCCAACGATGGGCGTTTGATTACGCTGAACGTGCGCGCGCTTCAAGCCCATTTTCCGGAAAATGCCGCACCGTCGCGACTACCATTCACAGGCGGATGGGATCGGACTTGGCCAGGCGGTCGAACGCCATCAGCGTGTTGATCAGCGCAGGCATCTGAGCCAGCGGGATCATGTTCGGCCCGTCCGATGGGGCGCGGTCAGGATCTTCGTGGGTCTCGATGAAAACCGCGGAGATTCCCAGCGACACCGCTGCCCGCGCCATGACCGGCGCGAATTCGCGCTGGCCTCCGCTGGCGCCGCCAAGCCCGCCGGGTTGCTGAACAGAATGCGTGGCATCCATCACCACCGGATAGCCGGTCTTCATCATAGTGGGCAGGGCACGCATATCGGCGACGAGCGTATTGTAGCCGAAGGAGGTTCCGCGCTCGGTCAGCAGGATGCGCCGGTTTCCCGTCGCTTCGACCTTTTCCAGGACATTCGCCATGTCCCAGGGGGCAAGAAACTGCCCTTTCTTGATGTTGACGGCGGCGCCGCTTTCGCCCGCGGCGAGCAACAGGTCGGTCTGGCGGCACAGGAAGGCCGGAATCTGCAACACGTCCACATACGCAGCGACGGTGGCACATTGTTCGGGGGCGTGGACATCGGTAAGGACGGGGATGCTCAGGCGCGTTCGCACGGCCGAGAGAATTTCCAGCCCAGCGTCCATCCCGACCCCGCGCTTGCCAGACAGGGACGTGCGGTTGGCCTTGTCGAAACTGGCCTTGAAGACGTAGCCGGCGCCGGCCGCGGCGCAGGCGGCCCTTATCCTTTCGGCGATCATCAGCGCATGATCCAGGCTTTCTAGCTGACAGGGACCCGCGATGACCGTCAGCGGGCGATCATTGCCCAGGGTCACATTGCCCAGCGACACGTCCTTCATGTTCAAGCGGAAACCTGTTCTCTCAGAATTGCTGCGGTCATCGACACCATCAGGTATATGCCACTGAAGATCAGAAAGGCCAACAGCGTGTTTTCGAAGGCGCGCGGATAGGTGGGTTCATCCGGGGCGACCGGATGCACGCCCATCGAAAGGTAGCGGACCTGGCGGTTGGCTTCGATCCGGGCCGTTTCAAGCTGGGTCATCGCCTGTTGCAACAGCAGTTGCCGATTGGCCAGATCGGCCTCTGCGATGCGAAGCTCGGCCGTGATCCGCGCCAGCGAATCCTCGCCCGACGTGGTTTCCGTCATCGAGGCGCGCAGATCGCCAACCAGTTTTTCCAGTCGGTTGATGTCGCCTTGCACGCCCTGCACCCGCGCGGAACTGGGGTCCGGGTTGTCCTGCAACTGGGCCAGTTGCAACCGCTTCTCGCGCAATTCTGTTTCGAAGCGGGTGATCTGGCTCATCAACGCGCTCGTCTCGGACGCCGGGTCCAGGACACCCAGACGTTCCTGCAGTTGCAGCACCCGGCTCTGCGCCGCCTCGACCTTTCTTTCCGCATTCTCGAAGCTTTTCCGTGCGCCGGCCATCTGATCCTCACGCAATCTCTGGGTGAGGCTGTCCACACGCTCTTCCGCATAGGAGATCAGGGCCTCGGAAAAGGCGGCCGAGGTTTCGGGGTCGGCGGCGATGACCTCAAGCTTCAGGATGCCTTCGGTCGGGTCGTAGCCCAGCTTCACGTTGTCCTTGTAGACGGCATATGCATCTTCCATGCTGGCATCGGCGGGCAGGCGCTGAATCGGGTCGATCCAGGGCTGACTGAAATGCGCCTTGAAGCCGAGATCCGCGTTCAGGCGTCGCATCGCATCACGCGATTGCAAATAGGCCTGCACGGCGATCGAATCCTGCTGAACCGCGAGTCCCGTCCCGGCGAACATGCTGCCCAGCCCGCCGGTGCTCTGGGGCTCGGCCTGCTGGATCACGAATTGCGACTTGGTCGCATACATCGGCGTCGCGATGGCATAGTAGTAATAACCGGCAACGAATGTCGGGAGCAGCACGAACACCGCGATGCGCGCCAGCATCAGCATCAGTTTGCGGCGGCGGCGGCGGGCGATGTCGCGCTGGATGCGCATCACATGGTTCGCCGCGATGTCGGTATGTGCAAATTCCTTCGACGGCAGATTGTCGGGCACATGCGGAACGGTCTGCGGAAGCTTCGGCTGGCTCTGCGTCCGGGCGGGCTGGCGTTGCTGCGCCTGGCCGTCCGCGACCACCAGTTCCAGCATATTGGTGCGCTGGAACGGGTCGATTCCGGCCTGGCGCAACAGGCGGACCGCATCGAAATCCGATGTCGGGGCCAATCCGTGTTTCTGCGCCAGTCGGCGGGCCATGCGCAGCTGTCGGCCGGTCAGTCCTTCGCGGCGTATCTCGGCGATGTCCTGGTCGGCGCCGTGCTCGGGCTGCGCGGGCGCGGCCACGGCAACCGAAGCATTGCTCGCGGCGCTGCCGACCGATGGTGCGCGGCCGCCGGACGTGGCGGGGGTGGGCCCGGCGAAGCCCCCCGCCGTCACCTGGCCCGCATCGTCATTCGCCGCGCGCGGCCGACCATATCCCAACGGGCCGCTGCGACGGATGCGGAACTTCCTAGCTTTGGGTTTCGTAGTCATAGAGGCTTTTCGCTTCTTCCAGCGTATCGAACATGTAAAGCTGTCCGTTTTTCAGCACGGCAGCCGAGCGGCAATATTTCTCAAGCGTCGCGGCCTGATGGGACACGACGACCATGGTGGTCGTCTCAAGCCGCTGACGTAAAATGGCGCCGGCCTTTCGGTTGAACTCCACATCCGTGGTGGAGGGCATCCCTTCATCGACCAGATATATGTCGAAATCCAGTGCCAGCATCAGAGAAAACGAAAATCGCGCCCGCATCCCGGCGCTGTAGGTGCCCAGCGGCATATCGAAATATTCCTCGATCCCGCACAGCCAGCGTGCGAATGCCTCGACATAATCCGGGTCCAGCCCATAAAGCCGCGCGATATAGCGGGCATTCTCGGTGCCGGAGTGGCGATTCACGACCCCGCCCATGAAGCCCAGTGGAAAAGAGATACGGCTGGTGCGGGTGATCCGCCCCTCATCGGGTTTTTCAAGCCCGGCCATCATGTTGATGAGCGTGGTCTTGCCGGTGCCGTTCGGTGCCAGTATGCCCAGTGAATTGCCCAGCTCGATCCGGAAGGAAACGCGGTCGAGAATGACCTTGCGCTGTTTTCCGGTCCAGAAGGATTTGCTGACCTGCTCGAATTCGATCATCTACCTGCCCCGGCACGTCTTATACCCCGCGCCCGTAAACCGGCCGCCTTTATTTCCCAAAACAGCGATACCCTGCCATCTGGGCAGTATTATGTTCCCGAGGTGGCCTAATTTTCAATGAATTCGGGCGATCGCGATGCCCGCCATGCATGTTTTCACGCGCGTCCTGCGCCGCGCCCGTCCTCAGCCCGATCGTTTGCGCACATTCAGCAGCCTGGCGGCCACAACCGACAGAATCGCGGCCGTGAAGCTGAGCAGAACGCCCATCTTGGCGGCGTCCTCCATGTTGATCCCTTCCGGGCCGACCGATCCGTCGAAGGCGTCGGATGCGATGAACAGCGAGACGGTCAGACCGATCGACGCCACGGAGCCGACCACGAACAGATCGGCCATGCGCATCCCCGACGGCAGGCCCAGTTTCAGCGGACGGGCGGCGAACCAGCCAAACAGGGTGATGCCCAGCGGCTTTCCGATCAGGAAACCGGCAAGAACCAGCCACGTGGTCGTGCCGACAGTGGCGAATTCCACACCGGCGTTCATCAGGCCGAAAAGGAAAAGAACGATCTCGACCGGGTGTTTCAACAACAGTTCGATGTGGTTGAGCAGATCCGTCAGATACTGCTCGGCCTCGGAAAAAACGCCGAAGGCCCGGTTGGCATGCGGGATCGCCGGAATCACGGGCAGCAGCCCCAGCGCGGGTTGCAGCCCGGACCGCTGAAAAGCGTACCAGCTTAACGCTCCGGCGCCCAGATATGGCCAGAAGGAAAGCTTCCGGCGCACCCATGTCGAGTTGGGGCGCAGCGGCCGTCCCCTGTCCATGACTCGCGGCATCCAGTTGAACAGGACGAAAGCCGCCGCCGATGCCGCGGCGGACAGCGACAGCCAGTGCAGTGCCAGGTCGCCTGAAGGATAGAATATCGTCAGGATGGCCAGTCCGGCCACATCGTCGGCGATCGCCAGAAGAAGAAGAAAGGGCAACGCCGGGTGGTCGGCGCCGAACACCGTGCGCCCCACCAGATAGCAAACCGCGAGATCGGTCGCCGCCGGAATGGCCCAGCCGCGCTGAACCGCGGTGAATGTCTCGGCCCCCAGCATCGCGGCGGCGCCCAGATAGACCGCGACCGGTCCAAGAATGCCGCCCAGAGTCGCGAAAAGCGGGGTCGCGGACTTCCTGCCGCGCAGGGCGCCGTTCCTGAGGATCGCCGCCTCCCAGATTTCCTTGGCGGCCACGGCGAAAAAGAGGGCCATCAAAACGTCATTGACCAGGTAGTTCACCGTCAGCGTATGGCGCAGCCGACCGCCGGCCTCATATGGGTGGCCGATGAAAAAGTCGTCAAGCAGGACGAATTCCACCATGTCGTGATAGGAATTGGAATCCAGATTGGCCCAGATCAGCCCGATCAGAGCCCCGCCGAGCAGGAAAAACGAATAGTTCGTCAGAAAGTTCCAAGCCTTGTACATGTCGGCGCATCCCCCACTTTCCGGATCTGATAGGGCAGTTGAAATGCCGGGGCAATCGTGGCCCATGCGGGGGGCAGCGGAATCGGGGTTTGGCATCTGCGGCCAAGGGGCCTAGATATGCGCCATGCCCGGACCGCCCGATCCCCACGATCCCCTGATTGCCGAGATTTCCGCCTGCGCGGTCTGTGCCGATCGTTTTGCTGCGACCGCAACGGGCCACAGGCCGAGCCCCGTGCCGTGGTTTCGCAGGGGCGCACGCATCCTTGTGGCCGGACAGGCGCCGGGGATGCGGGTGCACAAGACCGGCAAACCCTTTTTCGATGCGTCCGGGGACCGGCTGCGGGAATGGATGGGCGTCACGGACGATGTCTTTTACGATCGCGATCGAATCTCGGTGCTGCCGATGGCATTCTGTTTTCCAGGATATGACGCCAAAGGCGCGGATCTGCCGCCGCCGCCCGCCTGCGCACGAACCTGGCATGCCCGGGTTCTGGAGCATCTGGGAAATGTGCCTCTGGTCCTGGCGGTCGGGGGCTATGCGCAGAGATACTTTCTGGGGCGGGCGGCGCGTGGCGGCGTCACCCGCACGGTCGCCGCATGGCGTGATCATGCGCCGGGTCTGATCCCCCTGCCGCATCCATCATGGCGCAACACTGCCTGGCTGAGGAAGAACCCGTGGTTCGAGGCCGAGGTTCTGCCGGTTCTGCGGATCCACGTCGAAGAGGCCCTGAATGCCTGAGGAAACTGCGCTGGACCGCGCGCATGCCGCGATGCAGGGCGCCCCTGACGATGATGCGGCGCGGCTGCGGTTTCATGAACGGCTGCTTGACGCAGAGCTGTTCCTGCTGCTTGAAACCGAGGCCGAGGGCGACACTGTGACCCCGGAAACCTTTCCCGTCGACGGCACCGACCATGTGCTTGTGTTCGACCGCGAGGAACGGTTGGCCGGTTTCGTTGGCCGCATCGCCCCCTATGCCGCGATGTCCGGGCGCCGCGTCGTCGCCATGCTTGCGGGGCAGGGGATTGGCCTGGGTGTCAATCTGGGCGCCGGGCCGTTCGAGACATTGTTGCCACCAGAGTCCATCGACTGGCTGGCGGAAATGCTGTCCAACCGTCCGGCCCGGATACAGGCCCTGCCGAAGCAGGTCACGCCACCGACCGGCCTGCCCGAAACCCTTCTGACGGCGCTTGACGCCAAGTTGGCGAGCGCCGCAGGTCTTGCATCGGTGGCGTGGTTGGTAAGCGTCAGTTACGGGGACGGGAACGAAGGCCGCATGTTGGCCTTCATCGACGCTGCCCCCGGTGCCGAGAGCGCCCTGGCGCAGGCGGTCGCCGAGGCGTTGGCCTTCAGCGGCGTGGCGGCGGGTAGCATGGACGTGGCGTTTTTGATTGCCTCGGATCCCCTGACGCTGAGGTTGGCGCGGGTTGGGCTGCGGTTCGATCTTCCCGCGCCGCACCGCACCGGTGCAGCCCATCCCGCCGCGCCGGGAATGGATCCCGACAAACCGCCGAAACTGCGCTGAGCCGTCCTAATCTTCGGGGACGGCGGATCAGTACCCCATCCGACGGTCCACCTGAAACAGGAACGGTTCGCCCGCCTCGCCACGGCGCACATTCTCGGCGATGACGCGCGCGGCGCTTTCCGGGCGGGTTTCCGACGCGATATGCGGGGTGACGGTCACCCTCGGATGCCCCCAGAACGGATGATCCCCGGGCAGCGGTTCCGTTCGGAACACGTCGAGCGTCGCATGCGCGACCCGGTCGCTTTCAAGTGCCGCCAAAAGCGCGTCATCGTCGATCAGTGCGCCCCGGCCGGGGTTGATCAGCACCGCGCCGCAGGGCAGCAGGGCCAGACTTTCACGGTTCATCAGGTTTTCCGTCGCCTCTGTCAGTGGCAGAAGCAGGACCGCAATCTCGGCCTGGTGCAGCACGTCGGACAGGCCCTCGGGGCCGCTGTGACAGCGTACGCCCGGTACGTCGCGGGCGCTGCGGCTCCAGCCGAGCACATCGAAATTCAGCGCGACCAGGGCCTGCGCGCAGGCCTGGCCAAGCGCCCCTAGCCCCAGCATGGCGACGGTTCGGTCGCGGGCCAGCGGCGGGACCACCGGATCCCATTCGTTGCCCGTCGCGACGATATAGCGATCCATCCCCAGGTGATGGCGCAGCACATGGCCGGTGACATATTCGACCATGCCTTCCTCAAGCCCGCTGTCCACCATGCGGCAGAGCGGTTGGGTCAGCGTCCGGTTGCCCACGATCTTCTCGACCCCGGCCCAAAGGTTCAGAACCGCCTTGCAATTGGTGTATGGCGTGAAATCCGTCACCGTGCCGCCGGGGGCATAGACGATGTAATCCACCGCATCGGGCGTATCGGTTTCGGTCACCAGGTCCGCCTCCATGCCGGCGTCGTGCAGCGCGCGGGCCAGCGGTGCGTGGTAATCGGGCCAGCGATTGGCGCCGGCGGCAAAAAGTATCCTTGGCATCATCGTCCTCTCGGTCTGTGAACATGCGCACTTTGCACCAGGCCGAAGGCCCCGAGAAGAACCAGCATCGCCGAGCCGCCATAGCTGACCAGCGGCAGCGGCACACCGACCACCGGCGCCATTCCCATCACCATCGACATGTTCACCGCAAAGAAAAGAAAGAAGGTTGCTGCGATTCCCAGAGTCAGAAGGGACGAGAACCGGTCCCGGTTCTGCAAGGCGGATGCGATGCAGAACACCAGGATCAGTCCATAAAGAACCAGCAGCGACATACCGCCGACGAATCCGAATTCTTCGGCCAGCGTGGTGAAGATGAAATCGGTATGCTTTTCAGGCAGGAAATTGAGCTGGCTTTGCGTGCCCTGCATGAAACCCTGTCCTGCCCAGCCGCCCGATCCCAGCGCAATCTTCGACTGGGTGATATGATAGCCCGCGCCCAGCGGATCAGACGACGGATCGAGAAAGATGTCGATCCGACTGTATTGATAATCCTCAAGAAGCTGCCAGTCTGTCCCGCGTGTCAGAAGAACCGCGGATACCAGTCCGGCGCCCAGCGCGATCACGACGGCAAAATACAGCCAATGCACGCCGGCGGCGAACATCACGGCGGCGCCACCGAAGATCAGAAGAAGCGCCGTTCCCAGATCGGGCTGTTTAAGGACCAGGGCGCTGGGCAGCAGGATCAGGGACAACGGGATCGCGACGAACAGCGGCCGCGAGACGCGGTTTGCCGGCAGCCAGTCATAATAGGCCGCGAGGATCATCACCAGCGCGATCTTGGTCATCTCGGACGGTTGCAATCGTATGAACCCAAGGTCGATCCAACGCTGCGCGCCCATTCCGACCTCGCCGAAGACCTCGACCGCCATGAGCATGAGGATCGAGACCCCGTAAGCGAGCCCGGCCATGTTGCGCCAGAACCAGATCGGTACCATCGCAACGGCAAACATCACCACCATCCCCGCGGCAAACCGCTTGATCTGCGGTTCGGCCCAGGGCTGGAATGAGCCCCCCGCCACCGAATAGAGCATCAGGAAACCGACACCGGCCACCGCGCTCAGCAGCAGAACCAGCGCCCAGTTGAGGTAGAGGATCTTGCCCAGTCCCGCCGGAACTGTCTTCACACGATATTCGAGATAGCTCATGCGCGGCTCAGTCCCGGCGCGGTCGGGGCGGTTTCACGAAGGGGCAGGCCATCGAACAGGGTTTCGACGGCCGGGCGTTGATCGGCGGGATAGGCCCGTAGCGGCGGCACCTCGCCAGTCAGCGCCCGCAATGCGATATCACGCGCGATTGGCGCCGCGACAGCCGAGCCGCCGCCGCCATGCTCCACAACCACCGAGACGGCAATGCGGGGCGAATCGTAAGGTGCGAAACATATGAACAGTGCATGGTCGCGCCGGTTCCAGGGCAGGTCATCGTTGTCCACGACGCCCGCGGCCCGCTCCGAGGCAGAAATATTGCGCACTTGGCTGGTCCCCGTCTTGCCGGCCAGTTGCATCGCATCGTCCACCACCCTTGTGCGAAACGCGGTGCCGCGCCGCGAATTCGATACCGCGTGCATCCCCTGCCGCACGAAGGTCAGGTTGGTCGGGCCGATCTCCAGCGGCTCACCGGCGCCAGACGGCTGCTCTACCCCGTTGATGGATTTCACCAGGCGCGGCATGATCGACCGTCCGCTGGCTACGCGCGCCGTCATGACCGCCAGTTGCAAGGGCGATGCAAGCACGAAACCCTGGCCGATGGCCGCATTCAGCGTGTCACCCACCATCCAGTCCGACCCGCGATTGGCGCGCTTCCATTGCCGTGTCGGGGTCAGGCCGTCCGTGACCGCGGATAGCGGCAGGTCATAAGCTTTGCCCAGCCCCAGTTTGCGCGCCATTTCGGAAATCCTGTCGATTCCGACGCGTTGGGCGATTTCATAATAATAGACGTCGCAGGACTGCTCCAGGCTTTCGTTCAGCGTGACATGCCCGTGCCCGCCGCGGCGCCAGCAGTGGAAACGGCGCCCCCCCACCTCGGTATAGCCGGGGCAATAGACCGTCTCTTCGGGCGCAACGAGCCCATGCTCCAGCGCGGCCAGGGCCGTGGCGATCTTGAAGGTGGACCCGGGCGGATAAGCCCC
This sequence comes from Actibacterium sp., assembly GCA_016278285.1. Taxonomy (GTDB): domain Bacteria; phylum Pseudomonadota; class Alphaproteobacteria; order Rhodobacterales; family Rhodobacteraceae; genus JADQCB01. The sequence goes on from JADQCD010000085.1 coordinate 13,515, forward strand.
CTGAACCGTCTTGTTGGAAAGGGGGCGATACTCATTCGAAGTCAACGCCTGATAGTCGGCGACCGAAATGCCACGGATGAACTTGTTGGGGTCGAAGCTCGGCGCGGAGGCGATCCCGAGCAGGTCGCCGTCCTTCAGATCCAACACCACCGCCGCGGCGCTTTCATTGCCAAGCCGGGCCTGCATGAAATTCTGCAACCCCTGATCGACGGTCAGCTGGATATTCGCACCGGGCCGGCCGGGTATCCGGTCGATCTCGCGGATCACGCGGCCCATCGCGTTCACCTCGATCCGTTTGCTGCCGGCCTGGCCGCGCAGTTCCTGCTCCATCTTCGCCTCGACACCGGTCTTGCCGATCTGGAATCGCGGGATCTGAAGCAGCGGGTCGGGGTTCTCGATCCTGCTGAGGTCATAATCCGACACTGGCCCGACATACCCCACGACATGCGCGAAATCGCGCCCCAGCGGATAAAAGCGCGAAAGACCGACCTCGGGGGTGATGCCGGGCAGGGCCGGGGTGTTGACCGCGACCTCGGCCACTTCTTCCCAGGTCAGCCGATCGGCAACCGTGACGGGAACAAACGGACTGCGGCGCAAAAGTTCCTTTCGCGCGCGTTGGATCGTCTCTTCGCTCAATGGCACAAGACGGGCCAGACCCGCCAGCGCCTCGTCAATGTCGCCGGCATCCTCGCGCACCACAACGATGCGGTAGTTTTGTTCGTTTTGTGCAAGCGGATGCCCGTTTCGATCGAAGATCAGACCCCGCGCCGGAGGAATCAGGCGGATGTTGATGCGATTTTCGTCCGCCAGAAGCCGGAACTGATCGGCCTGCTCCACCTGCAGGAAACGCATCCTGAACGCCAGTGCCGACATGAAAGCCATTTGTGCCCCGCCGAGAAATAATCCCCTGCGGGTAACCTTGCGCGCGTTTTCGTCAGCGTCCTTGGGTGGTTGTCTCATCGCGTTGCCCTCTGCGCGGAAAGCTCGGAGGCTGGCAGGCGGCGCAGGTCGAAGGCGTGACGCGAGAGCAGGACGACCACAGGGTAAAACAGGATCGTCATTACCATCTGAACCATGTACATGCTCAGCGCTGCATGCGGGGCGCCGGTGGCCGAAAGCACCAGCACATAGGCAACCGTCATCGCCACGACCACGCTTGCGGTGAACAGCATTTCCGCGGCAAACGGCATTTCGGTCGATCCATTGTGCCGCGTGCGCAGGAATTCGGCACCGATCAGCATCAACGCGGTCCACAGCCCCGGTGGTCTCATGAACAAAAGATCCGCCATGAAAAACACGGCCCCCAGCAGCAGCGGCGGCACGAAATCGGGTCGGCGCTGCACCCAGGCGAAGGCAAGGCAAAGCAACAGGTCCGGGCCGGGGAAATGACTTGGCAGGGTGTCGGTAGGCAGCAGATGCAGGAAAAACAGCACCGCCGCCACGGCGGTGAAAATCAGGCGGTAGCGCCATTTGCGGATGGTGGAAGGATCGAGCATTTTCAGTCCTCCTCGGCCGCGCTGCTGAGGGTCTGTTCGGTCGGCGGGCCGATCACCGCGGGTGCGATCAACGCGCCGGGGTCGGTGATGACTTCGGCGGAATGGCTGCGCAGCACCCGGAGGAATTCAAGCCGTTCGTAATCGACCGCCAAGCGCACCCGCAGCGTTCCGTCGGCACCCTGCGCCAGCTGACCCACAAGAAGCCCGGCGGGAAACACGCCGCCATCGCCCGAGGAAACAACCCTGTCACCGGGGCGCACCGCGTCAGGGTTTTCCAAGAAATCGATCTGCGGCGCCGGTGAATTGTCGCCCGCCAGGATCGCCTGTTGTCCCGACGGCTGGATGGTCACCGGCACACGGCTGTTGGAATCGGTCAGAAGAATCACCCGGGCGCTGTTGCGGCCCACGCCGGAAATCCGCCCCGCAAGGCCCAGACCGTCGGTGGTCGCCCAGCCGTCCACGATGCCGTCGCGCGCGCCCACGTTCAGAAGGACCGACTGCCGGAACGGAGAGCCGCTGTCAGCAAGCACGACACCGGTAACATAGGTCATCTGCGGATCCAGCCGCACCTTGTTCAGGTCCAGCAGCTTGGCATTCTCCTGCTCCAGTTGCAGCGCGGCTTCCTTCCAGGCCTTCATCTGGCGCAGCTCGCGGCGCAGATCCTGGTTCTGCTGGTGCAGCTGGCTGTAGGAACGGAACCCGTCGACCATGTCGGCCAGCCTGCTTACGGGCAACAATGCCCAGTCGAACGAGGGCACGACCCGGTCCACGACGGCGGCGCGGAACCGCTCCACTCGCGGGCCGTCGATGCGCCACAGCAGGAAGATTGCGAACAGGCACAGTACAAGCGCCGCGATCACGATACGGCGGACCGGGCGGACGTAATCTGTAGCGGTCTTTCTGTCTCTTGCCACGTCGGCCTCTCTTCAGGCGCGGGGCGCGTGGGGCTCAGCTTTCGTAGTCTATCACATGCCGGAGCTGTTTTTCATATTCCAGTGCTTTCCCGGTGCCCAGCGCCACACAATTCAGTGACTCGTCGGCGACCGAGATTGCCAGGCCGGTCTGTTCGCGCAGCGCCAGGTCGAGTTCGCCTAGCAGCGCGCCGCCGCCTGTCAACATCACGCCACGATCCACGATGTCGGCGGCAAGGTCCGGCGGCGTGGCTTCCAGCGCGGTCATCACCGCCTCGCAGATCGATTGCACGGGTTCGGCCAGCGCCTCGGCCACCTGGGCCTGGTTGATCTCGATTTCCTTCGGAACGCCGTTCAGAAGATCACGGCCCCTGATATGCATGCTGGCGCCGCGACCGTCGTCAGGCATCCGTGCGGTGCCGATCGAGGTCTTGATCCGCTCGGCGGTGGCTTCGCCAATCAGCAGGTTCTGCTGGCGCCGAAGGTAATTGATCACGGCATCATCCATCCGGTCCCCGCCGACCCGGACCGAGCGGGCATAGACGATGTCCCCAAGGCTCAGCACCGCCACCTCGGTCGTACCGCCTCCGATATCGACGACCATGCTGCCGGTGGGGTCGGTTATCGGCATTCCCGAGCCGATCGCGGCGGCAATGGGCTCGGCGATCAGCCCGGCGCGGCGGGCGCCGGCCGACAGGACCGACTGGCGAATCGCGCGTTTTTCCACGGGGGTGGCACCGTGCGGCACGCAGACGATGATCTTGGGCTTGGTGAAGGTCGAGCGTTTGTGCACCTTGCGGATGAAATACTTGATCATCTCTTCGGCCACGTCGAAATCGGCGATCACGCCTTCGCGCATCGGTCGGATCGCCTCGATGCTGCCCGGTGTGCGTCCCAGCATAAGCTTGGCATCCTCGCCCACGGCAAGAACCTGCTTGCGCCCGTCCTTGACATGGAACGCGACCACCGAAGGTTCATTCAGGATGATCCCACGGCCCTTTACATAGACCAGGGTGTTCGCCGTGCCCAGGTCGATCGCCATGTCCGATGAAAACAATCCGCCAAAACCTGCCATGCTGGCCTTCCCGATTCCCGATGCCCAGGCCGCGATTCTGTCGATCGCGGGCCGACCTGCGTTATAGGCGTCAATCCCTTCGGGCGAAAGGGGCTGTCTCACGGTGATCGGCGCGAAGCCGCTTGTTTCACTATTTCTACAAAAATGACACGAAAACGGGGGCAGTAATCCGCCCCCGCTTACACAATAAGAACATGAAGCGGTTCAGGAGACGTCCTTGTAGGAAACTTCCTTGCGGTCACCCTCGGTCTTTTGCCGTCGGACCAGCAGCCGATTCAGCGCATGCACATAGGCCTTGGCCGAGGCGACGACAGTATCGGTGTCGGCAGCCTGGCCGGTGACGATCTTGCCGTCCTCCTCCATTCGGACACTGACTGTTGCCTGTGCGTCGGTACCGCCGGTCACGGCATGCACCTGGTAAAGTTGCAGGTGCGCATCATGCGGAAACAGTTCTCGCACCGCGTTGAAGGTTGCGTCCACCGGGCCGTCGCCCTGGGCCGTGGTCTGGTGATCTGCACCGTCGATGGTCAGGGTCAGATCGGCCGATTGCGGGGCCTCGGTGCCGCAGATCACGCGCAGGAATTTCACCTGCAACCGACCGGCCCCCTCTTCGGTGGCATCCTGAACCAGTGCGATCAGGTCATCATCATAGACTTCCTTCTTGCGGTCGGCCAACGCCTTGAACCGCACGAAGACATCCTTCAGCTGGTTGTCTCCCAGGTCATATCCCAGCTCCTTCATCTTGGCGCGCAGGGCGGCCCGGCCGGAATGCTTGCCCATCACCAGGCTGGTCGAGGCCAGCCCGATATCCTCGGGGCGCATGATCTCGAACGTCTCGGCGTTCTTCAGCATGCCGTCCTGGTGGATGCCGCTTTCGTGGGCGAAGGCATTCTTGCCGACGATGGCCTTGTTGTATTGCACCGCAAAGCCCGAGACGGCCGCCACCTTGCGGCTGAGCCCCATGATCCTGGTGGTGTCGATCTGCGTGTCGTAGGGCATGATGTCATGGCGCACGCGCATTGCCATCACGACCTCTTCCAGCGCGGTGTTGCCGGCGCGTTCGCCAAGCCCGTTTATCGTGCATTCGATCTGCCGGGCGCCGGCCTCGACCGCCGCCAGCGAATTTGCCGTGGCCATGC
>JADQCD010000075.1 GCA_016278285.1 Actibacterium sp.
AGACCCTCCAGTCTGGAAAGCGCTCAAGCGTCCCAAATTATCTGACGACGGACACTTTCAGTCCCGCAAACTCGACGTCGCCACATGGTCGACAGATGACATGCCGCTCGAAGCCATCGCGGGTGTCCTGATGAATCCGGACGCGTCGGTCCCCGAGGACATGGTCAACGCGCTCTATTACGTGCACGAAACCGCGTCCCATGAGGCAATGGACGAACTGCTCGACCGTGCCGCGGCTGCGGGAATCGAGATCGACAAGGATCACGAGGTTTCGGTGGCCGATGTTTCGGTCCAGATCTGGCTTGCTCAGCCCATGCTGCTGCAGCGCCAGCATGCCGAAACCGTGGCGTTTCAGCGTTCCAACTTCATGTATTTCGCCGGTTCGCGCCCGAAGAAAAAGGCCGCAGAGCCGTCCATCACGGACGCCATTGCGAAGACCATGCAGGACCGGATGGACAACTGGTTCGAGGTGAAGCGCAGGGGCCGCAACAGCCGGATATTCGCGTTCCCGCGAGGCGAGAAGATCTGGCTGCTCGTGCGGCACGGCATGCCGATGCGCCGGGAAGGGAAGCACCAGGACGACGGTGAAAGCGGAATTGCGTTCTATCGGCCCCAACAACATGACGTGCTGATCTACGACAGTGTGACCGACGAGATCGGTGTGAACGCCGGAACGAAGGGCGAGCGCGAACTCTACCTCAAGACGTTCGGCGAGACGCTGTTCGGCAGCGAGGATTATTTCGATCGCTCCGAGCGATACACACTCGATCCGCTGCGCGAACTGGGGCCGGACGCAATGGCGCATGGGGATATCGAGGGAATTGCCGGTGTGCGCTTCGTGGAGTTCGGCCGTCGGTGGCCCGGGAAGATTTCCGAGATGGAAATCCGCAAGTGCGAGGACCTGTTCAAGTCATTTGACGAAAACTGGGAGAAGCGGCTGGCTGGCGGCTCATTCACGCACGCGACTTTCAAGTTTGCGTTCAAGGACAGCAAGAAGGAGCGCTCCGTGACGATCAGGCCGGCGAACATCGCCAGGTATGAACGGGAGTCGGACGAAGAAGTCATCGAAGCCTGGTTGAAGGCGCGCGGGTTCTGGGCGATTCCGGCAGGGGCGGATGACGATGCGGATTTCGAAGTTCTGGAAAGCGCTTGATGCGCTAACCGATGCAGCGACCGACCGGCGCGAATGGGCCAGCCTGTTGGGTGAAGAATTCGGCTGCGTGGTTGTCGACGAGCCCGGCTGTCCTCTGCCACTGGTGCGATCGACCGGAACGCCAGCGACGAGCATCGCCTGCCCATCACCGGGCGGTGAGGGTTGCCCCCGCCGAGTCGTGCACCACGACGACGGTACCATCCGCGCTGTCTGTGGTGACAGCCCCAAGGCGTGCGCCGATCTCGACCTGAACAAGAACGACATCATGATCTACGGCCTCGACCGTGTCGGGTTGGCGCGCAGCATCGCTGCCGCACTCGACCTCTCCAACCGGCCTGCAAGTATCGACCGTCGACCGGTGTTCAGGATCGGCTCACATGATGTGTTTGCAGGCCGGGGATTTCCGGTTTTCCTGACGGTGCCGGGGCCGCTTGCAAGCGAGGACGCGGCGCAATTTGACGAGGTGTTCGCTCAACCGGGCCCCAAACTGCTGCTGGCCCCGACCTTGTCATCAATCCCGGCACAACTTGCCGCCGCTCTGAATCGCGAAGGCGTCGTGCGCATGGCGCTCGAGGCTCTGGTCGACCTTGATGACCGCGGGCAATTGCAGCCCTGCCAGCCGTCGGCCGTAGTGTTCGCCGATCTCCGCGCTCAGGTCGCGAGCGGGACGGACAACGCAGTGTCCAACCTGGCGTGGGCACTGCCGACAGACGCGCGATGGGAAGAGATCGGAATCCGCTTCGTCGCCGATGAAGTCGTCAACGTGAGTTTTCGGGGCGAGACCCGGAGGTTCGAGCCCGATGGTCTCGGGATGAAGAGCGCCAAGAATGGCAAGCCGAAAGCGGCGTGGACCTACCTGAAGGCGTTCGCGATGCAGGGCGGCAGGCTCCCCGTTCATCATGCCAAGAGCGCTGAGACCTCAAGGCACCAGAAGCAGAAGCAGGCGCTGTCGAAGGCGCTGCGAGCCGCCTTCGGGATTGCCGACGACCCGCTGCCCACGGTCGGGGCCGAGTACGTCGCCCGTTTCGTGGCGAACGCCGACGATCTTCAGCAAGGCCGACAGGGCAAGTCCCGACGAAAATTCGCCGACTGACCTCCGGAACTTCTTCGAAAAAGTTCGCCGCTCAAGCCGCTGAAATCCAACCGGGTTTCAGCGGCTTCTCTTTGTGCTGAGCCCGTCAAGGCCGCCGCTCCAACGAATTTTCGCCGGTCCCGGTCACTCGGGCCGCGTGCCCGTCCACCTGGACGAAGGCGAAACTTCATGGAGCGTTTCCACCCCATTTGCGACGCGCGCTCGCGCGTCTCCCGCAACATCACCATCCGGGCCGAACGGCTGGCGCGGTCGGGCTCTGTCCCCGGCATGGACGCCGAGGACATCAAGCAGGACCTGCGTCTGCACCTCTATCGCCGGGACGACAGGTTCGACCCCTCCCGCAGTCAGTATGACACATTCGCAGACCGCGTTCTGGCGAACCGCATCGCCACGCTGGCTGCGCCGACCGAACGCCTGCGGGCCGAACGGGCGTGGGTCGACTTCAACACCCCGTCAGAGGGGCGCGGCGATGACGAGACGCTGCCGCTCGCGGAAACCCTGCTTGACAGCGAGATGCCGCACGCCGCCGTCGCGCGTGCGCCGGACGAGGCGTTCGGGCTGGTCCGCGATGTCCGGCGCCTTCTCGCGGGCCTGACACCGACCTGCAGGGATGTCGCGCTGGCGCTGATCGACATGTCGCCGACGGAAGCAGCCGAGACCCTCGGGATCCACCGCAGCACTGTCTACGCCCGGCTCTCTACGATCCGGAAGGCCGCCGAGGCGCTTGATCTTGCGGCATATCTCGGCACCGCCCCGACAGTCTCGGAAGCCCGCCGGTAGGTGACAACAGGACGGCGATGACCCGGTCCCACCAAGTTTCATGCCGGGCCCTCGGAGGAATGCAACACCCCCACGCGGGGAAACACTCCGACCGCAAGCTCCAGGGCGGCGTCAGGCCCGGCAGCAGTCTTCCCGACGATCCCTGGACACCAACCGACGAAAAACACGGAGCATCACCATGTTCATGACTTCCCCCCTGAAACGCCTGCGCCAGTCGAGCTGGATGGAGGCGATCCCCGACACGATCAACGTTCCGGCCCTGTCTGACAGGCCGAACCGCGCGGTGCCGATCGAGCGCGCCACGGTGGACGACATCGAGTTCGCGCTTGTCGCCCTGGCGCGGCAGCAATCCGAGTTCTACCGGCTGACGAGTGCGCTTGGCGACGTGCTGAAGATGGCGCGCCGCCAGGGCGCCTGTGGCGCGGACATCGCCATTTCGGCAGCCGCACGGGATCTGGAGGGCGGCAAGTGAGCGCCCCCTTCGGCGCCGGGCCTCTCCGGATCATCACGGCCGACGAACGCCTGCGCGAGGCGCGCGGCATCAAGGGGGTGCTCACGGGCACCTCCGGCATCGGAAAGACCACGCAGCTGCTGACCCTCGATCCGCAGCGGACGCTTTTCCTGAACCTCGAGGCGGGCGAACTGGCCGTGCAGGGCTGGCCGGGCGATGAGGTCCGCATCCGCGACTGGGAGGTCGCACGCGATCTCGCGGCCTGGATCGGCGGCGCAAACCCGGCCATGCGGGACGACCAGTCCTACGGGCCCGGGCACTTCGCGCGGGTCTGCGCGGCCTTTGGCCCCGCAAGCCAGCTCGACAAATACGACACTGTCTTCGTCGACAGCATCTCCGTCGCCTCTCGCATCTGCCTTCAGTGGTGCAAGGGCCAGTCCCAGGCGCAGTCCGACCGCACCGGCAAGCCCGATCTCCGCGCGACCTACGGGTTGCTCGGACAGGAGATGATCGGCTGGCTGACGCATCTGCAGCACACGCCCGCCAAGAACATCTGGCTGGTCGGTCTTCTCGACCGCAAGCTCGACGACTTCGGCAAGCCCTTCTTTTCGATGCAGATCGAGGGCTCGAAGACCGGGCTCGAACTGCCCGGCATCGTCGACGAAGTCGTCACCCTGACCGAGTTGCGCCCCGAGAAGGGTGACCCGTTCAGGGCCTTCATCTGCACCACGATCAACGATTTCGGCCTGCCTGCGAAGGACCGCAGCGGCCGGTTGTCGATGATCGAGCCCGCCCATCTCGGGCGGCTCATGGCGAAGATCCGTGGCCCACGCCCCGATGGCGCTACCCGCCTGAACTTCGATCTGCCCGCGGCCGCCACCGCACCCAATCCCCTGACGACGAAAGGAGCATGACAATGGCGAGCGACATGGATTTCAACGGCGCGGACACACAGGACGCCGCCTTCGACCTCATCCCTGCCAACACGCTGGTCAAGGTCTGCCTCACCGTCCGCCCCGGCGGCGCCGGCCCCGAAGGCTGGCTGACCCAGAGCAAGACCAGCCCAGCCCTCTACCTCAACACCGAAGCAGTCGTGATGGAGGGGCCGTTCGCGCGGCGTCGCATCTACACCCGCATCGGATTTCGCGGAAAGGCTGCAGGCGGTCCCGGCGACGACACCTACGGCAACCGCGGGCGCGCCATGATCCGCGGGATCCTCGAATCCGCACGTGGCGTGCGTGCCGACGACCAGTCGAACGCCGCTCGCGCCGCGCGGATGATCCGCAGCCTCGGCGAGTTGAACGGGCTGGAGTTCGTGGGCCGCATCGGCATCGAGCGCGACAAGGACAAGCCTGAGGACAGCGGTCGCAACGTCATCAAGGCGGCGATCGGCGCCGACCATGCCGAATACGCCCGGGTGATGGGCAGCGTGCCCCAGCCGCCGCAGCAGGGTCAGTTCACCGCCTCGGGCCCGCAGCTTGCGGACAACGGCATGGGTCAGTCGGGCGCGCCGTCCTCCGGCTCCGCGCCCTTCTGGGCACGCTGAGGGAGACGGCCATGATTCCCCGCGACTATCAAAGGGCGGCGGTCGATGCCGCCCGCGACCGCACCGCCGCACATGGCAACACCATGCTGGTGCTGCCCACCGGGGCGGGAAAGACGGCCATCGCCGGTTTCTACATTGGCGAGGAACTGGAGCACCGCAGACACGACCGCGTTCTGGTGCTGCAGCACACCGACGAGTTGATCGATCAGAACCGCAGCGCCATCGGCAATGTCACCGGACTGGCCACCTCGATGGTCAAGGCCGAGCAGGACGACTGGGACGGCCGCATCGTCTTCGGAAGCGTCCAGACCCTGGCGCGCGCCAACCGGCGCGAGCGGATGGCGCCGGTCTCGCATCTCGTCATCGACGAATGCCACCGCTCCGCGGCGCAAAGCTATCAGTCCATCATCGACGAGGCCCGGGCGCTCAATCCGGAGATCAAGCTGCTCGGGCTCTCGGCAACGCCGGGTCGCGGCGATGGCCGCAGCCTGCGCCGCACATTCAGCAATGTCGGCTATCACCTCAAAATCGGCACGCTGATCGGTCGCGGTCTCCTGGTGCCGCCGCGCACCTACACCATTGATCTCGGCGTCGAGGACGAACTGGCCGGGCTGGGCGCCACCGCGGGCGATTTCGACATGCGCGCGGCAGACAAGGTGTTGAACCGCTCCGTGCTGAACGAGGCCGTCGTCGAACACTGGCAGGCGAAGGCAGCGGACCGGCGCACCATCTTCTTCTGTGCGACGGTCGACCATGCCGATGCAGTTGCCGAGGCCTTCCGCACGGCGGGCGTCACGGCCGAGACGATCTCCGGCGAGATGCCATCGCGGACGCGCGCCGACCTCATCGCCCGGTTCGACCGGGGCGAGGTGCAGGTGCTGACGAACTGCATGGTCCTGACGGAAGGGTTCGATAGCCAGCCGGTCGGCTGCATCGGCATCCTGCGCCCCATGCTGCACAAGGGCACCTTCATCCAGGCAGTCGGTCGCGGCCTGCGCCGGGTCGATCCCGCGCGTTTCCCCGGCATCGTGAAAACCGACTGCGTCGTGCTCGACTTCGCCGGCGCGGCGCTCCGGCACGGGTCGCTCGAACAGGAGATCACCCTCGACGAGGACGATCCTGAGCCCGGCCAGGCCCCGTGGAAACTGTGCCCGACCTGTGAGGCCGAACTCCCGCTTGGCGCATCGGTCTGTGATTTCTGCAGCCACGTTTTCACGCGGGAACGTGCTGAGGCTCGCCTGCTGACCTCCTTCGACATGATGGAGATAGACCTGCTGGAGCGGTCCCCGTTCGCATGGTGCGACCTGCATGGCGACGGTCAGGCGATGATGGCGAGCGGGTTCAATGGCTGGGCCGGGGTGTTCCATGACGGCGCGCTCTGGCACGGGCTCGGACAGCCGAAAGGCAGGGCGATCCGGCCCCTCGCCATCGGCACCCGGGTGCAGGCGCTCGCCGCCGCCGACGACTTCCTGCGCGCCACCGAGACGGGGACCGCCTCGATCAAGAGTCGTCGCTGGCTCAACGACCCGGCGACGATGAAACAGATTGACCTGCTGCAGCGCGCGGGGCACGAGGCCAACGGGCTGGATTTCAGCCTGTCGAAATACGCCGCCAACTGCCATCTGAACTTCCGTTGGAATCGCGGCGCGATAACCGCCGCCGTTCTTGGCCGTGCGGAGCGATCGGCCGCATGAAACGCCCCAATCCGCTGCCGCCCGACCAGATGACGCCCGCAGAGCGCCGCACTGAGCTGTGCGGCCTGCTGGCGCTCGGGCTGGTTCGGTTGCGGATGCGAGAGACGGACGAAGTATCTGACGATACTGGAGAACGTTGCCTACACTATCTGCCCGACCAATGCCGTCATGCAACTCCAACTCACCGGAGAAATGCATGAACAAGCCCGATCCAATCCCCGCGCGCCTGGCCGCGCTGAAGACCACGCCAACGCCCGACCTGAAGCAACAGTGGCGCGACCTTTTCGAGAGCGAGCCACCGCCCTTCAACCGGCGGTACCTTGAAAGCCGCCTAGCCTACCGCATCCAGGAACTGGCCCATGGCGGACTGAAGCCGGAGACGATCCGGCGGCTGGAGCGGCTCGGCGAGGAACTGGACGGCGGCGACCGATCCAAACGCGGCATCCGCGCCGATCGCGACCGCCCCATCACCGGCACGCGCCTCCTTCGCGAATGGCAGGGTGTCGAGCAGATCGTCACCGTCACCGCCGACGGCTTCGAATGGCAGGGGCGGCCCTACAAATCGCTGTCGGCCATCGCGCGCGCGATCACCGGCACACGTTGGAACGGCTGGGTGTTCTTCGGCCTCAAGAACCACAGGGGGCGGAGATGACGAAGCCGCCCGAAAAAGCGAAGGTCGTCCGCAAGCTGCGGTGTGCCGTCTACACCCGGAAATCCTCCGAGGAAGGGCTGGAGCAGGAGTTCAACTCGCTCCACGCTCAGCGGGAGGCCTGCGAAGCCTATATCGCCAGCCAGCGATCCGAGGGCTGGGTGCTGGTCCGCGATCAGTATGACGACGGTGGCATCTCGGGCGGCACGCTGGAACGCCCCGGCCTGAAACGGCTGCTGGAGGATATCGAGGACGGGCTGGTCGACGTGGTCGTGGTCTACAAGATTGATCGCCTCAGCCGCTCGCTCGCCGATTTCGCCAAGCTGGGAGGTGTTCGACCGCAACGGCGTGACCTTCGTGTCGGTCACGCAGTCCTTCAACACGACGACCTCGATGGGGCGGCTGACGCTGAACATCCTGCTGTCCTTCGCCCAGTTCGAGCGCGAGGTCACGGCCGAGCGCATCCGCGACAAGGTCGCCGCCAGCCGAAAGAAGGGAATGTGGATGGGCGGGGTGCCGCCCTACGGCTATCGGGTCGAGAACCGGAAGCTGGTGGTGGATGAGGAATGCGCCGCGCATGTGCGCTGGATCTTCGCGCGCTTCCTCGAGATCGGGTCCTGCACGGAACTGGCGCGGGAGGTCGGCGCGCGCGGCATCCGGACGCCGCGCGGCAACCGGATCGACAAGAAATACATCTACCGGATGCTCAGCAACCGCGCATACATCGGTGAGGCGGTCCACAAGGGCGATAGCTATCCCGGCGAGCACGACGCGATCATCGACCGCGAGACTTGGGAGAAGGTTCACGCCATCCTTCAGGAGAGTCCGCGCAAGCGCGCCGCGCGCACGCGCGCCGACACGCCCGCGCTGCTGAAGGGGCTGCTGTTCGGGCCGGACGGCGCCGCGTTCTCGCCAACGCATACCCGCAAAGGCGGGCGGCTCTACCGCTACTATGTCAGCCAGACTGTGCTGAAGCATGGCGCTGGGTCGTGCCCGGTCGGCCGCGTGCCCGCGGGCGATATCGAGGCGGCGGTGATCGACCAGCTTCGCGCCGTCTTTCGCCAGCCCGAGATCGTGGCGGGCACGTTGAGAGTGGCTCGGGCGCAGGACGAGGAGATCACCGAGGCCGCCGCACGGACAGCGCTTCAGCAGCTCGACCCGCTGTGGGACGAACTTTTCCCCGCCGAACAGGCACGCATCGTGGCGCTCCTGGTCGAACGCGTGGACATCGGCACGGACGGGCTCAACGTCCGGCTGCGCGTCGACGGGCTCGGCAGCCTCGCGCGCGAGATGCTGGCAGGAGACATGGGAGCGGCTGCATGACCCGCGGCACGCCGATCCCCGAAACCATGACGCTCCACGTTCCGTTTCGCATCGTGAAACGCGGCGGGCGGAAGAAGATGCAGATGCCCGACCGTGTCCGACCAGAGCGCACGCCGGACAGCACGCTGGTCAAGGCGCTGGCCCGCGCGTTCCGCTGGAAGCGGATGCTCGAGTCGGGTGAGTTCGCCACCATCGCCGAACTGGCCGAGCGAGAGGGGATCGCTGCACCATACTTGACCCGTGTCCTGCGCCTGACGCTGCTCGCGCCGGACATCGTCGAGACGATCCTGGACGGGCGTCAGCGCGCAGGACTCACGCTAGAGACGCTGCGAAAGCCTGCCCCGGCTCAGTGGCGAGAGCAGATGAGTTGGTTGTGTCGAAATCGAGAGGCGTCGGAGCACGGTAGCGGTCCGTTGCCTGCTGCCCCCGCATGCAGCTACAACCCGAAGAATGACGAGTCAAAGTGATGCACTCTGTTGCAATCACCGTGCGAATCGCTAAGGTGAACATTAGTGGAACATCCGGAGGGTGCCATGAATCGTCGACCTAAGAAACTCGGTCCCCGGGTCACCGTGAGCGTCACGTCCGGAGACTTCGACGCCCTGAACATGCTGGCCAACAAGAATGATGTGTCGGTCTCCTGGGTGGTAAGGCGCGCGATAGATGAGTATCTGCGCCGGCATCGGCAGCCGGTGCGGGCAGTACAGAGTCCTGCGTCCGAAAAACAACCGACCGCGTCGCAACTGACGTAATAAAAAAGAAGAATTTCAGGGACAGTTACGACATGCTTCAAATTCAGCCCGAGCCATCCAAATCGGCCCATTCGATGTCGGAGGCCTCTCTAGACGCGCTATACAGGCGGCCCTTAGCTGCAAAGAGGACTGGCGCCCTCTACGGCGCTTTTCCATATCCAACAAAGATATCGCCAGAAGCAATCGCTCTGTATATCGCCGCCCACACCAAACCCGGCGACACCGTGTTTGACGGGTTCGGGGGCAGCGGGACGACTGGCCTTGCCGCGTTGCTGTGCGAGCGGCCGACCGCGGAACTGCGCGCCGAAGCGGTCCGCATCGGCCTTAACGTGCAATGGGGTGCCCGCAACGCCGTTCTCTATGAGCTGGGCGCGCTCGGCTCGTTTGTCGGCCGGACCCTGACCAATCCGCCCGATCCCGCCGCGTTCAAAAAGGCGGCCGAAGACGTATTGGCCGCAGGCGAGAGCGAAGACGGCTGGATGTACGAGGCGCGCGACCCCTCCGGTGCGAAAGGCTCCCTCCGTCATCTGATCTGGAGCGACAAGCTGCGCTGCCCTGCTTGCCGGGGCGTTGTCACCCTGTGGGATGCGTGCGTCGCGCTCGATCCGGCGGAAATTTCCTCCACCTTCTCCTGCCCGAAATGCAGCCATGAAGAGCCGCTGGACGGTGTGCAGCGGGTGACGGTGCAGGAACGTGACGACGTATTGGGCGAACAGCGCGTCCTGCGCGGGCGGGCGATGGCCCGCGTCTATGGTTCGACCGGGAAAAAACGCTGGTCGCGTCCGGCCACAGCCGCCGACCTGACGCTGATCAAGAAGATCGAGGCCGAGCCGATCCCGTCATGCGTGCCGCAGGCGCTGATCCCCTGGGGCGACCTCTACCGGAAGGGCTACCATCAAGGCATTACGCACGTTCATCATTTCTACACGCGGCGCAATCTCATCGTATTCGCCCGCATGTGGGAGCGTGTGGAATCCTATCGCGGCGCGCTCCGCGAGGGGCTTCGCTTCTGGCTGCTGAGCTACAACGCGGCGCACGGCACGATCATGACGCGCGTCGTGGCGAAGTCCGGTCAGAAGGACCTGGTCGTGACCAGCTCCCAGCCCGGCGTGCTGTATGTCAGCGGCCTGCCGGTCGAGAAGAACTTTTTTGCAGGATTGCGGCGCAAACTGACGACGATTGCACAGGCGTTCGAGGCCATTCACGGCGGCAGCGGCAAGGTCGAAGTCGTCCACGGTTCCAGTTGCGATGTCGCGCTGCCATCCGAGAGCATCGACTATGTGTTCACGGATCCGCCCTTCGGGGCCAACATACCCTATGCCGAACTCAGTTTCATAAACGAGGCCTGGCTCAAGACGTTTACCGACCGCACGGACGAAGCCATCGTGAGCCCGGACCAGGGAAAGGCCATCGACGAGTACAGGGAATTGCTGACCCGGTCGTTCAGCGAGGCCCGCCGGATATTGAAACCGTCCGGCAAAGCCACGATGGTGTTTCATTCCGCGTCCGCCGAAGTCTGGAACGCCTTGCAGCGCGCCTACCAGGATGCCGGCTTCGACGTGGAATATGCGGGGGTTCTCGACAAGAAGCAGGGCAGCTTCAAGCAGGTCACGACCGAAGGGGCCGTGCGCGGCGACCCCGTGCTCCTGTTGGGGCCGCGTCGCAAGGCCGAGGCCAGGATCGAAAGCAAGGCCGGGGCGGACGACTGTGTATGGACCGTCGCGACGGCTCTTCACCGCGCGGCGACCGCCGCGCATGATCCTGCCGAAGCGACGGCGCAGAGGCTGTATTCCCGCCTCGTAACGCATTTCCTCAGCCATCATCAGCAAGTCCCGCTCGACGCTGATGTCTTCTATCGCTGGTATGCAGAACAAACGCTGCCGGGAGTTTTGTGCAGTGCCGGCGACTGACGCGGTCAGCGCGATCAGGGCCTCGGCGCGCTCCTTCGAGGAAGGCCTGCTGCCGGCCCAGCGGAAGCGCCTGGGGCAGTTCTTCACCGGATTGCCGCTGGGGACACTGCTGGCGCACATCGCGCTCGACCCCGATGCGCGCACCGTGATCGATCCCATGGCCGGTCACGGCGACCTACTCGACGCGGCCGCATTGGCGGCGCGGGCGCGAGGTGCCCGGCTCGGCCGGCTCGACGGCATTGAGCTCGACCCTGAGACCTCCGCCTTCTGCGGCCGTAGGACCGCGGCGTTGCAGGCGGACGGTGCCGTCGCCGTTGCCCGCATTGTCACGGGCAGCGCCTTTGATCCAGCAATCGTCGCTGCGCTGGATGCGCCTGGCTACGATCTTGTCATTACCAATCCCCCGTATGTGAGATACCAGTCGCAAAACGGGAACGGTGCCGGCGTCGGTGACGTGCGCCGGGGCCTGTCCGCGATCGTGGACGCGCGTGTGACCGGCGGCGAACGCGCGCTCTGGCAGGCGCTGGTTGAAGGATATTCGGGTCTTGCCGATCTTTCGGTGCCGGCCTGGCTCCTGTCCGCACTGCTGACGCGTCCGGGCGGCCGCCTGGCCCTAGTCGTTCCCGCCACCTGGCGCTCGCGCGACTACGCCGATGTCGTGCGCTACCTGCTTCTGCGCGCGTTTCGCCTTGAATTCATCGTCGCCGATACGCAGCCCGGCTGGTTTTCGGACGCGCTGGTGCGCACGCATCTTGTGATCGCGCGGCGGTTCTCATGGGACGAGGCGCAAGCGCCCGTGTCGGGCCGGTCGTCCTTGTCAGCCGCACGCTGGCTGCAAGTGGCGCCGGCGGCGGCGGGCGGAGAGTCCCTGGTGGGGAGTGCATTCCCCGGGCCGGAACCGGAGCGGGATTTCGCAACCTGGGCGCGCGCGGCGAACCGGGAGGTTCTGGGCATCGAGAGCCGCCCGTTTGCGCTGGATGAGGAATGGCGAACACTGGAGCAGCGCCTTGGACGCAAAAGCTGGTTTCAGAACGCCGAAAACCGGCGCGACGCGCTGCCGCTTTTTTCAGTCGGGGAGGCAAGACCGGCGGCGATGCCGGAAGGATTGCGCGACATGCTGCCGCCCGGCGCGGCGCCGGCGCGTCTCCAAACGCTTGAACGGGCGGGCATCCGGGTCAGCCAGGGCCTGCGTTCGGGCTGCAACCGGTTTTTCTATGTGACGCTTGCCGGTGAGGATAATAACGAGACCGTTACCGTCGAAGCGTCGGAGAGCTTTCAGAACATGCGTTTCCGCGTTCCGGCGGTGGCGCTGCGGCCCGTTCTCCATCGCCAGGCGGATATGGAGGCCTTTGCGAGCGGCTCCCTTCCGGTAACACGCGTGCTCGATCTGTCGGACTGGGTCCTGCCGGAAGACCAGCCGGCCGTCACTGAAGCGACCGAGGCTTACCGCAAGCGTGGCATGTCCGTGCCGCGCGTCATGCCGCCCGAGCTGGCATCGTTCGTGCGGCTCGCTGCCCGGTATGCGCCGGACCCCAAAGAGCCGGCACGGTTCATTCCCGACCTATCGGCGGTGCGCACCAATGTCCGCCGGCCGGCCAACGGCCGCGACGTTCCGCGCTTCTGGTACATGTTGCCAGCCTTCACCGCGCGCCACCTGCCCGTGATCTTCACGCCGCGGATCAATCACGGGACACCGGCCGTCGCGCTCAATACCCATCCGCCCATCCTGATCGATGCCAATTTCTCAACCCTGTGGGCGGAAGAGAGGCGATGGACAGTTCACGCGCTCTACGCCCTGTTCCACAGCAGCTGGTGCCGGGCAGCGATGGAATCCGCCGGCACGCCGCTTGGCGGCGGCGCGCTCAAACTCGAAGCGACGCACATCCGCCAGGTGCCGATTCCGCCATTGTCCGACCGGGACTGCGAGAGACTCGCCACGCTCGGACAGCAGCTGGCCGCGGCCGTGCCGTCAGCCCGGCACCACATCGACATGTTCATCCTGGCCGCTGCGTTGCCCGGCAGCGATGGAAACGACCTCAAAGAGGCGGCGCGCCATATCGACTCCCGTCTCGAGGTCGCGTGCGCCGCCCGTCAAAGGACCGTCCATGACAGCTGACATTGCCCGCATTCGAGAAACCATTGGTCGCTGCCGCATGCTGCGGGACGCGGGCCGTGTCGAGGCGGTCCTGCGCAGCGAGTTCCAGGGGCGGTTGCGTCTCATGTTCCCCGACAGCGCGCATGAAACCTGGATCAACAACTACACCGAAGGGACCGAGGCGCACACCAAGGTCGGCACGAGCTCGGGCAAGGCCGCGTCCCGGTTCATAGACAATCTCGTGGGATCGACCACGATCGAATACGAATCCGACCTGCGCAACACGGCCAAGCGCGACACCGGCTACGCGCAGGTTCAGGAGCAGGCGGCGGGTCTCGTCCGCGCAGGCATGCCAGTTTCCACGGTCCGGGGCGTGCTGTCCGACACGGTCGAATGGTACGCCTACGATGCCGTGCTTGCGCCGGGTGTCGATCCGGCCGCCTGCACCGCTGCCGATATCACGCTCGTCGTCGTTGACGAACTGACGCTGGCTGATGACAGCGTCCTGTCCGCCGAGCAGCTCGGCGCTTTCATCAGGAAGCATCTGGCGCGCGAACAGTCTCGGCCCCTGCGCGCCGAATTCCTCGCTTCCGATCTTGGCATGGATTCGGCCGCACATAAGAGCAGCGCGGGGCCTTTGTCGCTGTTGGTGAACGAGGGGCGCAAGGCCGATCCGTCGGCGAGCCTGGCGACCGACCTCTGGTCCCGCTTCGTCGATCACCTGGAGGGGCCGGCGGGCACCTTCCGGACCGACGCGTATGTCGATGAAGCCTACGTGACGCTGCTCGCGCGGCTGCTGAGCGCGAACGTGCTGACGGGCAAGGCACTGCTCAGCACGGACGACGAGCTGAAGGCGATTCTGAACGGCGCATTCTTCCGCAACAATTTCCAGCTAGAGAATGTGGTCGAGCAGGACTATTTTGGCTGGCTTCTCGGCCCGAGCTACATCGACCGGCTCGTAGCGGTGGCCCGCGACCTCCAGCGCGATCTCTATGCTTACGATTTCAGCTGGTACCCCGAGGAGGATTTGTTCGGCCGCCTCATGGCGCAGCTCGCCCGGCGTAGCCAGCGCAAGCTGCTCGGCCAGGAATGGACCCCGCACTGGCTCGCCCGCCTGCTTGCCGACCGTTGCATCGACGGCCTCCCGGCAGGGGAAAGCCCCCGGATCGTCGATATGTGCTGCGGGTCCGGCACGATGCTCGCGGAAATCATAAAGGCGACGCGGGACCGGTTCGGCTTTGCCGCGATCGAACAGCTTGAGGACGTTGCGACCGGCTTTGATATCGACCCGCTGGCCGTCAGCCTCGCAAAGGCGACATGGGTCGTCAGCCTGTCGGCCGAGATCAAGGCGGCGACGAAACCAATCGTCATCCCGGTCTATCACGCGGACTCGCTGTTCGCCGTTACGCCGGTTTCCGCGTTGGTTCCCTTGGTCGGCGAAAGCGACACCATTCCGGTTTCCCTCGACGGCACGACCATCCAACTGCCGACGGCGCTGGTGCAGCCGGCCTACCGGGAACTTTTTGACCGGATCGTGGACTGGGCTTACGACGAAGCGCGCGACGCGCAGCGGCGCGGCACCGTCGCGGGCTTTAGCAAGGCCGACGCGGACAGCTTTCTCGATGGCACGATCGAGGCGTTCGGGATCACATTGCCGCCGGAGCTTTACAAACAGCTTTCCGGCGCGCTTTTCCCGCTGGCGCATCGCATGGCTGAATTGGCGGTCGCCGGGCGCAACGGCATTTGGGCGTTCATCCTGCGCAATACATATAGGCCGGGACTCCTGACCGGCCACTTCAACGGGCTTGTGTCTAATCCGCCATGGCTCGCCATGAGCGGACTGGCCGACAATCCCTACCGGGACCTTCTGAATGGCAGGGCGAAACTCTACGGCATCCAGCCGGCGGGACAGTCCTTCCTTCATCTTGAGCTGGGGACAATGCACCTGCTTCACGCCATCGACCGCTATCTCGGGCCGGATGCCTGCGTCGCCTGTCTCGTGCCCGGCACTGTGCTGAACGGAAACCATCACGAGCGGCTGCGGCGGCATGACTTCCTGGCAAGCGACCGTCCCGTGCCGTTCGACATCGCCGAAGTCTGGCAGGTCGCGCCCGGCACCTTCAAGTATCCCGGCGCGGCGCTGGTCGGACACAAGAGAGCGGACACGACCGGGCTTCCGCAGAACGCGTTCGCCGGCTTCGTCGCGACCGATGCCGGGCTGGATGCCGCAGGCTTTTCAGTTCGCACCATCGGGTCGGCGCGCAGCGCCTGGGTGCTCGAAGAGGGCGGCGGTGCGGCCGTGGCCAGCGGCGGGGCAGACCTGCCGCAGCAGGGGGCCGATCTTATGCCGCGCACGGCGGTATGCGTGGACATCGTCCAGAATGCTGGGCCGGAATACCGTGTCGATACGCCGACCCGCGCTTCCGCTTGGGGGTTTACGATCAAATCCGCCAAGGAGATGGCGGCCGAGCGATTTCCCGGCCATGTCGCGCCGCGCTTTATCTATCGCATGGCGCAGTCGGAAAACCTGCTGCCATTCGTTCTCGGTGCCCACCGCGCGCCCATGGCTTTGCCGGCGCTGCGCGCGGCCGGCGGGACATGGAGCATTCTCGACGAGACTGAAATCCGCCGCCAGGGATTCACCCAGACCGCGCGGCGCTTCGCCGCGATCAACCAGAAGCTCAAAACGATCGGGAAAGGAAAAACGCTCCAGCAGCGCATCGACGAACGGGGCAAACTGTCCAAACAGGTGTTCGGGGCGGCCGGGCATCTTATTCTGGCCGGGGCTGGCGGAAAGATAATCTGCGCGGGGTGCCTTCCGGTGGCGCAGGCCCAGGATCTTGTCGTCGATCAGACCCTCTACTGGAAGGTCGTGGCCGACGCAGACGAGGCCTGGTACCAAGTCGGCATGCTCAACAGCGTGGCCCTCACCAACGCCACCCTCGCGTTCAATCCGAAGGGAGATTTCGGCGAACGGCATCTCCACACGCTGCCGTACAGGATGATGCCCGCATACGATGCCGGCAACGGCGACCACCGGAAGATCGCGGCCCTCGCGAAGGACATTGCCGTACTTGCCGAGGGCCACTGCACGACCGACCCCTATCTGGCCGACCCTGCCAAAGCGCTGACAGCGCGCCGCCGCAAATTGCGCGCGCTGCTCGAAGGATCGCCGCTCCTGGTGCAGCTTGAAACGCTGGCCCGATCTGCTCTTGCCGAAACATCCACCGCGTCGAACGGCGGGAGCGGCAGCGGGGCGCAGGCACCGGCGTGCTGATCGTCCAGAATGCTGCGGAACCGGCGAGCTTGCGCAACGCTCTCGTCGATATCGTCACGGCGGGGGCGGTCGATATTCGCGTGGCCTCGGCTTACGTCACGCTCGGCGGCGCGAACATACTGCTGTCCGCCGTCGCGAACGCTGTGGGTCCTGCCGCGTTTGCGGCGATGCCCAAGACTCTTGTGACATCCTTCGATTTCGGCCTAACCGAACCACAGGCATTGCAGCATTGGCACGGATTAGCGAACGCCACGGTTTTCGTCTCCGGCGCGCAGAGACTGGCGCAGGGTTCGCTTATGCCGCAGCGTGCCTTTCACCCCAAGCTTTATGTCTTTGGCCGCGATCCACAAACATGCAGCACGTTGATCGGCTCGGCGAACCTTACGAGCCGTGGCTTTAGCGTGAACACGGAGGTGGCATGGGTGCAGCAGAGTATTCCTCGTGCCGATGCCGATGCCGCCTTTGACAAGGCGCGTTTTGAAACGACCGCTCTCACCGACGACTTGCTCGCAGCCTATACCGCTCTGCGCCAGGCCCAGCCGCCGCCGCCCGAGATCGCGCAGGAGGCGCAGCCTGTCGCAGCGCCGGCACCTGTCGTCGCTGTCGCGCTACCCCTGTTCAGGCTCGCTATCGCGAACGGAGCCATCAACCCGGCCGATTACGCGGCCATGTGGGTCCACGGTGAAGCCCTTCAGGGCGGATCGAGCAACCAACTGGAATTGCCGCGCGGGGGCCATCGGTTCTTCGGCTTTGTGTTCGACCAGTATGACTATCCGCATAATCTAACGATTGGTGAGCCCGTCCTCCGCAGCGGCGCGCGTGTATGGGACGACAGGCGATTGACGTGGCACGGCAACAACAAGATGGAGCGGATGAATCTGCCCACGGCCGCGCAAGGTGGATTTGAATATGCCGACACAGCCGTTATGTTCCGCCGCCTGACCGATGGCTCGTTTGAACTCATCGTGACACCCTGGGACTCCGATCTCGCCCGCTCATGGCGGCTGGCCTCGGGCCAGCGGCACACGCTATTCCGCTTGGGCACCGTCGCAACTAACCGGATCGTGGGGCTAATCTGACCATCGATCGACAATCATAGATCAAGTGGGCATTGATCCTTCACGAGTTCGATGCCTGACCCGACCGAGAAGGGGAAGGAACTGAGAACCTGCCTCACGCGGCATCTATAAATTGTTTCTTTTTTTCAGTGAGATAAGGCTGTTCACCGGAAACGCGGCGGTTAACAGGTCCGGAGAATATCGGCCCGGAGAGAACGCGTGTGCGCCCTTCGGGGCGTGGGCCGGTTAACGGCCCGTTCCGCACAACCCTCGAAAACAACGGAAAAATCCGGCCGCAGCCGGATCGGGAGAACGCTTTC
>JADQCD010000080.1 GCA_016278285.1 Actibacterium sp.
TGGCCACGTTGCAGAAGGTGCAGCCACGGGTGCAGATCTCGCCCATGATCATCATGGTGGCATGTCCCGCGCTCCAGCATTCGCCGACATTGGGGCAGCCGGCCTCTTCGCAGACGGTGGACAGGTTGTGTTCGCGCATGATCCGGCGCGTTTCGGCATAGCCCTTGCCGCCGGGCGCCTTGACGCGGATCCAGGCTGGCTTGCCGGGCTGGGCGTTATCCGGGCGATGCGCCTTTTCGGGGTGGCGCTGGCCGGGGGTTTTCAGATCGCGCGGGGCCATGAGCCGTCCTTTCGCTGCTTCGTCACGATTGATCTAAGCCTTTTTGCCGGTAATGTCCAAGGGATGCGGAAAACAGATGCGCGCGGCCACACCGCTCCAACGCATCGGGCTTGTTCATCATCGCACAACATCTATCCTGCGCAGGGGAAAGCATGCGTCGTGGCCGGGGAAAAGTGGGGCGAACTCAGGAATATCTCAAGCAGATCGTCTTTGGCGGCAATGACGGGATCGTCACCACTTTCGCGATCGTTGCGGGTTTTGCCGGAGCGCAGGCCGACGGCGCGGGTCAGATCGGCGCGATCGCCGTTCTGGTCTTCGGGCTGGCCAACCTCATGGCCGACGCGGTGTCAATGGGCCTGGGTGAGTTCCTTTCGGGCCGGTCGCAGCGCGACCTTTACCGCCACCAGAGCGCCGAAATCCATCGTGACGTCCTTGACGACCCGAAGGCAGCGCAGCACCGTCTCATCCGGTTTCTGCACGAGCGGGGACTTGGCGACGACGACGCCCGAAAAGCCGGTGATCTGCTTTCCCGGGAACCGGCTTTGATGTTCGATATCCTGCTGCATTACGACAAGAAGGTCCGTCCGCCCGATGGCAACACCCCGGTGCTGAACGGCCTGGTCACCTTCCTGTCCTTCGTCGTTTTCGGCGTGATCCCGCTGTTGCCCTATTTCGTCATGGCGGCGACCGACCGCGCCTTGGTGTTTTCGGTGATAGCAACGGTGTTCGCGCTGCTGTCACTGGGCGTGCTGCGCTGGAGCGCCACGGCCGAGGGTGCCCTGCGCGCGGTGGGCGAGACGGTGCTGGTCGGCAGTGTCTGCGCCGTCGTCGCCTTTCTGGTGGGCATGCTGGTGGGGAGCAGCGGCTAGGACGCTATCCGATCAGGTCCGCGTCGGGGTCGGCATTTTCCTCATAGTGCCGGCGCAGGCGCTGCAGGGCGATGCGCAGAACGATCTTTCCCGACCGCGCCGACCAGCCCATGCGCCTTTCGGCGGCCTCCAGTCCCTCCAGGTAGCAGCAGCAGCGCAACGCCACATCGCCCAGCCCCGGCCCCAGATCGCGCAGCACCGCCGCAACCCGGTCGCGCGCGGCCCGCGGACCGTCGGCAGGACCGTTGCCGCCGAAACTGCCGCGCCGGCCGCCGGTCAGAAAGTGATCCCAGTTCTGGGCCACGCGCGGCCCCATCTGCGCCAGTTCGAAATCCTCGCGCAGCCGTTCGGCCGCGGCCACCAATTCCGGCGACAGGAAGGGCCTGCCATCACGATCCTTTCGGCGGGCCAGCAGCGTTACCGGCGATTCCGCAATGTTGGTGCGCATCTTCGACGGGGCATCGGTGCCTTCATCGTTGATGACACGCATTCCCCAGTCGCGGTGCTGATCGGCGAAGGGCTGCGGCGCCTCGCAAAACCCGCCCCCCGTCCCGGGCCGGTCCCGATCGGCCAGCATCCGCTTGAGCGCGGCGCGGCCGGCCGACGTTATGCGGTAGATGACCACCCTGCCCGAGCGCGCGGAGCAGATCCAGTCGTTCAGTGCGAAGACCTCGGCGACCGCACGGGACAGGACGGCGATGCGCAGCGTCTCGCCCTCCGGGGTTTCCTTCAGGACCACGGCGCGCTCCATGTCCGGAGCGATCGCCAGGAATGTGCCGGCCTCGTTCAACCGGCGCAGGATGCGCCGGGCCTCGCGGTTGATCATGGTGCCATCGACCGCGGCTGCGGCTGTGCGTATCGGTGCTGTCATCGCGGAAGAATCCTTCGACTGGACGTGGAACTCGGCGGAGTGCGCCAGCGCCTCCAGCCCGCGATCGACCAGCGGATCGTCACGGCGGCCTTCCTGGTGACGTACATGACGCAGAATGGTTGAAGGGTTGCGGCCGGCATCCCGCGCAAGCGCGCGGATCGAACAGCCGCCGATAGTATGGGCAAGATACCAACGCACGGGCTCTGGCACCCAGTCCTGCCGGTGCGTTGCCATTCCGCCATGCATCGGTCCTTGCCCTGTCACCGCTTCCCCTCAGTCGTGATCACCGGTTCCGGTTTGGGTCTTCCGGACGTGATGCACGTTAAAGTTGAAAATTTTACCAACTCGTTAACCTAAAAGCCGAACCCCATCATTGTTTCGATTTACCAAACAATTCTGAAAGCTGCGCACGGTGAATCGTGGATTCGGCAACACCCGCCCAGGTTGTGCCCTTATGCAGCGGCTGAAAGTGAAGGAGATCTTGCAATGACCGACCTTTTGACTGTCCTCAGATCACTGCGCCGGCCGCGATTGCTGATCCGTGCCGCGCGTTTCGGGCTGGCCGACTATCGGCGCGAGCGCGATTTGCGGCGTCTGGTTGGTGCGGCCACGCCCACGACATCCGAGTGTGCGCTGAATGCGCTCATGGAACGGGAACACCGGATGGAGGCCACACGTCGTACCGGCGAGGGCGCCTATTCCATCGCCTGCCATGTGGAACTGCTGATCGCGATAATGGCCGAAGCGCGATTGCTGCCGGCCACGCAGCCCGACACGCCGCGCTGAGAAGATTGCTCAGAGGAAAGCGTCAGGCCGGGCCGTCTTGCGTTCCTCGACGAAGGCGCGCAGCTCCGCATCTATGTCGGGATCCAGCGCCGGCTGCTGATAATCGTTCAGAAGCTTGGCCACCCGCGCGGTGGCCAGCGCCTGAGTGTCCCGCGCGCCTTCCTCGTCCCACGTCTCGAAGGGTTTGTAATCGAACAGCCCGGTGCGCCAGAATGCGGTTTTGAAATGCGCCTGGGTATGGGCGCAGCCAAGATAATGACCGCCCGGCCCCACCTCGCGGATCGCGTCCATCGCCTGCGCCTGTTCGTCGGTCTCGATCCCGGCAGCCAGCGAATGCAGCGCCCCCAGCTGGTCGGCATCCATCACGAATTTCTCGAAACTGGCCACCAGGCCGCCTTCCAGCCAGCCGCAGGCATGCAGCATGAAGTTGACCCCGCCCAGCAACGCCGCGTTCAGGGTGTTTGCCGATTCATAAGCCGCCTGCGCGTCCGGCAGCTTGGAACCGCAAAGCCCCCCGCCCGAGCGGAACGGAAGGCCCATGCGCCGCGCCAACTGTCCCGCGCCATACAGGATCTTCGACGCTTCCGGCGTGCCGAAGGTGGGCGCGCCGGAGTTCATGTCGATAGAGGCAACGAACGCGCCGAAGATCGCGGGGGCGCCCGGGCGGATGATCTGGGAATAGGCGATGCCGGCCATCACCTCGGCCAGCACCTGTGTCAGCGTACCGGTCACCGAGACCGGCGCCATCGCCCCGCCCACGATGAAGGGCGATATGATGCTGGCCTGGTTGTTCGCGGCATAGATCTCAAGCGCGCCCATCATGGTGGCATCGAAGCTGAGCGGCGAATTGACGTTGATCAGCGAGGTCAACACCGTGTTTTCCTGCACGAAATCCTTTCCAAACAGGATTTCGCACATCTCGACCGACTCCTGCGCCCGCTCGGGCTCTGTCACTGACCCCATGAAGGGTTTGTCCGACAGGGTCATATGCGCATAAAGCATGTCCAGATGCCGCTTGTTCACCGGCAGGTCCGTCGGTTCGCACACGGTGCCGCCCGAATGGTGCAACCATTTCGACATCTGGCCAAGTTTCACGAATTTGCGAAAATCATCGATCGTGGCATAACGGCGCCCGCCGACAGCGTCGCGCACGAAGGGGGGGCCATAAACCGGGGCCAGCACCAGGTTGCGCCCGCCGATCACCACCGTTTTTTCGGGGTTTCGGGCAACCTGGGTAAACTGCCCCGGCGCAGTTGCGCACAGCTTGCGCGCCAGGCCGCGCGGGATGCGCACGCGCTCTCCCTGCACGTCGGCGCCGGCCTCTTTCCAGCGGCGCAGCGCCTCGGGATTCTCGATGAAGGCCACGCCGATCTCTTCGAGAACGGTTTCTGCATTATGCTCGATGATCGACAGTGCCTCGTCGTTCAGGATTTCAAAATCCGGGATGTTGCGGGTGATATAGCGCGCGGTTTCGATCTGCACCGCGCCGCGCTCGGCCCGTCGGGCCGTGCCGCCACCGCCGCGTCCACGCCGTGCTTTGCGCGCAACCTCTTCCGTCTCGGCCATTCCAAAGCTCCCGAAGCCCGATGAGGCGCACCGTGATGGCCGCCCGTTTTTCCGGGTTTTATCCATAATCACAGCCACGCTGCGGCGTTTTTGCGCCGTTTGACCGGCCAACAGCGACATTGCGCAAAGCCGTGACCGGCCCCTTGCGCTTTGCCCGAACCGGCCCTATCAGCCTTTGCATGACATCAGCAGCCCATGACCGCCTTCTGATCATAGATTTCGGCAGCCAGGTGACGCAGCTTATCGCGCGCCGCCTGCGCGAACTGAACGTGTATTGCGAAATCCACCCGTTCCAGAACGTGAGCGACGCCTTTGTCAGGGATTTCGCGCCGAAAGCGGTGATCCTTTCGGGCGGCCCCGCCAGCGTCATCGACGCGGGATCACCCCGCCCCCCCGCCACGGTGTTCGATCTGGGCGTGCCGGTGCTGGGCATCTGCTATGGCCAGCAGGTCATGATGCAGATGCTTGGCGGCCGGGTCGAACGCGGCGATGGCACCGCCGAGTTCGGCCGCGCCTATGTCTCACCGACCGAACAGCGAATCGACCTGCTGAATGGCTGGTTCCTGGACGGGCGCGAACAGGTCTGGATGAGCCATGGCGACCATGTTGCTGAAATCGCGCCTGGTTTTGCCGTCTACGGGACCTCGTCCGGCGCCCCCTTCGCGATCACCGCCGACCTTGAGCGGCGGTTCTATGCGGTGCAATTCCATCCCGAGGTGCACCACACCCCGAACGGCAGGACGCTTTACGAGAATTTCGTGCGCGATGCGGGTTTCACCGGCGACTGGACGATGGACGCCTACAAGGACGAGGCGATACGCCTGATCCGTGAACAGGTGGGCGATGCAAAGGTGATCTGCGGGCTGTCCGGCGGCGTCGATTCCTCGGTCGCGGCGGTTCTGATTCACGAGGCGATCGGCGACCAGCTGACCTGCGTTTTCGTCGACCACGGCTTGTTGCGGCAAAACGAGGCCGAAGAGGTCGTGACGATGTTCCGCGACCATTACAACATCCCGCTGATCCATGCCGACGAGTCCGAGCTTTTTCTGGGCGCGCTCGAAGGCATCGCCGACCCCGAGCAAAAGCGCAAGACCATCGGACGCCTTTTCATTGATGTTTTCCAGAAATACGCCGACGGGATCGAGGGTGCGGCCTTCCTGGCGCAGGGCACGCTGTATCCGGACGTGATCGAATCCGTGTCTTTCAGCGGCGGCCCATCGGTCACGATCAAAAGCCATCACAATGTCGGCGGCCTGCCCGAAAAGATGGGCCTGAAACTGGTCGAGCCGCTGCGCGAGCTGTTCAAGGACGAGGTCCGCGTGCTGGGCCACGAACTGGGCCTGCCGGCCAGCTTCATCGGCCGCCACCCCTTCCCCGGCCCCGGCCTGGCGATCCGCTGTCCCGGAGAAATCACCCGCGCCAAGCTGGAAATCCTGCGCAAGGCGGATGCGGTCTTCATCGACCAGATCCGCCGCCACGATCTGTATGACGAGATCTGGCAGGCCTTCGTGGCGATCCTGCCGGTGCGCACCGTGGGCGTGATGGGCGACGGGCGGACCTACGACTATGCCTGCGCCCTGCGCGCGGTGACCAGCGTGGACGGGATGACCGCCGACTATTACCCGTTCAGCCACGAATTCCTGGGCGAGACCGCGACCCGGATCATCAACGAAGTGAAAGGGATCAACCGCGTCACCTATGACGTGACATCCAAACCACCCGGCACGATCGAGTGGGAATGAGCGCCGCGCCCCGGACAGGAATGCAGCCACCGCTTCGCCTTGCCCCGAATACTCCCGCCGGAGGCAGGCCCACCCGAAAAAGGTGATCCGAAAAGGCACAGGCTGGACATCCCGTCCCGTCCGGGAAACACGGGCCAGGGGAAAACTGGAAACGGAAAACGGATGATTTCGACTGACCATCAACCAGGCAAGGCGGCGCTCTGGATGCTGGGCGCGATCGTTTCGTTTTCCTCGATGGCCGTGGCCGGGCGCGCGGTGACGCTTGAGCTGGATACGTTCGAGCTGATGCTCTACCGCTCGCTGATCGGGGTGGCGATCGTCCTGCTGGCCGGGCGCGTCACCGGCACGATCGGGCAGATCACCACACGCCGGATGGGGCTGCACCTGATCCGCAACATAAGCCATTTCGCCGGACAGAATCTGTGGTTCCTGGCGATCAGCCTGATCCCGCTGGCGCAGGTCTTTGCGGTCGAGTTTACCTCGCCGCTCTGGGTGACGCTGCTGGCGCCGCTGGTGCTGGGCGAACGCCTGACACGGATGCGCGCGATCGCCGCCGGTCTGGGGTTCGTCGGAATCCTTGTCGTGGCCCGGCCCGACTTCGGCAACCTGGAGCCCGGCGTGCTGGCCGCCGCCGGGGCGGCGGTCGGTTTTGCCGGATCGGCGTTGTTCACCAAGCGGTTGACCCGGACGGAGACCATCATATGCATCCTGTTCTGGCTGACACTCACGCAGGCCGTGTTCGGGCTGATTTGTGCCGGGCTGGACGGGCATATCCGCCTGCCCTCGGCCGTCATCTGGCCCTGGCTTGCGCTGATCGGCTGTGCCGGACTGTCGGCACATTACTGCCTGACCCGCGCGCTGACCGTCGCGCCGGCGGTGATCGTCATGCCGATGGATTTCGCCCGCCTGCCGGTGATCGCGATGGTGGGGATGGTGCTCTACGGCGAAGCGTTGCAGCCGCTCGTCTTTGCTGGTGCGGCGCTGATCTTTACCGCCAACATGGTCAACCTTCGGGCCGAAAGGCGGCTGGCCCGTCAGGCCCGCGCCGCCGACCGGGCCGCGCCGGCATCATGACGTCACGTCAGTAATTGACGAGAATCCTCCCGGATAAGTAGCGTGACCGCCAGAAAAACAATCATGGGGGGGAAAGAATGCAGCGGCTTGTGAAGGGAATTGCGCTGGCCACAATATACAGTGGCAGCGCGCTGGCAGGCGGTGTCGAGCGATCGGCCCAGTCCACAGCGATCCTGTTCGAGAGCGGAACCTATGCAGAACTGAGTTTCGCCCATGTCAGCCCGGACGTCAGCGGAACGCTGGCCGCACCGGCCCCGGCACTTTCATCGGGTGACATGCTGGAAGGGTACACGACGACCGCGCTTGGCTTCAAGACCGCGCTGAACGAGAAGCTGGATCTTGCGCTGGTCCTGGATCAGCCGATCGGCGCCGATGTCAATTACCCGGCGGGAACGTCTTATCCGGCCCGGGGCGCGACGGCCACGTTGGCCTCCGACGCTGTGACCACGCTGTTGCGTTACGAAATGGCGTCTAATGTCAGCCTGATCGGCGGCCTCCGGGCACAAAGGACCGAGGGCCGGGCGAATCTGCCCTATATCCCCGGTGGCTATATGTTAAGCACCTCGTCCGAGACCGATTTCGGCTATGTCCTTGGTATTGCATGGGAAAAGCCAGAGATCGCGGCGCGCGTCTCGCTCACTTACAATTCGGCGATCGACCACCGTTTTTCAGCCACCGAGAACGGCGCGACCTCTTTGCCCTTCACGACGACCATCCCCCAGTCGCTGAACCTTGAGGCGCAGACCGGCATTGCCGAGGATACGCTGTTGTTCGGTTCGGTCCGCTGGGTGGACTGGACGGCCTTCGACATCTCGCCGGCCGGGTATGTCGCCGGTGTGGGCAGCCCGCTTGTCTCTTATCACGACGACACGATCACCTATTCGCTTGGGCTCGGCCGCCGGTTCAACAAGACCTGGTCGGGCGCCGTCACATTGGGCCATGAGCCCGGCGTCGGCGGTTTCGCCGGCAATCTCGGCCCGAAGGACGGGTTTACCTCGGTGGGGCTCGCCGCGACCTACACACGCGGCGGTGTCGAGATCACCGGCGGGGCGCGCTATATCTGGTTGGGCGATGCCAGGACGGAATCCCCGGTCACGCCGGGCGCGACATTTGCGAACTTTACCGACAACAGCGGCGTCGCGCTTGGGGTCAAGGTGGCCTATACCTTCTGAGCAGACCGCAAGGCGCGACGCGGGCCCGACCGCGCCCTGCATTAGCATTTGACCGTCCCCGCCCCGCTGGCTACCAAGCGTGGACGAAAAACGGGGGGGACGATGCTCTATCAGACGGCCGGGGACTGGCGCGCGGCGACCGAAAAACGGGTGCTTTTGTTCGGCATGTCCGGGCTGGGCAAGACCCACCTGTCGAACCTCCTGCGCGACGCGGGCGGCTGGTTCCATTACTCCATCGATTACCGCATCGGCACCCGCTACATGGGTGAGCATATCTCGGACAATTTCAAGCGCGAGGCGATGAAGGTGCCGCTTCTGCGCGAACTGCTGCTGACCGACAGCGTCTATATCGCGTCGAACATCACCTTCGATAATCTGGCGCCGCTCTCGACCTATCTGGGCAAGCCGGGCGACCCGGAAAAGGGTGGCCTTCCCTTCGACGAATACATGCGGCGCCAGGAACAGCACCGGCAGGCGGAAATCGCCGCGCTGCTGGACACGCCCCATTTCATCGAACGGGCCAAGGCGATCTACCAATACGACAATTTCGTTTGCGACAGCGGCGGCTCGATCTGCGAGGTGGTCGATCCGGACGACCCGCAAGACAGGGTTCTGCGAACGCTATCGGACAACCTGTTGCTGGTCTGGATCGAGGGAACCGAGGCGCATACCGAACAACTGATCCGACGCTTCGACAAGGCGCCCAAACCGATGTATTATCAGCCCGGGTTCCTGCGCGCGGTCTGGGCGGAATACCTGAGCAAAAACAATCTGAAAGAAAGCGAAGTTGATCCGGACGCCTTCGTGCGATGGGCCTATGCCCGGGCGCTGGCGCATCGCCATCCACGCTATGCCGCGATGGCCGAAAAATGGGGTTTGCGTGTCTCGGCCCATGACGTGGGACAATTACGCTCTCCGGCCGACTTCGACGCCCTTATTGCCGGCGCCCTTGAGGACCGCTGAAAAACGTCCTATTCCTTGACCTTTCCCGAAACAGGATTCCGCGATGCCTATAAAGCTGCCCTCCGACCTTCCCGCCTTCGACGTTCTGACGCGCGAGGGTGTGATGGTCATGGGCGAAGGCCACGCCGCGAACCAGGATATCCGCCCCCTGCGCCTGGGTCTGCTGAACCTGATGCCCAAGAAAATCCAGACAGAAAACCAGTTCGCCCGGCTGATCGGCGCCACGCCCCTGCAAATCGAGCTGAGCCTGATCCGCATGACCGAACACACCACCAGGAACACCGCCGCCGAGCATATGGAGGCGTTCTATCGCCCCTTCGCCGAGGTCGCCGCCAGCGGCGAGAAGTTCGACGGGCTGATCATCACCGGCGCCCCGATCGAGCATCTGGAATTCGACCAGGTGACTTATTGGGACGAGTTGCGGCAGGTCTTCGACTGGACTCAGACCAACGTGCATTCCACCTTTGGCGTCTGTTGGGGGGGGATGGCGATGATCAATCATTTTCACGGCGTGAAGAAACACATGCTGGCGCACAAGGCTTTCGGATGTTTCCGACACGACAACCTTGCGCCCGCGTCGCCCTATCTGCGGGGGTTCTCGGACGATTGCGTGGTTCCGGTCAGCCGGTGGACCGAGATGCGCCAGGACGAGATCGACGCCGTGCCGGGGCTTGTCACGCTTCTGGCAAGCACCGAGGTCGGCCCTTGCCTGGTCGAGGACGCAAGCCATCGGGCACTCTATATCTTCAACCATTTCGAATATGACAGCGACACGCTGAAACAGGAATACGACCGCGACGTGGCGGCGGGAACGGCAATCAACGTACCGATCAACTACTATCCCGGGGACAATCCGTCGAAACCCCCGCTCAATCGCTGGCGAAGCCACGCGCATCTTCTGTATGGCAACTGGATCAACGAGATCTATCAATCCACGCCATACGAGATCGAGAAAATTGGCGCTTAGCCTGATCGCAGCGGCAGCCGCCGCCATCGGCGCCGGCGCCGTCCTGACCGGGCACCGCGCCGCCACGCGCGAGGCCGCGGCCGAGGCCGCCTATCCCCCGGCGGGCGAGATCCTGACCGTCGAAGGGATGCGGATGCACGCCGTCGTGGCGGGCACCGGATCCGACCTGGTTCTGATCCACGGCGCCTCGGGCAGCTTGCGCGATTTCACGTTCTCGCTGGTGCCCGCCCTGACCGACCGCTTCCGCGTGATCGCCGTCGATCGCCCCGGCCTGGGCTGGAGCGAGATGCCCGAAAACGGCGAGAGCCTGGCGGTGCAGGCGCGGCTGATCCGGGGCGTGGTCGAAAGGCTGGGCGCCAGACATCCGCTGGTTCTGGGCCACAGCTATGGCGGGGCGGTGGCCTTGTCCTGGGCGCTGAATGCCCCTGACACGCTTGCGGGGCTGGTGCTGCTTTCGACCCCTTCTCACCGCTGGGATGCCGGCCTGCCCGCCTTCTACAGAATTACCGGGCACCCGTTGGGCCGGGCGTTGGCGGTGCCGCTGCTGACCGCCTTAGTGCCCCGGCGCGTGGTGACACGCAAGCTGGCCGAGGTTTTTGCACCTCAGGGCATTCCCGAAGGTTACGGCAGGCATTTCGGCCCCGAGATGACCCTGCGCCGCAAGGTGTTGCGGGCCAATGCCCGCCAAAGGCGGGCGCTGAAGGCACAGATTGCCGCGATGCAGGCGCGCTATTCGCAGCTCGGCCTTCCGGTAGAGATCGTACATGGAACCGCCGACACCACCGTCGGCCTCTCGATCCATGCGGCACGTCTGGAGCGTGACCTGCCCGAAGCCCGACTAACCACACTGGACGGCATCGGCCACATGCCGCACCACGCCGCGCTGCCCCAGGTCACCGCCGCCATCGATCGCGCCGCCGCACGCGCCGGATTGCGCTGAATCCGGCAATCGCCATACTGGTGGCACATGCATGACCGAAAGCCAGGGGGCGCACCATGGATCTTCCTTTCGACGGGGCGATCAGCACATACTATGCCGAAGGCGCGCCCGACGCGGTGCGACGCGCCATCGACGCGGGCGACAAGGCGGACATCCTGTCCGACAGCTACCCTTACGAGAAGCGGATGAATGGCAGCGACTATCGCGACGAGCTGCGGGCGCTGCAGATCGAACTGGCCAAGCTGCAATCGGGCATAAAGGAAAGCGGACGCCGGATGGCGGTGCTGTTCGAGGGACGCGACGCGGCCGGCAAGGGCGGCGCGATCAAGCGCGTACGGGAATATCTCAACCCGCGGATCGCACGCCTCGTGGCACTGCCCAAGCCATCGGACCGAGAGGCGGGAGAGTGGTATTTCCAACGCTATGTCCGGCATCTTCCGGCCGCCGGCGAGATGGTGCTTTTCGACCGCTCATGGTATAATCGTGGTGTTGTCGAGCATGTGTTCGGCTTCTGCACGCCCGGCCAGCGCGAGCGGTTTTTCCGCCAGGTGCCCGAGTTCGAGCGAATGCTGGTCGACGAGGGTATCCATCTGGTCAAGATATGGCTGAATGTCGGCCGCGCCGAACAGTTGCGCCGCTTCCTCGGACGGGAATCCGATCCGCTGAAGCACTGGAAGCTGAGCCGGATCGACGTTGAGGGGCTGAGCCGCTGGGACGCTTATACCGACGCCATTTCCGAAACCTTCGCGCGCAGCGATACCGCGCACGCGCCATGGACGGTGATCCGCGCCGACGACAAGCGCCGCGCCCGGCTGGCGGTGATCCGCCGTGTCCTGACCGCGCTGGATTATCCCGAACGCGACGACGGCGTCATCGGATCGCCCGATCCGAATATCTGCGGCGGCACGGCGATCTGGACGGGATGAGCCGGGCGGCACGGCAGGCCATGTCGCGCCTTCCTGCGCGAAACACGAGCGCCTTTCGGTCAGCGATTGTCCCGCCCCCCGGCCAAAGCGAAAATGGGCGCGCTGAAAGCCCCAAGGATATAGCGGTTTCCCGGCTTTTTCCGCCTCAAGCCGCCACAACCACGTTTTCGAACCACGTCAAAAGCGCCGGTATCGTCGCATCGAGCTGCTCGGCCATACCGCCGCTGAAGGCATCGAATGCGGGTCTGTTCAACGTATTGAGGCCGACCAGCACCGGAATGTCGCGCCCGATCGCTTCGGCGATCAGTGGACGAAATCCGCGCCCTTCGGCCTCATGCTTGCCGAACTTGTTGACGATCAGCAGGTCCGTGCCGGCCGCAAGACGCTCCGCGACAAGGCCGACGGCCTGTTCCAGCGCGCCGGGATCAAGGCGACAGCCGCGTGCCCCCGCGCCAAGGCTTTGCGATATGCGGATGACCGGACCATCCGGCAAGACTCGCACATCCATGTCGCATTTCCTGTCGTCGCAAGGCGCCGTGTTGAACTGGACCGTGCCGCCAATGCGTTGACCACGTTCCTGCAGGACCTGCGCGAATGACGCCAGCAAGTCGTCCGTCCCCCCGCGCCCATTGGCGATTGTGCAAGCGATACGCATCTCGTGATGTCCTTTCAATCCGTCTCGAACGGCAGAAATTCGAGGAGGCTGCCGGCCGCAAGCGTCTCCGCCTCGGCGGGCAGAAGCACCAGACCGTCGGCGTCGGGCAATCCGCCCACCCGCCCTGAATGGGTCTGGCCGGAGGCGGTCACGACCTCTCGTCCCATACCGTCGCAACCGACAAGACTGGCCAGGCGTGCCTCGCAACGGCCCGGCCGGTGCCGTATCGCCGAGGCGGTCACGACATGGCGTCGCCGGGAAGGTGCCCGGCGCGCCCCGGCCAGCCGCGCCATCAGTGGCTTGCCGAAGATTTCCCAGATCGTGAATGCCGCAAGCGGATTTCCCGGCAGCCCCAGCCAGACCGCCCGCTCCAGATGACCGGCAGAGACCGGTTTGCCCGGCTTGATCGCAACGCCCGAGAATGCGATCCGCCCCCCGGCAAGTTCAAACGCGGGCTTCACGAAATCGGCCGCGCCGACAGAGATGCCGCCGGTCGTGATGACGATGTCCGCGGACCCGGCGAACCGGCCGAGTTGATCCGCAAGGCCGGTCAGGCTGTCCTGTCCGGTTTCGGTGGCGATTATCCGCACGGATGGCTCATTCAGGGCGGCGCGCAGCATTGGCGAATTCACGTCGGGAATCCGGCCGCGTCCCGGCCCGCTGTCCGGGGTGCGAAGCTCGTCGCCCGTCACCAGGATCGCGGCCCGAACGGGGCGGCGGACGCGAAGTTCGTCCGCGCCGGCAGCGGCGGCGACAGCGATTTCGCGTGGACCTAGACGTTGACCATCCGGCAGCACGACATCGCCCGCGCCCATGTCTTCCCCGACGCGCCGGATATGCGCGCCGGGCGCAGGGCGTTTTCGAAGTGTGATGCGATTACCGTCGCGCCGCACCGTTTCCTGCATGACCACTGCATCCGCCCCGTCAGGCAGGGGCGCGCCGGTCAGGATTCGCATCGCGGTTCCCCGGCGCAAGGAACGTGCCCGGCCGTCACCGGCGAGGATCCTGTCGGTGACGGCCATCATCCATGGTCCGTCGCCCACAAGGTCCGACGTGTTGATCGCGTATCCGTCCATTGCGGAATTGTCGAACGCCGGTGCCGGGCCGCAGGCGCAGAGCGGTTCGGCCAGAACACGCCCCCGCGCGGCCCCAATGGCCAATGGTTCGCTTTCCGATACAGGCCTCGCCAGCCCCGTCAGGACATCGAGGGCCGCATCGACAGAAAGCAACCCATGCAGGAGATCGGCATCATCGCAGCCGCAGCCCGGCCCCATGATCGGATCGACAAGGCTCATTGCGCGGCCTCCTGTTCCAATTTTCCATGTGACACGGTGCAGCCGAGATCCCTCAACAGCCCGTCCCTCAGGCCGTAGATCAACCCGTGCAGCGAAATTTCCGCCCCGCGGGCCCAGGCGCGTTGAAGGATCGGTGTCTCGGCCACGCGGCGCACGCCTTCGACGACATTGAGTTCTGCCAGTTTGTCGCGCCGCGCCTCCGTGCTCTCACACCGGGCCAGATCGACCGCATAGGCGCGCGCGAGCCGGCGGATCGGCTCCAGCCAGTGATCGGCCAGGCCATGCGGCAGATCCTCGGTCGCCGCCTTGACGCCGCCACAGCCGTAATGCCCGCAGACAATGATTTCGCGGATGGCAAGCGCGTCGACAGCAAATTCGAGCGCGCTGAGAAGGTTCATGTCGGCCGAATGCACGACATTGGCGACATTTCGGTGCACGAAGACCTCGCCCGGGTCCAGCCCCGCGACAACATTCGCGGGCACGCGGCTGTCCGAACAACCGATCCAGAAGAATTCGGGCGTCTGCCGGGTCGCCAGCCGGGCGAAATATCCCGGTTCCTCGGAATTTCGCCGCGCCGACCAGTCGCGGTTCCGCCTGAGCAGGTTATCCAGCATGGGCCCCTCCCCGGCCGGTGATCTTCCTTGCCGTCATGACAGCCGCATCCTCAGATCGCGTCCAGTTCGGCGCCAGTGATCTGCGCCCGCCCGGCAAGCTGTCGGACGAATTCGCGCGAGGCGCGCGCCCAGGCCAGCTTTTCCAGCGCAAGGGCAATCCGGGGACGCACCGTCTCATAGGGCAGGACATGGCCATCCGCCCGGGCATTGAGCCGGACAATATGCCAGCCGTGCCGCGACAGAACCGGCTCCGAAGAAATTTCGCCCTCCTCCATCTTGCGCA
Source organism: Actibacterium sp. (assembly GCA_016278285.1). Lineage (GTDB taxonomy): Bacteria > Pseudomonadota > Alphaproteobacteria > Rhodobacterales > Rhodobacteraceae > JADQCB01. The sequence goes on from JADQCD010000080.1 coordinate 15,004, forward strand.
GTGCCGCTTCGAATTCGGGAACCGTGTCGCCGGGGCCGAGCTGGCCCAGGTTTCCCCCGCCGGATTTCGAGCCGCAGTCGCTTTCGCGCGCCGCCAGCGCTGCAAACCCCTTGGGGTCTCCGTCAATGCGGGAAAGCAGCCCGCACGCCCTTGACTCGGCCGCTGCGCACGCGTCTTCGTCGCGGGGGTCGCAGGCACACAGGATATGCGACACCTCCCACAGCGGCGCAGAGCGGAAACGATCGGGATCCTTCCGCCACTCGGCACGGATTTCCGCCTCGGTCGCGGCCGGAACGACAACCGCCTCTTCCAGCAACCCGCGGATCAGCGCCTCTTCCTCCGTCTCGAAGCGGCCGGGCGCGAGTTCCTGCACATCCGCCCTGATCGCGCGGGCGCGCGCCTCCTGAAGCAGCAGCGACCGGATTGCCAGCGCACGCGCGGCCTTGCGCCAGGCGATGCCGGGCTTTCCCTTTGGCGCCTCATGGTTCTGGGCCTCGGCGGCGATGGCCGCCGGGGGAATTTCTTCGCCGTTCACAATGACATCGGGGAAAAGGGCCATGTTCATGCCTCTCACTCCGCCGGTGTGGTGGCCTTGAGGCCGGTCTTGCCCTGCCGGGCATCAAAGGCGCGGCGCCGTTCCTCGAGCGGGCGGCGGCGGCGCGAGCGCACGATTTGATATCCGGGCCGCGTCAGCAGATAACGGAAAGGAGCCGCAAAGCCCGACCAGATGTGCACGAGCCGCGTGAAAGGGAAGAGGATGGTGATGATCAGCCCCAGGAAGATATGCAGCTTGTAGAGCCAATGCACGTCAACCACCGTGACCCAGGCATTGATGTTCCAGCTCACGACACTCTGTGACCAGGCCATGAATCGGACCATTTCCGATCCGTCCATGTGCTGCAGCGTCTGCGTGATTGTCAGCAAACCGATGGCCAGCTGCATCCAGATCAGAACCATGATCAGGATGTCGGGAACCGTCGAGGTCACGCGGATCCGCGGATCAAACAGACGGCGGTGCAAGAGCATCGTCGAGCCGATCAACGCCGCGATGCCGGCGGGCCCACCGATCAGCACAGCCATCCATTGCTTGAGGCCGTAGGGGATTCCGAGGGCATCCAGAACCCAGACCGGCGTAAAGAGACCCACGAGGTGGCCGAAGAACACCGTCAGGATGCCGACATGGAACAGAATCGACCCCCAGATCAGTTGCTTGCGGCGCAACAGCTGGCTGGACGAGCTTTTCCAGGTGAAGGGGTCACGCTCGTAGCGCGCGATTGAACCCACGAGAAACACCGTCAGCGCGACATAGGGCATGACGCCGAACAGCATGAAGTTGATATCGAAATTGCCGAACATGTCATGTGCTCCTGTTCAGGGCGGCGGGTTTGAGGGGCGAAGCCGTTTCATCCATCATGGCCAGCATGTCGCGCGCCTGCGGGCAGCCGGCGTTCGGGTCGGGGCCGAAAGTGACCTCGGCTTCTTCCCAGATCGCGTCCAGCGCCGCCAGGTCGTCGGGGTCGTCGTCGGGCTGCTTCAAAAGCTCGGCAACCGCGTCAATGTCGGCCCGGGCGCCCGCCAATTGCAGCAGAGCCGCGAACACGGGTGCATAGCCGCTCTCTCGGCGGTTCAGCCGCGTTTCGAGTGCCTGGAGAATATGCCCCGCATCTTCCAGGATGTCCTTCACCTCGGCCTGCGGGCGGGTTGCCAGAAACTCCAGCAAGACGGGCAGGTGATCGGGCAATTCGCTGGTCACCGGGTCGAATCCGGCCGCGCGATAGGTTTCCAGCAGGCTGACCATCGCGCCGCCGCGATCGCGGCTTTCGCCGTGGACATGCTCGAACAGGTTGAGGCTGAGCGATCGCGAGCGGTCGAAGAGCGTCACATAGGTTTCCTGCACGTCGTAGAGATCGCCCGAGCCGAGCATCCGGGTCAACCGGTGCAGGGCGTCCCTCGTGGAGCGGGCAATGCGCGCGTCGGCGGAGATGACCCCGTCGATTTCGTCCGTGGCCGCCTGCAACTCGGCCGAAGGATAGCTGAGCAGCAGCGACAGGGCCTTGAGTGTCCGGTCCATCATCAGAATGTCTCCTCAGGCAGGGTGAAGCCCTTTTTCTTGCCGCCGAACATCGTTCCCTTGCTCATCGAGCCGGTCGAGCATCCGTTGCCGTCGGTGAAGCCGCAGCCGCCGCGGATCTCCGCGCCGTCCTCGACCTGTTCGCGGTGGGCGGTGGGGATGACGAACCGGTCCTCGTAATCGGCCAGCGCCATGATCTTGTACATGTCCTCGATCACCCGGCCGGACATACCCACGCGCGCGGCGATCGCCTCGTCCCGCACGCCGTCGACGGACAGCGCCCGCATGTAGAGCCGCATCGCCGACATCCGCTCCAGCGCGTTCACGACCGGTTCTTCGTCGCCCGCCGTCAGCATGTTGGCGAGGTATTTCACCGGGATGCGCAGGCTGCGCACATCGGGCATCTCGTCCTGCATCGCGATCTGCCCCGCCTGCGCCGCGTTCTGGATCGGCGACAGCGGCGGGATGTACCACACCATCGGCAGCGTCCGGTATTCGGGATGCAGCGGGAAGGCGACCTTCCAGTCCATCGCCATCTTCCAGACCGGGCTTTTCTTCGCTGCCTCGATCCAGTCGTCCGGCACGCCATCGCGGCGGGCCGCGGCGATGACCTCGGGATCGTTGGGATCGAGGAATACGTCCATCTGCGCGCCGTAAAGATCGGTTTCGCGCTCGGCGCTTGCCGCCGCCTCGATCTTGTCGGCGTCATAGAGGATCACGCCCAGATAGCGGATGCGCCCCACGCAGGTTTCCGAACATACCGTGGGCTGGCCGCTCTCGATGCGGGGATAGCAGAAGGTGCATTTCTCGGACTTGCCGGTGTCCCAGTTGTAATAGACCTTCTTGTAGGGGCAGCCCGAGATGCACATCCGCCAGCCGCGACACTTTTCCTGGTCGATCAGGACGATGCCATCCTCTTCGCGCTTGTAGATCGCGCCCGAGGGGCAAGAGGCCGTGCAGGTCGGGTTGAGGCAATGCTCGCACAGCCGCGGCAGATACATCATGAAGGTA